>CAZSWS010000029.1:0-30312 GCA_964610765.1 uncultured Parabacteroides sp.
GTGGGTGTCTTTTCTGATTCCATTATTTATCAGTTGAAAGTTGATTCAATGATTGACTTGAAACGACTTCGACCATTCTTGCCGGAAATGAGTTTAGCCATTAAGGGAGATAAGGACAACCCTCTGTATATGGCTTCTCAGTATTTTAATGTGTTTTTTGATCGGTTCAGACTGAATGCCAATACATCGCCGGAAGATGGTTTTACGCTGTCTAGCTCGCTCCACGCATTGATAGTTGATACACTTAAGATTGATACTATCTCGTTTGATATCAAGCAAACTGAAGGCGATTTGAACTATTTGGCTCAGGTTAAGAAGAATCGTTTTAGAAGGCAGTCTCCTTTTTATGTTTCTGTAGGAGGGAAAATCCGGAAAAACTATATGGACATAGTAGGTCTGTACAAAGATAATAAGCAAGATACGGTTTTGTATATTGGTGCTAATGCAGTAAAAATAGATGAAGGAATTCGATTCTCTGTTTTCCCGGAAAATCCTATACTGGCTTATATACCTTTTAAAATTAATTCAGACAACTATTTTATCTTCCAGGATAAATACAATATGAGTGCCGACTTGAGAATGTCAGGCGACCAGCTAGCCTCATTATGGCTGCACTCTGTGGCAGACAGTACAAAAATGGAAGCCCTTATGCTCGAGGTTAATCGAATTAACCTGGATTCACTTTCAATGGCTGTCCCATCAATGCCACCTTTGAGCGGGTATGTAAATACATCATTCCGCTATGAACCGGTAGACACGATGCTTATGGTGGCTGCCGACATGGTGATAGATAGTCTGGTGTTTGATAATGGACTCATCGGTGATTTGTTTTTACAAGGGGTATATCTTCCTTTAGACAGTAGAAATCATCAGTTAGATATGCACTTATTTAAGGACGAGCAGGAAATTTCGTCTTTGTATGTGAGCTATGCCATGAAAGAAGAAACCGACAATATTGAAGGAGTCTTAGAGATAGATCATATGCCATTGTTGATGCTCAATCCGATGATTCCCGGAGGAATGGCGAAAATGAGGGGAGCATTGCATGGCAATTTGGATATCAGTGGCACGAGCAAAGAACCGAAAGTCAATGGGGCGATGCATTTGGACACAGCCGGCATTTATATACCTTCGGTAGGCACTGAGGTGAAAATTGAAGACAAACCAATCATTGTGGATAATAACCTGATTAATATTGATCACTTTAAGCTTTATACACATGGTGACCGACCTTTTGTGATTAATGGTTCGGTGAATGCCCGTAACTTGTCAAAACCTACTGCAGACCTCAGGCTGACAGCTGATAATATGACGCTAATGAATGCGCCAAAAACTAAAGAGAGTATGCTGTATGGGCGCTTTGTTATTGATTTAAACTCAACGATTAAAGGTCCTTTGAACGCATTGGCTTTACGGGGTAATTTGCATATACTGGGGAGGACGAATGTCACGTATATCATGACAGACTCTCCGCTGACTTCTAAAGACCGCATGTCCGGATTGGTCACGTTTACCTATTTCCAAGATACCGTGCCGGTAAGTACGAATCGGAAAATGAGGTTTAAGCAAGCCATAAGTGGAGTGGAAACAAGTGGAATTGATGCACTGCTAAACATCGTTATTGATCCGGCCGTAAAAGCGAAGGTTGAACTGAATGAAGATGGGTCGAATTTTGTAGACTTGAATGGGGGAGGAGACTTGTCATTCCTATATAACTCAATGGGCGAAATGCAGCTAAATGGCAGATATACGCTGAATAGTGGTAAAATCAAATATGATATGCCGATTATTCCAAACAAAGAGCTGAATGTCAAAAGTGGCAGTTATATTGAATTCTCGGGCGATCCTATGGAGCCTTATCTCAACCTGATAGCTACCGAGCGTGTTCGTACTGCGGTAGCTAATGACGATGGGTCTACGCGGATGGTCAATTTTGATGCGGGCATCGTGATTAAAGAGACCATGAATAATTTATCACTTAAATTTACCTTAGATGCTCCGGAAGATATGGAAGTGAAAAATGAACTGGCTGCTATGGGCGATGAAGAAAGAAGTAAGCAGGCGGTAACTATGTTGGTCACCGGAATATATCTTGCAGGTGGAGGAGGTGGGTCCGGTTTGGATATGAATGCGGCACTCAGTTCATTCTTGAATAATGAAATAAACAATATTGCAGGTAGTGCCTTGAAGGGGATTGATATATCGGTAGGAATGGAAACGTATAACCGGGATGGAGTGGGTGAGCAGACAGACTTTTCTTTCCGTTTTTCTAAACGCTTCTTTAATGACCGGGTAAACGTTATTTTAGGTGGTCGTATAGCTACCGGAGAGGGAGCTGAAGGCAATCAGTCATTTATTGACGATGCTACTATCGAATACAGGCTGGATGATGGCGGAACGAGGTATGTCAAAGTGTTCCATAATAAGAACTATGAAAACCTACTGGAAGGAGAGGTGATGCAGACCGGAGCGGGTATCGTGTTTAGAAAACGTATGCAGAAAATCAATGAATTGTTCTTCACCAGAAAGAAAAAGAAGCAGTTGATGTTAGAGGAAAAAGAAAAGGAGAAAGAGGAAACAAGCGAAGTGGAAAAGAACGTGTACCATGAAGAGAAGAAAAATGAAGAGGCTAAGTAAACTCCAATATGTTTTTTCGATGTTTCTCATCGTTTGCTTAGGAACGTCTTGCTCGGCGACTAAAAATATTCCTAACGGTGAACTGTTGTATACAGGGATTAAAAAGACGACCATTGAAAAAGGTGATGAGTCAAAGCATGCTGAAATAACTTTGTCAGAAATTGAAGCAGCTTTGGCATACCCTCCGAATGGAGCCTTAATGGGTAGTTCGTCCGTGAAAAGCCCTTTCCCTTTTAGCTTATATGCGTATAATGCATTTGTCGATAAAAAAGGGTTTTTCAATAAATGGATGTTTAAGCTTTTTGCTAAAAAACCGGTTTTAATCTCAACAGTTAATCCCGGAATGCGGGTTAATATTGTTCAGAATTTATTGAAAGAATACGGCTATTTTGACGGCGTTGCATCGTATGAGATTGTTCCCGATAAAAAGAGTGATAAAAAAGCGGCTATCAATTATCATATTGAGATGAATGCGCCTCATGTGATAGATTCTATCGAATATGTTCGTTTTCGCTTCAGTGCAGACTCACTGGTGCGCGGAACCGAAGGAGAGCGGCTAGTGAAAAAAGGAGATATCTTTAATGTGGTTCAGCTCGAAGACGAAAGAAAAAGAATTGCTTCGCTTTTTAGAAATAATGGATTTTACTATTTCCGTCCGGAGTATATAACTTATCAGGCTGATAGTACGCTGGTGCCGGGGAAAGTCTGGCTCAAAGCAGGTATGAAAGAGGGCTTACCTATAAATGCACTGCGCCCGTGGAAGATTGGGAATATATCAGTTTGGCTATTTGGCTATAACGGAGAACATCCAACAGATTCGATGCAATATAAAGATATAACCATTCATTATGATAAGAAACTGCGAGTAAGACCAGCTGTAATCTATGATAAATTGAAGATTAAAAAAGGAGATACCTTTTCGCAGCTTCATCAAAGCTTTACGCAGAACGGTTTGAACCAACTAAACATCTTTCGCTATACGGAAATGAATTATCAGCCTCAAGATACGGCTCGCTTTAGTAGGAATGATAGCCTGGATTTGAAAATCAATGCTACGTATGACCTCCCGTGGGATGGTGAGTTTGAGATGAATATGAAAACGAAGAGCAACAATCAAATGGGTCCGGGTGCTATATTTAGTTTGAGCAGGCGGAACTTATTTGGCGGGGGAGAAGTGTTCAGTGGTAGTTTGCACGGTTCTTATGAATGGCAAACGGGGCGGTCTAAAGAGAAGATAAATAACTATGAAGTGGGGGTGAGCACTTCGTTATACTTTCCAAAAACCTTGGTTCCTTGGCGTTTGAAGCCAAGCGACTATGTTTCGTCGACAACAGCCCAAATGTATATGACTCAGTTGAACAGGACAAAATTTTTCCGGATGCTCTCTTTTGGTGCGGGTTTGACATACGAATTTCATACCGGTAGGCGGAGCAGGCATTCATTTACGCCGTTTAGGTTGACTTATAGCAAGCTGACCAACCGGACAAGTGAGTATGATAATATCGCGTCACGCAATCCGGCACTTTCTAAAAGTTTGGAAGACCAGTTTATTCCAACCATCAGTTATACGTATACCTACGATGATTCATCCCTTAAGCAATATGATCATTCCACTTGGTGGCAATTTGGTGTAGCACAGTCAGGGAATATCGTTTCTGCTTTCTATATGCTTGCCGGAAAAAAATTCAATGAACGGAAGACCATCTTTAAAAATCCTTTTTCTCAGTTTATCAAAGGAACAGCTGAGGTGCGTAACAAGTGGGTGATTGATCGTAATCAGCAAATTGTCACACGGGTAGGTGCAGGTATTATTTATAGTTACGGAAATTCAGAAGTGGCTCCATACAGCGAACAGTTTTATGTAGGTGGAGCGAACAGTATTCGTGCTTTTACGATTCGCAGTATGGGTCCCGGACGCTTTGCCCCGGAACAAAATGATCGGTATGCTTATATCGACCGGATTGGTGATATAAAACTGGAGGCGAATGTGGAATATCGTTTCCGTTTATTTGGAGACTTAAAAGGGGCACTGTTTATGGATACCGGTAATGTTTGGCTGTTGCGTGACGACGAAAACAGACCGGGAGGTACATTGAAGGCAAGCAAATTTCTGAACGACTTAGCCTTAGGAACAGGGGCAGGTCTTCGATACGACTTAGGCTTTCTAGTCGTTCGTGTTGACTTAGGTGTTGCTTTACACTTGCCTTACGACACGGGAAAGAAAGGGTATTATAATATACCTAAGTTTAAAGACGGACTGGGCTTCCATCTGGCCGTTGGCTATCCCTTCTAATTGTTTTGGGTGCTAGGCGTAAAGCATGTAGTTCGTTAGTGGATTGGCATACATGCGTAATATCATCGTTCGTAAGAAGTCTTCGTCTTTGTTGGGTATGTCTATTTTATCCAGTTGCTGTTGCAAGTAGTTTATAAACTCTTTTTTCTCTGTCGGGCTGTAGTGTCCGCTATGCATGCGTGTTTTATTTAGTAAATCATAGGCTACATAGTTGCCCGGATAAAAGCGGTAGCGAGAGAATATATCCTGATCGATTATTGTGGCAGCTATTTGTAGCACTTCCGACTTATGTAGCTCTGTAGGTATTTGTTTGAGTTGCTCATTTATTAGGTTGCCAACGGCAAAGTGAACCCTCCCTTTATATTCAGTTATACCGGTTTTCATGCTTAACAGGTCGTCATATGGGGTTTTCTTGAATGAAGGGTTGTCTCGTTTGAGCTGAAATTCTGCCGCTTTTAAGTAGTCGCAAGGGTCATATTCGTACGAGATGGAAACGGGCACGATGTTTAGTTCACAAAGGCTTTCTCGGAATTCCAAATCACTTGATAGACTCAACATTTTAAGGAGTGATACTTGTGTGCGGTCGTTTGAATCTTTGGCGCGACCTTCACGTTGTGCAATCCAAATGGACTCTTTTTCCTCCTTGATAGCATAACGAATATAGGCTGAAAGGTCTTTGCTGGCTTGAAATCCTTCACGCACACTCAAGCCTCTTTTTACAATAAAGCTGTTGTTGAGGCGAACAAATGTTTTAATCCATGGGCGGATAAGCAGATTGTCACCTATGGCTACTTGTGTGAGCCTTTTGTCCATATCGTATAAAAGCACATTCAAAAAAGAAGCATCTAAGACGATGTCGCGATGGTTAGAAACAAAAGTGCATGGCATGTTTGGCAATCGGCTTTTGCCTGATGCAGTTAGTGAAAACGTAGTATCAGAAGCTACTTTCATGACTCCTTTGTAGCTCAAATCAGACTTCATATCCTCTTTGGTCTTGTACGAGCGAAAAAGGTTTGTGAAGTCTTCCCATCCAATCTCGGGGAGAACAGCTTGTACGGCTTGTTTAAATTCGGGATTATCTAACAGCTCTTCAATAGCCTGAGGTACTTCGCTATTGTTTAAAGGACGTATGTCGTCGAATCGAGATAGTTGGAGTTCTTTCATGATGTAACTATTTATCTGCTCATTTAATAGGATAAAAATACAAAAAAAGCTTCACGGGCAAAGTAGATATTTCTGTTTTTCGGCTGTTAGCCCCAATTGTTGCTAGTCGGTTATCTATTTGCATACATTCGGTCGTAATAATGTATATAATCTCCACTGGTGATTTCATCTACCCAATTTTGATTTTCCAGATACCAACGGACTGTTTGGACAATTCCGGTATCAAAGTCTGTTTCGGGTTGCCAGCCTAACTCGTCACCAATCTTTTGTGGGTCTATTGCGTAACGATGGTCATGTCCTAAGCGGTCTTTTACAAAGGTGATTAGGCTTTCATTTATCCAGTCGGTGCGGATTTCGCCATGCACATCTGATACTTTCTTTTTTAACAGGTTACGATACGTGGGCTGTTTATCCATCATTTCTTGCAGGGTGCTGAGGATGGTTTTGACTATGTCTATATTGGTGCGCTCATTATGTCCGCCTACGTTATAGACCTCACCCGGCTTTCCTTTAGTGATGACCAAATCAATCGCATGGCAATGATCATCTACATATAGCCAGTCGCGCACATTGAGTCCGTCACCGTAGATAGGCAGCGCTTTGCCTTCTAAGATGTTTTTGATAATGAGTGGGATGAGTTTCTCCGGAAACTGATAAGGACCATAATTATTGGAACAGCGAGTGATTGAAACAGGCATTTTATAGGTGTCATAATAGGCTTGTACGAACAAGTCCGCACTGGTTTTAGATGCGCTGTATGGGCTGTGTGGGTCTAGCGGAGTTTTTTCAGTAAAGAATCCGGTAGCCCCTAAGCTTCCATATACTTCATCGGTAGATACTTGATGAAACCGCACATGGTCTTTCCATACCGGATATCCTTGCTCGTCCTTTCCGGTTACCCAAGCTGAGCGAGCTGCATCTAGCAGGTTCTGGGTACCCATGATGTTTGTTTCTAAAAACAATTGCGGATTTTCAATGCTCCTATCCACATGACTCTCGGCTGCAAAATGAACAACGATATCGATGGGATAGGTAGTGAAAAGCGAATCCAGCAAAGGACGGTCGCAAATATCTCCTTTGACGAAAATGCAGCGTTCGTTGTCTATATCTGTTGCAATGGTGCTCATATTGCCTGCATACGTCAATAAATCAATGATGATAAACGTAGCATCAGTGTGCTCCTTTAACATGTATTTGATGAAGTTAGCGCCAATAAAACCGGCTCCTCCTGTAACTAAGTATGTTCTCATTTATCGTCTTTTTTAGTATAGTCAAAATTTATTTCAGCATCTTTGAGCCAAGGCGCATGCAAATCTTTGGGTGAAAGAATGGCTTGATGAAAGTAGTCCATATCCCACTTGACATTCAGGTCAGGGTCGTCAAATCGGATGCTCCGCTCATATTCCGGGGCGTAGGTATTGTCTATTTTATAGGTAAAAATAGCCTTTTCGCTCAAAACTTGGAAGCCATGAGCAAATCCTCTGGGTATAAATAGTTGTTTCTTATTTTCAGCAGATAGCATCACGGCTACGTGTTGTCCATAAGTAGGTGATCCTTGCCGGATATCAACAGCTATATCCAATACGGATCCTTGAATGACACGTACTAGTTTAGCTTGTGAGTAGGGTGCAAGTTGATAGTGTAGCCCGCGAAGAACGCCTTGGGTTGAAAAGGATTCATTATCTTGAATAAACCGGACAGGACCAATATGCTTTTCAAAAGTAGTCTGGTTATATGCCTCCATGAAATACCCCCTGTCATCAGTGAAGACTTTGGGCTCAATAATCCATACATCCGGAATAGAAGTCTGTTTGTAATTCATGCTTATTTTAGATATCATTTTGTTTTTCAATGAGCCATAGCTAAGCAATACTCATTTACTTAGACAAACATAAATAATTAATCGCAGTTTTTATAGGGATGTGTTAGAAACATAGCTATAACGATCCTATTAATTCTGGAGTTAGGGGAAAAATAAAACCTGAGATGCTACTCTCAGGTTTATATCAGTTATTTTTCTCGGATGAAAATATTAATCGGTGTACCCGTAAAATCCCAATTCTCCCGGATCTTGTTTTCAAGAAATCGCTTGTAAGGCTCTTTTATCCATTGAGGAAGGTTGCAGAAGAATATAAAGGTAGGAACTTGCCCGCCTTGAATTTGGGTAATGTATTTTATTTTGATATACTTCCCTTTCCAGGCAGGAGGGGGATAGTTCTCAATGATAGGCAGCAGTGTTTCGTTGAGTTTTGAGGTGGGTATTTTCCGTTGACGGTTGTCATACACCTCATTAACTTTGTCTAATACTTTTAGAATACGCTGCTTAGTAACTGCTGAAATAAACAAAATAGGGAAGTCTGTAAATGGAGCTAAGCGTTCTTGAATAGCTCGGGTAAAAGTGCGTATAGCTTCAGGTGTTTTGTCTTCAACCAAATCCCACTTGTTCACACAAACCACCAGACCTTTATTGTTTTTCTTAATAACGGAGAATATATTCATATCCTGACTTTCAATGCCTCTCAAAGCATCTACCATGAGCACACAAATGTCTGCATTCTCAATGGAGCGAATGGAGCGAATCACAGAATAGTATTCCAAATCTTCAGTTACTTTGCCCTTTTTTCGAATACCGGCTGTGTCAACCAAGTAGAAGTTATGTCCGTATTTGTTATACTTCGTATAGATAGAGTCGCGCGTGGTGCCGGCAATATCTGTAACAATGTTGCGTTCTTCACCGATGAATGCGTTTACTAAGGAAGATTTGCCTACATTCGGACGACCCACAATTGCTATACGCGGTAGGTCTTCTTCCGGTTCTTTGTCTTGAATCTCGTCAGGGAAGACAGAGATGATCTTATCCAGTAAATCCCCCGTTCCCGATCCGTTTATGGCAGAAACAGAGATAGGGTCACCTAAGCCTAATGAATAAAACTCAGCAGCATAGATATGTGATTCAAAATTATCTGCTTTGTTTGTCAATAGAATCACCGGTTTTTTGCTCTTTCTTAATATTGTGGCAACTTCAGTGTCCAGGTCAGTTACTCCATTATGAATGTCTACAACAAACAAAACAACCGATGCTTCTTCAATAGCTACTCGTACTTGCTTGTTGATTTCGTCCTCAAATATGTCTTCAGAGTTGATAACCCAGCCTCCGGTGTCAATGAGTGAAAACTCAACTCCGTTCCAGTCAACTTTGCCATATTGGCGGTCGCGTGTAGTGCCCGCTGTTTCATCAACAATGGCCTGACGCGTTTGCGTTAAACGATTAAACAAAGTGGATTTTCCTACATTAGGTCTTCCAACGATAGCAACAACTTTTCCCATAGCTATATTTTTAAATTAATCCGGCATATAGCCGAAGTTCTTTAATATTCGGTCGCGATTGCGCCAGTCTTTTTCTACTTTGACAAACATTTCAAGAAAGACTTTCTTTTCAAAGAAGCGTTCGATATCTTTTCTAGCCATTGTTCCGACTTTCTTCAGGGCAATGCCTTGATGACCAATGATAATCCCTTTTTGAGATTCTCTTTCTACAATGATAACCGCTTTGATATGAATTGATTTTTCTTCTTCCTTAAACAGTTCTACGATTACTTCTGTAGCATACGGAACCTCTTTCTGATAATAAAGAAGTATTTTTTCGCGGATAATTTCCGTAACAAAAAATCGAGCCGGCTTGTCGGTCAGTGCATCCTTCTCAAAATAAGGAGGCGACTCAGGCATAAGTTCTTCAATTCGTTGCTTAATGTAACTGATATTGAAATTTGATAGAGCCGAAATTGGAATAATTTCAGCTTTAGGTAATAGCTCTTGCCAGTTGCCAACCAACTCCTCCAATTTAGTCTGGTCGCTTAAATCAATTTTGTTAATAAGTAGCAGTACGGGAGAGGAGCTTGCTTGCACTTTTTGTAAAAAGAACTCGTTTTTGTTGGTCTTTTCTATCACATCAGTCACATAAAGGAGTACATCAGCATCTCCTAAGGCTGATTCAGAAAAGTTTAACATGGATTGTTGTAGCTTGTAGTTCGGTTCTAATACCCCGGGGGTGTCCGAATAAACTATCTGCATATCCTCTGTGTTCACAATCCCCATGATTCTATGCCGGGTAGTTTGTGCTTTAGAAGTGATAATAGATATTCGTTCGCCTACTAAGCGATTCATAATGGTCGATTTCCCAACATTTGGGTTGCCGACGATATTTACGAATCCTGATTTATGCTTTTTTACTGTCATAGCCCCATTTTAAATAAATGGCGCCCCACGTAAATCCGGCTCCAAAGGCCGCTAGAATCAAATTATCTCCTTTCTTAAAACGAGACTCCCACTCCCATAAACAGAGTGGAATACTTCCTGCACTGGTGTTTCCGAATTTTTGAATATTGACAATCACTTTGTTATAGTCAATACCTAAACGCTTGGCTGCAGCATCAATTATTCTCAAGTTTGCTTGATGTGGAACAAACCAATCTATGTCATCATAGGCAAGATTATTCCGTTCTGCTATCTCTGCTGCGACATCTGCCATGTCTGAAACGGCCGCTTTAAATACAGAGCGTCCTTCTTGATAGACATAGTGCATTTTCTTTTCTATCGTTTCTGCTGAAGCAGGATAAGCTGATCCTCCACCTTTCATGTTGAGGTTTTCGAATCCTTTTCCATCCGTACGCAAAATGGTATCCATCACCCCGATAGCCTCTTCAGTGGGTTCAATTAAGACCGCACCACAGCCATCGCCAAATAGTGGGCAGGTTGCTCTGTCTGTATAGTCGGTGATTGATGTCATCTTATCTCCGGATACTAAAACTACGCGTTTGTACCTTCCGGACTGAATGTAATTAGTAGCTGTTTCTAGCCCATACAAAAAACCGGCACAGGCAGAGTGCAGGTCAAACGTCATTGCATTGGTGCAGCCGGTTTGATGAGCGATGAGCGAAGCTGATGTGGGGAAAGTATAATCGGCCGTAGTTGTACAGCAAAGTAAAACTTCTACACTAGCAGGGTCAATTTTTGTTTTTTCAAACAACTCATTAACGGCTTTAATACCCATATATGAAAGGCCCTTGCCTTCTCCTTTTAGAATTCTACGCTCCTTGATTCCTACACGAGTCATAATCCACTCATCTGTAGTGTCAACTAATCGAGAAATATCTTCATTTGTCAGAATATCCTCAGGTACGTAGCCTCCAATACCAGTAATAACCGCATTTATTTTGTTCATAACTCTTATTTTGTTCTAATTCAGAGCCAAAGTTAAAAAAAAAGCCCTAAGTTTCTTAGGGCAATTCTTTTTTGATTTGCTTAAAGAAAAAAGACTACTTGTTTTATACAGCAACTTCTTTCTCTATCGCGAGTTTTCCTCTGTAATATCCACACTCACCGCAAACGGTGTGATATACGTGCCATGCTCCACAATTTGGGCAAGTGGCCAATGTCGGTAGAACTGCATGATCATGTGATCTTCTTTTGTTAGTTCTAGCTTTTCCTTGTCTTCTCTTAGGATGTGCCATTGTAATTATATTTGATTATTTAAACTTCATAAAATATTCTTCAATGCGTCCCACCTAGGGTCGGTATCCATTGAATCGTTTGTTTCATTTTCAGCATCTGTCGTGTCGTCCGGAAGGTCATCGTATAAGTCAGACTCTTCCTCTTCTTCATTAGCTAAGTGTGCTGTATGCTTACGTAGCTTAGATGACATCATCTTGTTGCATTTCCCCGGTGCATGTATATGCTTAATCGGGATGTTTAATGCTACAAACTCATATAAAAACCATGCCAGATTAATGATGCCTTCGTCTTCAGGAATAACAACGATTTCATCGCTTTCTTCTGCATATTCCTTGCCTAATTTCACCACCAGATTTGCTTCAGTTTCTACAGGTAGTTCCATTTCGTCCAAGCATCTATCGCATGGGACCCATACAACACCTTCTAAATGAAACGCCATTTTATTAGCGTCCGTAGAGCTGTTGATGGTACAGTCAACATTGATTTTCCCTTTTTGCACCTCAGGACCATCTATATCACTGAAAAACTTGTTGTCAAGTTTAAATGAAAAAGTATGTGTACCTTCAGGAAGGATTCTCAAGTCTATCTTATATGAATCAAATTTCCCCAATGCTTTTTATATAAAACCCTGCAAAGGTACGAAAAAGAGCGATAAAAACAATAAATTCTTTCTATTTTAAATCAGTTTTCTCTGCTTTTTCTATTTTATAGTCTGAAAAGCTTCCCTGGCTTTTCTTGGAAGCTCTTTTGTGGCTATCATTTACAAAGTAAATTTTAATTCTTTGTGTTTGTTGAAAAACTCAATGCATAGTCAAACCTCTGTTTGATAGTGAATTTTGTTGTTTTAGATAAATATAGGACATTAAATGCAAAGAATGATTGATCTTTCAATCTTTTTGATGACTGATAGCGTAAAAGCCGTAATATGTTTAACGATTATTATGAATAAAAGTTATCAAATTGTTGGTTTTAATGAAAAACATATCTATATTTGCAGGAGAAATGATGAAATAAATAGCATTTTATAAGCTATCGTTTCTTTAAAATAGAACTTGTCGTTATTTTTAGATAATATTTATGTAACATTTATGAGTCATGCCAGCAGTGATGCTCGCATGATTTTTTTTTGCCCTAAACTTTCGTGAGAAGAATACGCTGAATTTGCTTTTTTGCCACATCATGGGGCTCGCGATATATTGATCAATTATATCTAAGCATACGTTCATTTTTCGCCATAAATGTGATAGTCGCAAAAAGGGAAAAAAGATTTCTTGATTTCCAATCTTCACATAACTATCAGCGCCACCTTCATCAATATCGATGACTATTTCCCCAAAATATATGGTATTAACTTACAGCTCATTCATTATATATAGTGGTTTTAAAAAGTGCGTAAAAAAACCGAAATACAGCGGTGTGTTTCGGTTTTTTTATTGCTAGGTATAGGATTCGCTAAGCGTATGCTAGGGTGTGTTGCTCCTTTAATAGGGTGGAATTTAGTGTTTTGATAGGGTTTGTTAGTCAAAAGAATAGAGCGAACTAATGTTTTAACGAAGGTTGAAAGAGCTTTTGAGCCTCGTCGGAAGCTCTTTCGACGAATGTAAGAAGAGCTTCTTACGGCTGTTGAAAGCTTAAATTTCCCTATCAATGCAATTAAATGTGCCTATTGAAATAAATAAATCTCCTTATCGAAAACACTTGCCACTCCTATTGAAACTATTCAATGGCTCTGTCTTTTTGTGTTGAGAGGTATTTTGCAGGTCGAATGTTAGCATCGTCTCTGCGTTGAACTTTGCTAAGTATCGATTGCTCACTACGCTATTATGGTTTATCGAGGCATGATTTTAGCTACCCATCCACCGCCTTGCTTCATGTTGATTTTCATTTTTTTATCTCCGGGCAGGTTCCCAACTACTTTTTTATAGTCTCTTGCAACACGGTTGGCATTTACGCCATCTTGATAAATCTCAACTTGATAGTTGCCATCAGGAAGAAATGATAAGTCTATATCTAAAGTCCGCTCATTCCAATTGGTCATAGCGCCTACATACCAATCGTTCCCGTGTTGACGTGCGATAGCGATGTATTCACCTATTTTACCATCTAGGGCAATCGTGTTGTCCCAAACGGTAGGTACGGCTGAAATAAATGCGGTACATTCTTTTTCGAGCATATAGTTGGACGGATTGTCACACATCATATTTAAGGGCGACTCAAAAATGATATACTGTGCCAGTTGCCTGCAGCGTGTTCCTTGACTCATTGCCTCTGAATTGACCGGGCGATAATTTCCCTTGGTCGCATTTCGCATAGCCCCTTGCGTATAGTCGATAGGTCCGGCTAGCATGCGAATAAAAGGCATGATTACATCATAGGTAACTTGATCTACCGATGTGCTGGACCATTTCATTTGTTCCAATCCATGCACGCCTTCATAATTAATCACATTCGGATATGTACGGTTCAGGCCAACCGGCTTGTATGTTCCGTGAAAGTCAACCAATAGTTTATATTTTGCAGTCATCTCGGCTGCTCTGTGGTGAAAGTCGACCATGTATTGATCGTCGCGGTCCATGAAATCTACTTTGAAGCCTTTGATGCCCATTTCTGAATAATGCTTACAAATCTTTTCCATATCCCGATCGAAGGCATAATAGCCTGCCCAAAGGATAAGTTCCACATTTTTCTTTTTTGCATAATCCACCAGCTCAGGTAGGTTTATTTGGGGAATTACTTGAAATAAATCCGCTTTCTTATTGACAGCCCATCCTTCGTCCAGAATTACATACTCGATGGCATGATCGGATGCAAAATCAATGTAGTATTTATACGTTTCGTTATTGATTCCTGCTTCAAAATCTACATTGAAAAGATTCCATGCATTCCACCAATCCCATGCTACCTTGCCGGGTTTTATCCAGGAAATATCTTCTATTTTACAGGGTGATGCAAGTTGGTAAACTAAGTCGTTGTCCAGTAGCTCGGCATCCTTTTCGGCTACAGTAATAATGCGCCATGGAAACTCTTGCGATGCATCATAACGAGCAATATAAGGTTCGCGGGCAGTTACGAGTTGTTGTAGCTCATTGTGACCACCTTGTTTGGTTTCTTTTACATAAGGAGCAAAGACGCCTTCAAGAGTTGTTTTCTTAGCTATATTATTAAGGTATAACCCCGGATAGTTAATCAATTCAGATTCGGTAATACAAATCTTTTTCCCGCCGGCAGCTTCAATTAGTATAGGCAAAAAGGCTAATCGGTCATTTTCCCATTCGGAAAGCTTGCTGATGGTATATGTGTTTTCGAACGAGTTGAAAAACTGCTTCTCAATGTTTCCTTTGTTGTCTTTGACATAAGGAATGTAGGCTTTGGCATCTGTCGGGAAATTGAATTCGACTTGCTCATTTTCAACTTGAAAGGGTTTTTTGCTTTTAACGCTAAACCGATAAGCGATTCCATCGTCGTAAGCTCTGAAAATCAGTGTAAACCCTTGCTTGAAATCCATATTCAACTCATTGTATACATCTTTTATTTCAGCACGCTTGTAGAGAGGCGATTGGATAATCGAGTTGTTGCTTTTGGTTGTTGCTTTTGAAAGCTTTGATTTTTCTCCCAGTGTTTTGTCGTTGAGCTTCATAGAGATTGTAGATGGGTTTAACAGCAAGTCGTTTCCATGCGAAACGGTATAGCTGATTTTTTCCCCAATGGTAATCTCGGCTTTTAATAGACCATTCGGCGATGTGACAGTTTGTTTTTTTTGTGCATATCCGGCCATAGAAATAGTTAGCATGGATAGCAGAATAATGATGGATTTTTTTGTACTCATAATATGGTTTCTTTAAATTTGAGATGCTGGCGATAAGCTTAAAAGACTAATACAGAAACAATGGTCATATAGATCATCATACCTATAATGTCGTTGGTGATGGTGATAAAGGGTCCCGTGGCTAATGCCGGGTCTACTTTGAGTCGGTTTAGGACTAAGGGGACAATCGTGCCAAAAATACTGGCGAATATGACGACGCTAAAGAGGCTTAACGAAACAGAGGCGGTGATGGCATGGTCTCCCAACGTGAAAAAATTGTACGTGAATACAATCAAGCTGATGATACTGGCATTAATCAATGAAACCGCAGACTCTTTGAATATTTGTAAGATAGACTTGTTTTCTTTAAACGTATTGTTGGCCAATCCTTGTACTACAATGGCGGACGATTGAATACCTACGTTACCTCCTGTTCCTCCAATAAGAGGAATGAAAAGAGCCATTTTGGGGTTGATGGCAAAACTGCTTTCAAATCCGCCAAGTATCCATGAGTTGGCAATTCCGCCAATCATTCCGATAAGCAGCCAAGGAAGACGAGCAGCCGTTTGTGTGAACACATTGTCACTTACTTCTACGTCTTGCGAGATACCCGAAGCAAGCTGATAGTCGCGTTCACGTTGTTCACGCACCTCGTCCATCACGTCGTCGATAGTGATTCGACCAATCAGGCGTCCTATGCTGTCTATAACCGGCAGGGCTACCAGGTCGTATTTTTCGATGGTTTGGGCCACTTCTTCGATACTGTCGTTGTCATGAACTACGATAGGTTCTCTTTTCATGACATGTTTTATTTTAGAAACGGAGGGTGAAGTAATCATCCTTTTTAGCGGTAAAACGCCTTTCAGCCGTTCGTCATCATCGATTACATAGACGTAATAAATTTCATCTACTTCTTCAGCTTGTTTCCTCATTTCATCGATACACCGGGGCATACTCCAATTCTCGTTCACGACAATCATTTCTGTACCCATCAGCCCCCCCGCTGTGTCTTCGTCATATTTAAGCAGGTCAACGATGTCTCCTGCCTGTTCTACGTCTTCAATATGTGAGAGGATTTCTTCTTGCGTATCTTCGTCGAGGCTACGCATCACATCTACCGCGTCGTCAGACTCTAGATTGTCGATAAATTGCTTGGCAATGACCTCGGTTGGCAGTTGTTTTAAGAGTTTATGCCGATCCTCGTCATCCAACTCCATCAGGACATCGGCTGCCCGTTCACCATCCAGTAGAAGATAGAGGTAGATTGCTTCGTTTATATTCAGCTTTTCATACAATTCGGCTATGTCAGCCGGATGTAGCTCTTCCAGGGCATAACTGGCCGCTTGATCGTCTTTGGCTTCGATAATATCTTTGAGCTTCTCGATATATTCTTTGTTAACTTCAATCATACTATTCAAAGTTTAAGGATGTGTGCACGACTCATTTTGCAGACCTTGCCTGCTCAACGAGATTCGTTAACTCAACGAACTGCTCTACAGAAAGCTGTTCAGGTCGCTGGTTAAATACTTCCAGTTCGTATATGTCGCTGTCTTTGCCGATTAAGGGCTTAAGTGAGTTGCGAAGCGTTTTTCTGCGTTGGTTAAAGGCTGTTTTGACTACAGACTTAAAGAGCGTTTCATCACAACCCAAGGAGTGGCGTTTGTTCCTCGTCATGCGTATAACAGCACTTTTCACTTTGGGTGGTGGGTTGAAAATGGTCTCATCAACGGTGAATAAATATTCTATATCATACCAGGCTTGCAGTAAAACACTGATTATGCCGTATGCTTTATTTCCCGGGGGCGAAGCTATACGCTCTCCCATTTCCTTCTGTACCATTCCGGAACAGCAGGGGATTAAGTCTTTATAATCTAAAACCTTAAAAAATATTTGGCTGGATATATTATAGGGATAGTTGCCGATAACACAAAAGGGGCGGTCAAAAATTTTACTTAGGTCTAGTTGCAGAAAGTCATCAGCTATAATTCGTTCACTGAGTTGGGGGAAGTGCTGCTCTAAGTATACAGCAGAATCCCAGTCTATTTCAACTACATGTAAGTCGTGTTCGTCTTTTAGTAAAAATTGGGTGAGTACTCCCATGCCGGGACCTATTTCCAGAATAGGCCATCCTTTATATTCAATTAAGGTGTCAGCAATTTTCTGTGCTATATCCAAGTCTTTTAAAAAATGCTGTCCAAGCCCTTTTTTGGGTCTAACCGTTTTTTTCATGTATGATGAAGAACCACTTATTTTAATCAATGAACTCTATAAATTTAGATAGACTTTTATGTATTAGCTGAGCTAAATGGAAAAAAGTCATATCTTTGCAACTAGACAAAAATACGATAAAATTTTAATAGCAGCTTTGTCTGAATGAAAAATGTAATCCGTACTACAGCGAAGATTGTATTGCCGCTTCTTTTTGGCTTAGTTCTTCTATGGCTTCTTTATAGGAAGGTTGATCTTGACGAAATGCTTTTGGTTATTCGTAAAGGAGTTCGTTATGATATCATCTTGTTTTCTTTGATTTTCGGTCTTTTGGGTAATATTATTCGAGGTTATCGTTGGTCATTGCTCATAAATTCCTTGGGCGTAAAGTTCAAGAAAAGCAATGCTGTGCTTGCGGTTGTGGGCAATTATGCCGTCAATCTGGTTCTGCCCAGAGTCGGAGAGATATGGCGTTGCGGAGTTGTTGCTAAATATGATAACATTTCATTTACAAAACTTATCGGAACGTTGGTGATTGACCGGGTGTTTGACACCATTATGGTTGGGCTAATCACATTAGGTATATTCCTTTTTAATATTTCGTTTTTCACAAGCTTTTTTGCAAAAAACCCTGAACTGATGGACGGGGTTTATCAATTGTCTCACTCGATTTGGCTATATGTCGGGATAACTCTCTTTATTTCTTTTATTTGGGTGTTATTCACTTATTTTAGCCATTTGAAGATTATACGAAAACTCAAAGAAGTACTTAGTAGTATATGGGATGGAATGAAGAGCATCTGGTTGTTAAAGCAGAAAATTCGTTTCATCATACAAACAATCCTTATTTGGACGTGCTATTTCTTTTTCTTTTACATCACCTTTTATGCTTTCGATTTCACACGTGAATTAGGTTTTAAGGTTGGTCTTATTGCGTTTGCTATGAGTAGCATTGCGGTGGCTGTTCCTGTTCAGGGAGGTATCGGTCCTTGGCATTTTATGGTTATTGCCACATTGGTTACTTACGGCGTGCGAGATACGGATGCCTCTGCTTTTGCCTTGGTTGTTCACACGGTGCAGACTGTATGGACCGGATTGGTAGGCTTACTGGCAGTCGTGTTATTACCCTTATTGAATAAGCGAAGCCTTGTAAATCACACACATGCTCGAAAAAAAAAGGATGAGAATCTGGGTAGATGAAAAATTAATCGTAGCTTTGAACGTATCATTTTAAACACAAATCTTTATGTCAGCAGAAATTAAGAAACTTTCACCTGAGCATGTATGGGGGTATTTTTATGATCTTACGCAGATACCTCGTCCTACCGGACAGATGGAAGAAGTGATTAATTATGTCATGAACTTCGGTGAAAAACTCGGATTGGAAACTCTTCGAGACGAAGTAGGTAATGTACTGATTCGTAAACCGGCTACACCGGGATACGAAGATCGAGCCGGTGTTGTTCTTCAAGCCCATTTAGATATGGTTCCTCAAAAGAACTCAACTGTTACACACGATTTTCTTAAAGATCCTATTCAAGCATATATTGATGGCGACTGGGTCAAAGCACATGAGACAACTCTAGGTGCTGATAATGGTATAGGTGTGGCTTTGGCTATGGCTGCTATGGCAACGGATACGCTGAAGCACGGACCATTGGAAGCCTTGTTTACTATTGATGAAGAGGTTGGCATGGTAGGTGCATTTGGACTAAAACCTGATTTCCTAAAGGGTTCTATTCTGATTAACTGTGACTCGGAAGAAGAAGGTGAGCTTTTTGTAGGTTGTGCCGGAGGGGCCGATGTGAATATCACCTTGAGATATAAAGAAGGGGTGGCTGTATATGAAGATGATTTAGCTGTAAAAGTGAGTTTGACCGGTTTGAAAGGCGGTCATTCAGGAATGGATATTGACTTAGGGAGAGGTAATGCAAACAAGATGATGTTCCGCTTCTTGAAAGAGGCTGTCGGTGCCTATGGTGCTCGTCTAGCCTCGTGTGAAGGAGGTTCGTTGAGAAATGCCATTCCCAGGGAAGCCTTTGCAGTAATAACTATTCCGGCTGATAATGCAGAACCACTTTGGGAGTTGATATCTGATTATGAAGACCTGTTTAAAAGTGAATATGCAGGGGTTGAAGAAGGAATTATCTTCAAAGGAGAGAAAACAGATATGCCCAAAAGCTTGATTCCTGAAGAGATTCAAGATGATTTGATTAATGCTATTGAAGGATGTCAAAATGGAGTGAGTAGCATGTTGCATGACTTCCCGGGTGTTGTAGAGACTTCGTCTAATCTGGCAGTGGTGCATTCTTCTCTCGGACTGATCGAAGTGAAAATATTAGTGAGAAGCTCGTCTGAAAGCAAGAAAGAAGCCTTGTGTTCTAGTTTGGAAAGCGTATTTGCACTAGCCGGTGCACGGGTAGAGGTAGATGGTGCTTATGGTGGCTGGGAACCTAATATCCATTCGCATATACTTGAGGTCATGCGTGATACATATACCGATGTGTTTGGCAAAACGCCTTCTATCAAAGTGATTCATGCCGGCTTGGAGTGTGGAATTATACAAGAGTCTTACCCCGATATGGATATGATCTCTTTTGGTCCGGATATCCGGCATCCACATTCGCCCGACGAAAAAGTAGGTATTGCCTCCGTTGATAAAGCTTGGCAGCTTTTAGTTGAAGCGTTAGAGCGAGTTTAAAACAAATAGAATAAGAGAAAAGCGTGCCGTATAGGTGCGCCTTTTTTTTATATATAAATACGAACTTAAAACAGGTTTCAATTATCTGTAATCATGCCAAGATGCGATAATAAAACTTAAATAGGGGTGATAGTCTGAATAAAACGGTATATATTTACATCGTTTTTTAAAGAATGGTTTTGATATTCTCGTAATTTCATGAGATATAAAAGAGTAATTATTTTGAATAAGTATATGAAGTACAAACTGGTAGCGCTATTTTTATTATGCTCACTGTCTCCGTTGTTTAGTCAAGTCCTTAAGTTTGAGGGTGGAACAACGATGTCATATATGCGTGGTAAAGCTGATTTATTAGCCGACCCTAAATTTAGTTATGTGGGTGGAGTTGGAATAGACTATATGGACAAAAAATATTTTTATCTATCTAGTTCACTTTACTTCCAACGCAAGGGGGCTAAAGACAATAATTATGTTACGATTGCTTCCGGAAAAGAGCCGGTTTTTAATAAATTATCTGTAGCTAAAAGCTTCCTGCACTTTAATACCACTTTCCGTGGTCGTTTGCCGCTAAAGAATGGACATTTCTATTTAGGAGCCGGTCCTAAATTGGACTTACTGTTGGGGCATAAAACGTATAAATCGATGAAAGACGGAAAAGACGACAACATTATTTCCAGTTTAGGCTATCGTTCTAGTCGTTGGAATATTGGTGCTATATTTGAATTAGGCTATAATCACAACTTTGGCGAGAAATTTGTCGTAGGTCTTAAAACTGACTATATGCTTGACTTTAGATCTGTCAGAAAGAAATATCCAGAGTATACAACACTGTATAACGACAACTTTCGGATAATGGCAAGCTTTGGTATCAGACTGGGTGAGTGATCATCTGAATAATAAATATAATCTAAGCAATATGTTGAAACGTGTTGTTCTTCTCACTATTTTTCTTCTTTCCTTTTTGACAGTGTTTGCTAATGATGCAAACAAGTTCTCCGGTTCGTTATTGTGGAAAATATCCGGCAACGGCTTGAGTTCACCTTCTTATCTACTAGGGACACATCACCTAACTTCAGGCTCTTATACAGATAGTATTCCCGGATTTAAAGAGGCTTTTGCATCGACTCAACAAGTGGTTGGTGAAATTTTGTTAGGCGATAAACAAGCCGTACAAATGCAAATCGTGAAGTTCATGCAAATGCCTGACAGTGTCAAGTATATGGACCTTTTAACGGGCGATGAGTATGACCGACTGGATAAAATGCTCAAAGAAAAAATGGGTGCAGGTCTTGATCGGCTAGGTCTGCTTAAACCTTTTATGATAAATCTCTCCTTTTCGATGATGCTGTATAGTCAGCTCTTTCCGGATATTGATTTCACAAAACTTGTAGCCATTGATGACTATGTGCAACAATTGGCAAAAGAGCAAGGTAAAAGCCTGAAAGGGCTTGAATCGGTAGAGTTTCAATTGTCTATTTTCGAAACGGATCCACTAAGTGTGCAAGCTCAAGAGTTATTATGTGCTATGGAGCATACGGACTATATGATTGATGTTACACGAAAACTGTCAACTTATTATGCTACAGCCAATCTGAGTGCGATGGCAGAGCTTGCTGATGACGAATCGTTTCCTTGTCCTATGTCGAAAGAAATGGAGCATAAAATGCTTAAAGAAAGAAATGACAACTGGCTTATTCAGTTGCCTAAGCTGATGAAGGATAAACCGGCTTTTGTAGCAGTTGGTGCTTTGCATCTAGTTGGAGAAGATGGCTTGCTTTATCAATTAGACAAGTTGGGGTATACGGTAACTCCGGTACGCTGATTTTTACAACTTCCACTCCTTAATTTCTTCATTGAGTCTAAATTCCTTGTATATTTGCTTTTATCATTCTTAACCCCTTGTTATTATGACAAAAGAAGAATATAAAGCTCGGTTTTCTGAAGACGAAGCCGTTGGTTGGGAAGCCATAGAAGCGCGCCTAAAAGAGGTGTATCCCAGTCAGAAACCACGTCATTATCATCCCCCGCTATATTATGCGCTAGGTGGTGACGATCCCATAGATGGCACAGATTTTTTCGATTCGCAGGAACAAGTCTTTCATCGCCACATCGTGAGTTATGGTATGTCTGAGTTGTATTATAACGAAGAGTTTGTGGACGAGGAGTTTAGTAAATGGGGATTTGAATTTACATTTCGTCTGAAACCTTTTGATGAAGATGAGGGAGACCCTTTGTGGGCGATTGAGGTGATGAATAACCTGGCGCGTTATGTATATGAGAGTGAGCGTTGGTTTGAAGAGTATCATTTTGTTCCGGCCGGTGGTCCGTTGCGTACGGAAACTAAAAAGCCGATTGATATTGTTGGGCTTGTTTTTGCGTTAGACCCAGAATTAGGGAAAATAAATACTCCCCACGGTGAGGTGTCTTTTTTACAAATGTATGGAATCAATACTGCCGAACTGAAGCGGCTGAAAGATAATCCAACCATCGAAGAAGTAAAAAAGTTGATTGATGAAACACGTAAAGATAACCCCTTACTGATTACAGATCTTAATAGATAATTACTTGTATTTTCCAACATTATGCCTTTGATTTGTGTTAAATCGAAAGTTTATTGCGGTGTATTTCTTTTGAATTGAAAGAATAGGTGGTTGTTTTCTTTCTGTTTCGTTTTGTTTTCTCTTTTAAAACATCTAAATTTGCACCCAGTTTAAAGGAACACTCCAAAATCAATGAATCTTTAGCTTTATAAACTTATGGGCAGCAATAAAATTATTGGTGAGAAAATAAAAGGACTACGCGAATCTAAAAACATTTCTATAGAAGAAGTGGCTGATCGCTCCGGATTAACAGTTGAACAAATAGTACGTATTGAAGACGATATTGACTTCCCGTCCTTATCTCCCCTCATTAAGATTGCCCGCGTACTGGGTGTTCGGTTGGGGACATTTCTAGACGATCAAAAAGCGTTAGGACCTGTTGTTTGCCGAAAAAAAGATGCAAATGAAGCAACCAGTATTGGCTTTACAAACAATGCGGTAAGGCAAAAGAAAAGCATGGAGTACCATGCGCTTTCGCAAGATAAGTCAGGACGGCACATGGAGCCTTTCTTGATTGAAGTATCCTCTTCAGAAGGTGTTGAGTTTTCTCCTTCCACGCATGAAGGAGAAGAATTTATCTATGTTTTGTCCGGTATGTTAGAAATAGAATATGGGCAAGACGTGTATTTGCTGGAAGAGGGCGACAGTATTTACTATGATTCAATCGTTCCTCATCACGTACATGCCTACAACGGATACACAGCAAAAATATTGGCTGTTGTATATACTCCCTTTTAATAAATAGATATGGAACTGACTAATAAAACGGTTGGACAATGGCTCGAACACTGGGCGGCTGTTCAACCCGATACGGAATATATTATTTATTCTGACCGCGACTTACGATTTACCTGGGCTGAATTTAACGAGCGTGTAGATAATATGGCGAAAGGGCTCTTATCTATTGGTGTAAAAAAAGGTTCACACGTGGGTATTTGGGCGACTAATGTGCCTGATTGGTTGACCTTTCTCTATGCCGGAGCAAAAATTGGAGCTATTCTGGTAACGGTCAACACGAACTATAAGCAACAGGAATTGGAGTATATCGTAAAACATGCCGATTTGCATACGCTCTGCATAACGGAAGGTGTTTTTGATGGAAGCTATATTGACATGGTCTATAAAATGTTGCCCGAATTGAAAGATAGCCAGCGTGGATACATGAGTAGTGAAGAATTCCCGGAAATGCGCAATGTGGTTTTTATAGGGCAAGAGAAATATCGGGGAATGTATAACACGCCGGAAATTTTATTGTTAGGAAGTAGTATTTCAGACCAAGTATTGAACGAAGCAAAGGCTGATGTTCATTGTGACGATGTGGTGAATATGCAATACACTTCGGGTACGACCGGCTTTCCGAAGGGCGTGATGCTGACGCATCATAACATCACGAACAATGGCTACTTTACAGGTACAGGCATGAATTTCACTAAACACGACAAACTATGTTGTACCGTTCCTTTATTTCATTGCTTTGGTTTGACCTTGGCTACTATGAATGTATTGACACATGGAGCAACACAAATAATGGTTGAACGATTTGATCCTTTGCTGGTATTGGCATCTATTCAAAAGGAGCATTGCACAGCTTTATATGGTGTGCCGACCATGTTTATAGCATTGCTAAACCATCCAATGTTTAAAATGTTTGATGTGTCTTCGTTGCGCACGGGCATTATGGCCGGCGCATTATGCCCGATAGAATTAATGCGTGCGGTAACGGAAGATTTGCATATCACACATATTACCAGTGTATATGGACTGACAGAGTCTTCACCCGGAATGACCCATACAGTGATTGAAGATAGTTTTGAAGTTCGCTGTACAACGGTAGGAAAAGAATATCCTTTTACCGAGGTGAAGATACTAGACCCTGAAACGGGCGAAGAATGTCCGGCGGGTGTACAGGGTGAGGTCTGCTGTAAAGGATATTTAGTGATGAAAGGGTATTATAAAAACCCGGAAGCTACTCGCGAAGCGATTGACGAAAACGGCTATCTCCATAGTGGCGACTTGGGTGTTAGAGGTGAAGATGGTTATTTACGCATCACCGGACGCATCAAAGACATGATCATACGCGGAGGGGAGAATATTTATCCTCGCGAAATAGAAGAGTTCTTATATCAGTTGTCCGGAGTAAAAGATGTGCAGGTGGCAGGTATTCCTTCACCGAAGTATGGAGAAGAAGTAGCTGCTTATATCATTCTACATGAAGGGCAAACCATGACTTCAGAAGTTGTTAAGGACTTTTGCAGAGGTCAGATAGCCCGACATAAAATACCTCGCTATGTTTTCTTTATCGATGAATACCCATTGACGGGAAGTGGTAAGATTCAGAAATTCAAACTGAAAGAATTAGGATTGCAACAACTCGAAGAGCAAGGCATTTCCCCTAGATAAGGGCTAACGACCTGATTGTAATAGGTAATTTTAAGAGATATATTCCGTTGTTATAAGGGTAAATACGTATATTTGTGGCTGATTTAACTAATCTGACACTGCTGAATTTTTATTTATACTTAATATAATAACAATGAAAGAATATAAATTGGTAAATAATGTACTGGGGTGGGTTGTAGGTCTTATCGCTTCAGTTGTTTATTTACTGACTATTGAGCCGACCGCAAGTTTTTGGGATTGTGGTGAATTTATTACTTCTGCATTCAAACTAGAGGTGGGTCACCCCCCGGGTAACCCTTTCTTTATGCTTACCGGTAACTTCTTTACGCAGTTTGCATCTGACCCCGTGATGGTTGGTAAGATGGTGAATATAATGTCGGCACTCTTTAGTGGATTTACGATACTCTTCCTTTTCTGGACCATCACACATATGGCCCGTAAGTTTCTTATCAAGAATGAAGCGACCATTAGCAAAGCTGATATTTTAAAAATCATGGGTTGTGGACTAGTCGGTGCACTGGTTTATACCTTTTCAGATACTTTTTGGTTTAGTGCGGTTGAGGGAGAGGTCTATGCCTATTCTTCTTTATTCACTGCTGTTGTATTCTGGTTGATACTCAAGTGGGAGGATGCAGCAGATATGCCTCATGCCGACCGCTGGATTGTCCTAATTGCATACCTTATGGGGTTGAGTATTGGTGTTCACTTATTGAACCTGTTGTGTATCCCCGCTATTGTGTTGGTTTATTACTTCAAGAAAAGTGAGAACCCGAATACGAAAGGTGCATTGGTTGCCTTATTGATCTCGTTTGGAATCGTATTCTTACTACTTTATGGCTTGATTCAAGGGCTGGTTGAAGTATGTGGGCTGTTTGAACTATTCTTTGTCAACGTGATAGGTATGCCGTATAACTCCGGAGTATTCATTTACTTGCTGATAGTTGGTGGCGTTTTGGCATGGACCATTTGGGAGACTATGCGTGAAAAGATTCATCCTTTACGCGTGCGTATTTCTTTTATTTTGACAATCGTCTTATTAGGTATTCCGTTTATTGGTAGTGGCTATCTTTTGGGAGCTATCTTAATCGTACTTCTTGGCGTCGTATTATTTAAGGTCAAGAAACTGAATGTCAAACTGCTTAATATGACAACGGTTTCTCTCATGATGATGGCAATTGGCTATTCAACCTATGCGCTGATTATGATACGTGCTACGGCAGACACCCCTATGAATCAGAATAAACCGGAAGATATCTTTACCATTCGCGGATATTTAGCCCGCGAGCAGTACGGAGAAGTACCGCTTTTCTATGGTAATACGTATGTGGCTGAAGCTGAGTATGAGCAAAAAGGGAATTCTTTAGTTTTAAAAACTACAGAAGGAGAGCCGGTATGGAGTCGGGTAATTAAAGAGAATCCTGGTGATAAAGATAAATATTACATCTCTCGCACAGATAGAAGACATGAATACGCTAGTGAGTTGAAAACGATATTTCCTCGCATGTATAGTCAACAAGCCAATCACATTGAGGCTTATAAGAGTTGGGCAAACATTAAAGGTACACCGGTAGATATAACTAGATATGGCGAAACGAAAACGGTGATTAAACCTACTTTTGCTGAAAATCTCCGCTTTTTCTTCTCTTATCAGCTGAACTATATGTATTGGCGTTACTTTATGTGGAATTTCTCCGGAAGGCAGAATGATATACAAGGAACAGGTGGCTTGATGAATGGAAACTGGATTACCGGCATTCCGTTTATTGATGAAATCTTGATAGGACCGGCAGAAAATATGCCTAATAGTATGGTGAATAATAAAGGACATAATGCCTACTATATGCTGCCATTACTCTTAGGACTGGTCGGTATCTTCTTCCAGGCCAATAGTGGAAAGAAAGGTATTCAAAGTTTCTGGGTTACTTTCTTCTTGTTCTTTATGACCGGAATAGCCATTGTGCTGTATCTGAATCAACCTCCTTTCCAACCGCGTGAGCGCGATTATGCGTATGCCGGATCCTTCTATGCATTCAGTATTTGGATTGGATTTGGAGTAGCGGCTTTGGCGCAGGGGCTAGAAAAATTGAAACTCTCACCGCTTGTATCGGCAGGTGTTGCTACGCTCGCCGCCTTGTTTGTGCCTATTCAGATGGCTTCGCAAAACTGGGACGACCATGATCGGTCGGATCGGTATGTAGCCCGCGACTTTGGTTCGAACTATCTGGAGTCTTGCGAGCCTAATTCAGTAATCTTTACGAATGGAGACAATGATACGTTCCCGCTCTGGTATGCACAAGAGGTAGAGGGTATTCGTACAGATGTACGTGTCTGTAACATGAGTTATCTGCAAACAGATTGGTATATTGACCAGATGAAAAAGCAAGCTTATGAATCAGAACCACTGCCCTTATCGTGGGATCGGTCGGAATATAGGCAAGGAACAAGAGATATGGCTTTGCTGGTTCCACTTATTAACGGTTCGCTCGATTTGAAAGCAGCGCTTGATTTTGTGAGAAGTAGCGACCCGAAATATAAAAAAGTACAAGGATATCCGGAAGATGTAGACTATATCCCTTCTGACATATTGGCTTTTAAAGTTGATTCGGTTGCCGCTATCCGTACCGGAACGGTTCGTCCCGAAGACGCAGACTCTATCCTGAATGAGATGACCATCAATTTGCAAGGCAAACGTTATTTAGGCAAGCAAGAATTAGCCGTATTGGATATGCTCGTTACGAACAACTGGGAGCGTCCTATCTATTATGCTATGACCGTTAGTCCGGATCAGTTTGTGAAGCTAGACCCATACTTCGAACAAACCGGATTAGCCTATCGTATTGTGCCCAAACTGGTAAAGGGTACTTCTGAAGATATTAATACAGAGAGAATGTATGATGTCTTAATGAATAAATTCAGATGGGGTGGCATTGAAAATCCCGGTGTTTATATTGATGAGAACGTGCGAAACATGGGTAAGAATTATCGTAACATGTTGTTCTCCAGATTAAGTGAGTCTTTATGTGAAAAGGGCGACAGTGTGAAGGCATTGAATGTGCTTGATCGAGGCATGGAGGTCTTGAACCCTGAAAATATTCCGATGGATTATTCCGGTTTGTCGATGGCCGAACTGTATTACAAACTGGGTCAAAAAGAGAAAGCCGAAGAAATCTATAATATGATTGCCGAAGATGCACTGCGTACTGTAAAATGGATATTTAGCCTTTCTCCCGGAAAGATTCCAGCGGTTCAGTCGGAGCTAAGCTTTAACTTGATGGTATTGCAAGAGATTATCCAGACTACCAATCAGTACAATCCGGAGTACAGCAAGAAGTATCACGAGGACTTTATGACTATGTCAACCATGTATAACTCCATGTTGAATCAGAATCGATAAGTCCCTATGCTGATTGAATCGCCTCCCTGGGTCTATCGTGTGTTGTTTCCGGGTACAATATGGAAATTACCCTTATCTGAAAAGTGCGTTTATCTTACTTTCGATGATGGTCCTATTCCGGAAGTCACCCCATGGGTGCTTGATTTGCTGGATACGTATGATATTAAAGCTACGTTTTTTTGCGTAGGAGATAATGTTCGTAAATATCCGGATATCTATCAAATGGTGCTTGACCGAGGACACCACGTGGGGAATCATACCTTTAATCATATTCAGGGAATTCAATACATGACGAATAATTATGAGGCGAACGTAGAAAAGGCTTCAGAATATATTGAATCGACCCTCTTTCGCCCTCCTCATGGGCATATGCGACTTCCGCAAATACTTAATTTGCGGAAGAAATATAAAATAGTCATGTGGGATGTGGTAACCCGCGACTATAGTCCGTATATGAATGCGGATGACATTGTAAATGTGGTTAAAAAGTATACCGACAACGGTTCAATCATCGTCTTTCATGACTCACTCAAAGCCGAAGCTAATATGCGAGCCTCGCTACCTCGTGCCATAGAATGGCTAAAAGAGCAAGGATTTACCTTCAAATTGATTGACTATTAAATAGGTAATAATTGCTCCTTTCTGCAATAGTCTTGCTATTTTATAACGATCTTTTCATGTTTTTCTTTTTCCAAATAACTAAATTTGAAAATGAAAAAGAAAAGAGTCATTGTCATTTCAATATCTCTGATAGCAGTATTGCTCGTTTTTTTTAAGTTTATTTATCCAATGGTTTGGATAACCAAACTCAATGTCAGGCAACTTAACTTAGGCGAATCTATACCTGAAGAGTGCAGGATTGAACGAGAACTAATCGTAGACGATAATGGTTATTTCTGCATTGATGTTTTGTTTAATAACAAAGATAAAAGACAATTAATTATTGATACGCAAGCTACTTGTTTAGCCAGAATAGATACATTAGAAAGGCTTGGAGCTCGCTATTGGGATGACTACCCGGTTAATGTGAGAAACTTGTATGGACAAAAAGAAAAACTTCCTTTATATGAATTAGAATCGATGTCTATTGATCAGTTGTCATTCCAAAAACCCTTAATGAAAGGTTTTTCCGAAAACAATGCCATATATCAACTTCTTTATAAAGAGGTCCTAGGTAAAGATATCTTGCAACACCTAGTGTGGAAGTTTGATTTGGATGATGATAAACTAATTCTCTTTTCAAATAAAAACGAGTCTTTATTGAATAGTGAAGTGCTAGACTATCAGTTGATTGAAGGTGGTTTGGCAGGAAAAGCTATTTCTTTATCTTTTCCTGCTATAACAACTGACGCATATTTTACGCTTGATCTAGGTTATCAGGGAGAAATAAGTATAGATGATAAACTATATAAGGAGTTATCAAAAAACAACACTCCTTTGAAATGTCTGAATTTGAACACGGATGATACGATAGATACAACGTATGTCTTTCAGAATATTGATGTGTCTTGGAAAAATATACCGGTTAAGAATTGCAATCTCTATTATTATCCAGAAAGAAGCTTGAATCAAATAGGAGCACCCTTTATGAAACACTTT
>CAZSWS010000030.1:0-30055 GCA_964610765.1 uncultured Parabacteroides sp.
AGACGACCCCGAATGCGTTAAAAGAATGAAGAAACGATAGAGATAAAGAGAAGAATTATTCGAAAAACTGAAAAAAGCATTACCTTTGCACTTTGTATTATAGAAAAGATTAAAAAACCATGATAAAAATAACATTTCCAGATAATTCTGTAAGGGAATATCCAAAGGATACAACCGCTTATCAGGTAGCAGAAAGTATTAGTCCGCGTTTAGCTCAAGAGGTATTAGCTGCTGAAGTAAATGGTGAAGTATGGGATTTAACCAGGCCTATTGCTACGGATGCTACTATAAAACTTTTGAAATGGGAAGATGATGAAGGGAAGCATGCCTTTTGGCATTCAAGCGCCCATCTAATGGCTGAAGCTTTACAGGAGTTGTATCCCGGAGTAAAGTTTGGTATTGGTCCAGCTATTGAAAATGGTTTTTATTATGATGTTGACTTAGGTGAACATGTAATCTCTGATGCTGACTTTCCTGTTATAGAGAAAAAGATGGCAGAACTAGTTGCCAAAAAAGAAGAAATAAAGAGGGCTGATATTTCCAAGGTAGATGCTTTGAAGTATTTTGGTGATAAAAATGAAGAATATAAAACAGAGCTAATCAGCGAATTAGAAGATGGTCAAATAACGACTTATACGCAAGGTGAATTTACTGACCTTTGCCGTGGTCCTCACCTTCCTAATACTTCCTATATAAAAGCTATAAAAATATTAAGTGCTGCAGGAGCCTATTGGCGTGGTGATGAAACGCGTAAACAGTTAGTACGCCTTTATGGGGTAACCTTTCCTAAAAAGAAAATGTTAGATGAATATCTGACATTATTGGAAGAAGCTAAAAAGCGAGATCACCGTAAGATTGGTAAAGAGTTAGAGTTGTTTGCTTTCTCACAAACAGTAGGTGCCGGCTTGCCATTGTGGTTACCTAGAGGTACTCAATTGCGCTTGCAGCTAGAAGAGTATTTGAAAAGAATACAAAAAAGATACGGATATTTGCAGGTGATGACTCCTCATATTGGGGGGAAAGAATTGTATACAACATCCGGACATTATGCAAAGTATGGTAAAGACTCATTTCAGCCTATCCATACTCCTCAAGAAAATGAAGAGTTTCTTTTAAAACCCATGAACTGTCCTCATCATTGTGAAATATTTAAAGTAACGCCACACTCATACAAAGAGCTTCCTATTAGGTATGCAGAGTTTGGAACGGTATATCGTTATGAGCAAAGTGGAGAACTTCATGGTTTGACGCGTGTTAGAGGGTTCACTCAAGATGATGCTCATATATTTTGCACCCCAGAACAACTAAAAGAAGAGTTCTTAAAGGTGATGGATATTATTTTCATCATATTTAATGCGCTTGATTTTGAAAACTTTGAGGCACAAATCTCCTTACGTGACCCCAATGATAAAGATAAATATATCGGTTCTGATGAAAACTGGGAGAAAGCTGAACAGGCTATTATAGAAGCTTGTCAAGAAAAAGGACTGAAAGCTAAAGTAGTGTTAGGTGAAGCTGCCTTTTACGGACCTAAGCTTGACTTTATGGTGAAGGATGCCTTAGGACGTCGCTGGCAACTTGGAACAATCCAGGTTGACTATAATTTGCCAGAACGTTTTGAGTTAGAATATACGGGAGAGGATAATAAAAAACATCGACCTATTATGATTCACCGTGCTCCTTTTGGCTCAATGGAGCGTTTTGTAGCAGTTTTAATAGAACATACAGCAGGTAATTTCCCTTTATGGTTAACCCCCGATCAGGTAGTTGTATTGCCAGTTGGTGAAAAATATAACGCCTATGCTCAAGAAGTTGCTGAAAAGCTTAGAGAAGATGACCTTCGTGTGTTTGTAGATGATCGAAGTGAAAAGGTAGGTCGTAAAATTAGAGACAATGAACTCAAGAAAATCCCTTATATGTTGATTGTAGGGGAAAAAGAGCAAGAAAGTGGTGAGGTTTCTATAAGAAAACATGGAGAAGGAGACAAAGGTTCAATGAAAATTAGTAACTTTGCAGCGCTTTTAGTGAAAGAGATTAATAACATGATGAATAACTGGGATAACAAATAATAAGGGATTTAAATATTTTTGAATGAAGAATGACAATCTGAAGGATCAGTACAGAGTAAATGAGAAAATTAGAGCTAAAGAAGTTCGCTTGGTAGGTGATAATGTTGAAACGGGGATATATTCAATATCTCAAGCACTTATGATAGCTGAAGAAAAAGAACTTGATTTAGTTGAAATATCACCAAATGCTGACCCCCCTGTTTGTAGAATTACTGATTATCAAAAGTTTGTTTATCAGCAAAGAAAAAGGCAAAAAGAACAAAAAGCGAAATCTGTAAAAGTTGTAGTTAAAGAAATACGTTTCGGACCACAAACAGATGAACACGATTATAACTTTAAGCTAAAACATGCAAAAGGCTTCTTAGAAGAGGGGGCAAAGGTTAAAGCGTATGTCTTTTTTAAAGGACGTTCTATCTTGTTTAAAGAACAAGGAGAGCTTTTACTTTTACGTTTTGCTAATGACTTAGAGGATTACGGGAAAGTAGAACAACTGCCTGCTTTAGAGGGAAAACGTATGATTATAATGTTAAGCCCTAAAAAAGTAGCACCTAAATCTACCCCTAAACCAGCACGCACGAAGCCTGCTGAAGATGAAAATAAAACGAAAGAATAAAATAAGCTTATATAAGGCTTGAATATTAATAATTAAATAATTGCAAAATGCCAAAGATGAAGACTAATTCCGGTGCTAAAAAGAGGTTCGCCCTTACCGGAACAGGGAAAATCAAGAGAAAACATGCTTTCAAAAGTCATATTTTGACAAAGAAGACTAAAAAGCAAAAACGTAATTTGACTCAAACAGGAACTGTAGCTGCTGTTGATGAGAAGAACGTAAAACGCATGCTTTGTCTTTAATTGAGAAAGAAGTTTATATCGATTTTTATTAACCGAATGTTGCAGCATCAAAGACTATCTAGTAAATGATAGCGCTGACATTCAAAAACAAATTAAATTATGCCAAGATCAGTAAATCATGTTGCTTCAAGAGCAAAAAGAAAACGGATTCTGAAATTAACGAGAGGTTATTATGGTGCTCGTAAAAATGTATGGACAGTTGCAAAAAACACTTGGGAAAAGGGTTTAACTTATGCATATCGTGATAGAAAGAATAAAAAACGCAATTTCCGTGCGTTATGGATTCAGCGTATCAATGCTGCAGCACGTCTAGAAGGACTTTCTTATTCTCGCTTAATGGGAGCTTTACGTGCTAATGGTATTGAGATTAACCGTAAGGTTTTAGCAGACTTAGCTGTAAATCATCCTGAAGCATTTAAAGCGATTGTAGATAAAGTAAAATAAATTGGATTTTTAATCCTATAAATAAAGGGAGAGCTTGTATTAGCCCTCCCTTTATTATTAGAAAAAATCTTACTGTTTCTCTAAACTAATTTAGCAATTAGTTTTTCTCTTTCTCCATATATAAAATCAATTATCGGTATCTCTATCAATGTATAAGCCCCCGGCTGCTGTTTGACTGAAGCTCTTGCGGCTGCTACTAAAACTTGAGCAGTTAATGCAGGATTATTAATCCTCATAGTGAAATCAAAATATTGATTTTGTGTAATCCCTGATACACCTTTACGTATCATTTCAACTCCATGTCCCATGTCTTTTAATTCATCTACCGAATCTACCTGGAAGACGTGAGTTTCATCGTGTGAAAAGTAGTCATCTGCCTTTAAAACCTTGGTTATTTCTGCAAGGTTATGACCTTCTTTCACTTCAATATAAACCAACCGCCGATGCAGCCCAGTTCCTAAAGGTATAGTCACAGATAGTGCATCTTTTACACCAGCAATGGCTTTAGCCGCGACGGAGTGTCCCATGCTCATGCCTGGTCCAAAGTTAGTGTATGTAATGCCCTTAGGAGCCATAAATTGAAATATAGAACGAATTATAGAGTCTGTACCCGGATCCCAGCCTGCAGAAATAATTGCTACTTTATTATTTTCTCTTGCAGTTTTACCTAGAGATTCTCGTAGATTAACAATTCCGCTATGTATATCGTAGCTGTCTACGGTATTTATTCCAGCATTTAAACATTCGGTTGCATAGGTTACAACAAGGCGACTAGGTGTAGATAAAATAGCTACATCAACATCCTTTAATTCTTTAATGTTTTTGACTATCGTGAAATCTTTCAGCTCATGCGGAGTATTTGATGGATTGCGACGAACTATGCCTACTACTTCGATATCAGGTGTAGAGTTCGCTGCTTCTAAAACATATTTCCCAATATTTCCATAACCCACAATAGCTACTTTTATCTTTTTCATATTCGTTTAATTAGTTTGTAAGACAAATTTACAAACATTTTACATTTGTCTGTTTTCTTATATAGAAAGTTAACAAAAAAAATCTAATAGTATGATATTGAGTTTAAAATAACACCTATAATGTGTAAAAAATAGCAAGGCGTTAAATGTTAACCATATAAATCATTATATTTGTAATCATACTAAAGCAGAATGAGTCTTAATATCTTGCTTTTGCTCTTGACCTTAAATTAATAAGATTGACTCTCAATCAATAAATACTACAATCAATGAATAAACTATATATTCCTGTTTTTTTATTTTTCATTTTATCCTTTCTAGGCTGTGCCTCCAAATATAAAACGAATAAGGTAAAGAACCAATTTCGTGTTGCATCGTATAATATACGTTATGATGCAGAAGCAGATGTGAAAAGTGGCAATGGGTGGGAGCTGCGAAAAGAACCTTTAGCTAAATTAATTCAAACTTATAAATTCGATATTGTTGGTACACAGGAAGGTGATGCTAAACAACTAGCGGCATTGGGGAAGCTTCTTCCTGAGTTTGAATATATAGGATATCCTTATGGTGGTAAGAGTGGCGAAATTCACAACTGTGCTACTTACTATAAAAAAGATCTGTTTGTAGTCTTAGATAGTGGAGTGTTTTGGTTGAGCGAAACTCCGGATGAGCCAAGTATTGGTTGGGATGCTACTGATAGGCGAATTTGCCATTGGACGAAATTCAAAGAAAGGAAATCCGGCAAAGAGTTTTACTTTTTCAATGCTCATTTTTATTGGCAATTTAAGATCGCCAAAGAGAAATCAGGTCCACTGATGGTGCAGATGATACAGAAAATAGCCGGTGATTCACCAGTGATTTGTGTGGGTGACTTTAATTCTAGAGCTGAAACGCCCCAACTGCAATCCATGAAAAAAGTTTTGTCCGATGCGTATGAAGCCACTCAAACACCAGTTGAAGGACCTGAAGGAACAGCTTTTCCTGGCGGTGTGTTTGAAGGAAAACCAGGAGCTAGAATAGACTATATATTAGTCAGTAATCACTTTACAGTCTCAGATTATATGACATTAGACGATACTTATAATAATGGTCATTATCCCTCAGATCATTTACCGATAACCAGTCTTATAACATTGAAATAACTTTTTTGATTGATTTCACCCTCCTTAGTTTAACTTATGACCGAATAACCTTAATATATAATCAAATATACTTCCAATGAAAAAACTTCAATCCATACAAGCTAATCTGCTGATTCTTATAATATTCTTTTTGCTAAATACCTTTACCTCCGTAGCACAAAAAGAAGGAGTTCCATCGGTAACCACACTTTTACAAGCATTTGGTGAGCATGATAAGAAATCCTTTTCTTCTCCTGAAAGGGTTTTTTATCCGGAAACCTGGTTTCATTTTATTGGAGGAAATGTATCTCATGCAGGTATTACCGCCGACTTAGAAGCTATTGCTTCCGCCGGACTTTCCGGCGTTCAACTGTTTCATGGACAGTTTGGTGGTCCATGGCCCGGGGTTGAGCCACAAATAGCCTGTTTGAGTCCTTTATGGGAAGATGCCGTGAAGCATACTGCTGAAGAGTGTAAGCGGTTAGGATTGCGCTTTAGCATGCAAAACTGTCCGGGCTGGGCCATGTCCGGAGGACCGTGGATTGAACCGTCCAATGCTATGCGCCATTTGTCATGGAGTCGTATGGATATAGAAGCTTCTAATAATCTTCAGACGACGTTGCCCATACCTTCAAATGCTCACGAATCCTGGCGAGACTATAAAGATATTATGGTATTGGCTTTTCCAACACCTTTAGATGATACAGGAATGCCATTATCTCCTTCCGTAATTACCGGTAGTAGCGAGCATAACTGGAAGGAATATTTAGCGGGGACAGCCAATGATGCGATGACTCTTGAAGCCTCTTCTCAAGAAAATCCTCATTGGATTGAAGTGGAGTTTGAAGATGAAGTCAAAGTTCGTACGGTCGAGTTTCCCAGTATAAATAGCTTAAGTCATGGTTGGTGTTTTGAACCCGGCGTCACGTTGACAGTTCAAGCACTTAAAGCTGATGGAAGCACTATTCCTATAGTTCAAACTGAATTGCCTCAAGCTAATTGGCAAGATGATTTTCCAATTTCAATCGCATGTCCTGAAGTAAGTGGAGTGAAGAAATATCGTATGGAGATTGTAAATAAACATCCTATCGCTCTTCGTTCATTACGTCTTTTCTCTGCTGCCAAGAAAAATAATTGGGAGTCTGAAGCAGGATGGACCCTACGCAGTATAGAACGAACCGGTTCTAATCCTATCCAGTCTAAAGATGCGTTTTTGTCAAAAAATCAAATCTATGATATAACAGACTCTATGGATGAGCAAGGATATCTGGATTGGAAAGCCCCCCAAAAAGGAAAATGGACTATTTTGCGTATAGGTCATGTGAATACAGGTATGAAGAACGGACCTGCACCTCCTGAAGGAACAGGGTGGGAGTGTGATAAGCTGTCAGAGTCCGGTCCCGATGTACAGTTTGCCAATTATATCGGTCGACTGTCTGAAGGGCCACTGCAAAATGGATTATTAAATGGCATGTTGTTAGATAGCTGGGAATGTAAAACTCAGACATGGACAAACAATATGGAATCCGAGTTCTTACGTGTTACAGGCTACCCTTTAAGACAGTGGCTTCCGGCAGTATTTGGATATGTTATTAATGACCATGAAACAACGGCACGTTTCCTTTTAGATTGGCGCTCAACAATAGGAGATTTATTCGCCCATAAATTTTATGGACGAATGGCTGAGAAAGCTAAACAAAAAGGATTAACTATAACTTATGAAACAGCTGCCGGAGATGTATTTCCGGCAGATATTATGGAGTATTTCAAGTTTGCAGACATTCCTATGTGTGAGTTTTGGCACCCATTGTCAGACAATTTTGTTGGTTCATTAAACTTTAAACCTATAAAGCCCACTGCTTCAGCTGCGCGTCTTTATGGCAAACCTCGTGTTGCAGCCGAGGCTTTTACTTCGTTTAATCTAACTTGGGATGAACGCTGGAGTATGCTAAAAGAAGTAGCAAACTGGAATATGACCGAAGGTGTTTCTCATTTTGTATTCCATACCTATACCCACAATCCGCAAATAGACTTCTTGCCACCCGGAACTTCTTTTGGTTCATCCATTGGTACTCCTTTTTTGCGTGGACAAACATGGTGGAAACACATGCCTGAATTCACCTCTTACTTAGCCCGATGCACTTATATGCTTGAACGAGGCAGAGCTGTATCGGATGTGTTATGGTATTTGGGTGATGAAATAAATCACAAACCTGATCAAAATGCATCGTTCCCTGCGGGGTTTAAATATGATTATTGCAATCCTGATGTGTTATTAAATAGACTAACCGTAGAAAATGGTTTAATAAAAACCCCTGAAGGCATGTCCTATCGTGTCTTGTGGATACCAGAAGTCTATCGAATGCTGCCGGAAACTCTAGAAAAAATCTACTTACTGATAAAAGAAGGAGCTATAGTTGTTGCAGATGCTCCCAAAGGGATAGCAACGCTATCAGGTGGTAAATCTTTGCAAAAACGTTTTGAAAAAGCCGTAAAAAGCATCTGGGGTAAGTCACCCTCCAAGGGAGTACATAAGCTAGGAAAAGGTGTAATTGTTTCAGGTATTGAGCTGGAAGATGCTTTATCTGTGTTGAATATTCAGCCGGATGTAAAGGGTGATGATGCACTGTGGATGCATAGACAAATTGACGGAGCAGACTGGTATTTTATAAGCACTTTGCCAGATAAAGACTTTAAAGGAACGCTTGAGTTTCAGTGCCAAGGTCGTGTAGAATGGTGGGATCCGGTAACCGGTGAAGTTAAGCCTATTCCTGCTAAGCAACTAGATGGTTACACCTCAGTTCGTTTTGATTTACCCGTATCCGGCTCGGGCTTTTTAGTGTTTTATCCCCATGAAGCAGCCAATGATATTCCTGTACAGCAACCCCCTAAAATCCATCCGTTAACAGCCGATTGGAAACTTTCTTTTCCTTCAGGATGGGGAATGCCCGAATTGATAGAGATGTCGCAGCTTACTGCTTGGAAAGACATACCGATGGCAGTAGAAGGTAAGTCTTTTTCCGGAACCGGAACCTATGAAACATCTTTTGATCTTAGTGAATTAACGGATGATGCTCAGTGGATGCTTGATTTAGGTCAAGTAGAAATGATTGCAAGCGTTACGTTAAACAATCAGCCTCTAAGGACCTTATGGACTCCTCCTTATAAACTTGATGTGTCTGATGTTCTGCAAATTGGAACGAATGTGCTAAAGATTGAAGTGACAAGTACTTGGTTTAATAGATTGGTCTATGATGCAGGACAGCCGGAAGAGAAACGTAAAACCTGGACAATCAATGGACCGGCTAAAGAATCTCCTTTGCGATCTTCCGGTTTATTAGGACCTGTAAGACTTATGAAATATAATAATTGAAATATCCAACGCTTTTTGACTGCTTAAAATAGAATCGTAAATCTTAAACTTACTATTATGAGAATTATTAATTTATTGTTATTTGCTGCTTGTTTGTTGGCTGTAAGCTGTATGCCTAAAGATGGTGCAGGACGCTTAGCCCTAGAGTCATTGAAGGTGGAACAGCGTGAAAATCCGGAAGGTATTGCTACGGTAACTCCCCAGTTTTCTTGGAAATATAAAGGGGCACATTCTGATGTAATGCAAACAGCTTATCAAATAGATGTGGCTGCAACTGAGAAAGAATTGCAGACCGGCGAAAATCTGTTATGGACAACCGGGAAGGTAGCTTCCGACCAATCATTATTTATCTCTTATGGCGGAAGTGAGCTGGAATCAGGCAAAAAGTACTTTTGGCGACTGACTACTTGGTTAAACACCGAAGAAAAGTTGGAAAGTAAAATTCAACATTGGTCAATGGCTCTGTTAAAAGATAGCGATTGGAAAGCTCGTTGGATTGGCATAAATGATGAAGACAAGCTGCGTGTTGAAGAAAATAGAACGATACTGGCTGCGCGTTATTTGCGTAAAGAGTTTGAAGCAAATAAGAAACCACGCCGTGCCGTTTTATATGTTTCGGGCGTAGGTTCATCGGTATGTTATGTGAATGGGAAACAAGTAGGTGATGATGTTTTTGGACCGTTGCCTACTTGGTATGATGCTTCTGTTTCCTATTTGACTTATGATGTCACTTCGTTGGTGAAAAAAGGAGCCAATGCTATTGGAGTCGCTCTAGGGAATGGTCGTTATCTGACTATGCGTCCGAATGGGATGCATGGATTTGGATTACCTCGTTTGTTAGCTCAACTTCAGATAGAATATGAAGACGGTGAAAAGGAAATTATTATTACGGATCCGACGTGGCAAGCAACCAATGAAGGACCCATTACAGAAAACAATGAGTTTGATGGCGAAAGATATGATGCGCGCAAAGAATTAGGAAAATGGGCAGAGAGTGGCTATGATGCCTCTTCATGGCAGACGGCTGTAGAGATGGAAGCTCCTAAAGGCAAACTTGTAGCTCAGTTATCGCCCAGTTTGAAAGTGATGGAAGAATTAACACCATTATCAATCAAAGCAACTGAAGATGGTCGGTATATTATTGATATGGGAAAAAATATGGTTGGTTTGATGCAAGTACGCTTGAAAGGAAAAAAAGATCAACCCATTACTATGCGCTTTGCTGAAGCACTTAATTCGGAAGGCGAGCTGTATATGGATAATCTACGGGGAGCCAAGGTAACAGATGTTTATATTCCTGCTAAAGACGGCAAGTTTACGTGGGAACCCTTGTTCGTCTATCACGGATTCCAATTTGCTGAAATATCCGGATTAGATTATGTGCCTTCTGCTGCTGATTTTACAGGTAAAGTAGTCTATGATGAGATGGAAACAATAGGCAGTTTTGAAACATCCAATGAATTGATTAATAAGATACATGAAAGTGCTTACTGGGGTATTCGTGGAAACTATCGAGGAATGCCAACTGATTGTCCTCAACGTGACGAACGGTTGGGCTGGCTTGGCGACCGTACTACGGGTGCTTATGGAGAAAGCTTTATTTTTGACAACCTTCTGATGTATAAAAAGTGGCTGGTAGATATTGAAGAGTCCATGAATGAAAATGGAAGTATTTCGGTTGTTTCTCCTCGCTATTGGACCATTTATCATGATGATGTGACTTGGCCTGCTGCTTATTTTTACGTGGCTGATATGCTCTACAAACAATTTGGAGATGATACATCCATTAAAGAACGCTATCCATCTATGAAGCGCTGGGTACAACACCTGACGAATACACAGATGAATGATTATATCTTACAAAGAGATGCGTATGGCGATTGGTGTATGCCTCCGGAATCTCCCGAACTTATACATTCACAAGATCCTTCTCGGATAACTAACGGGCAAGTGCTAAGCACCACGGTGTTTTATAGCATCCTGCAGCTTATGCAAAAGTTTGCAATTATGAATGGTGTGTCGGAAGATGCAATTGCTTATGCCGATTTAGCTGAAAAGATTAAAACATCTTATAATAATAAGTTTTTTGATGCTGAAAAGGCACAATACGATAATAATACCGTTACAGCCAATTTGCTCTCATTACAGCTAGGTCTAGTGCCTGAAGGTTATGAAGAGCAAGTATTTGCCAATATTGTTGAAAAGACTGAAGTTGATTGCAAAGGTCACGTCAGTGCCGGGGTTTTAGGTATTCAGCATTTGATGCGTGGATTGACGGAGCATGGAAATCTAGAACTGGCTTATAAGATACTAACCAACGAAACTTATCCTTCATGGGGGTATATGATTAGAAATGGAGCAACTACCATTTGGGAATTGTGGAATGGCGATACGGCTAATCCGGCTATGAACTCGCGAAATCATGTGATGCTGCTTGGAGACTTGCTGATTTGGTTCTATGAAGATTTAGCGGGTATTAAGAACGATCCATCTTCTGTAGCCTTTAAGAAAATATGGATGGAACCTGTATTTCCTGAAAAACTGAACCATGTGAAAGGCTCGTATAACTCACCTTATGGTCAGATAGTAAGTGACTGGGCACGTGATGGTAATCAACTGACATGGCATGTGTCTATTCCTGCAAATACAACAGCTACACTTAAACTGCCTGTTCGTTTCGGTGTGAAGCCGGATGTAAACCTAGCGGGTATTCATTCGGTAAATGAAAAAGACGGTTCGCTCATTGTTGAGTTAGGTTCAGGAAACTATACCTTCCAATCTGACAAATAGCGCTTTTAAGCCAGATAAATCATTAAACTGAAAAAACAGCCTGTATGTTTTCTTGATAAGACACTGTTCTTTTATCAAAAACATAGAGGCTGTTTTTGTTTTAAATACAGACAACTAATCTTTCAACCTTTGTTAGAAGGTCTTTCAACCCGGGTCAAAAGCTCTTTTAACCCGTGTTAAAAGCTTAGTTATTCTTGTTCGATGCTTTAAATGTCTATATACTAATTAAATATTTGCTGTATTTACGAGGAGAGATGCTCTTAGGGTTTGGCATTTTTTACCTAGCGACAAATGCCCCTCTCGTTGTCAAACTGTTTTTTCTGAAATGGGTTTACATTTTCATCGTATTCATACGTTTCTACTTGTCACTCATTTCATCGTGAAACTGTCCGGGTTTACATCTTTGAGTAATTGCTTTAGCTTGCATGACAATGCAATGGTATTCAATGGTTTGACTTGCTTTCTTGTTAATTGAGTAGCCGGATAAGCGAGTGTCGAAATATCTTTATACTTGGGTAGAACCGTTATATACTAAAAAAGACCGGCTGTTAGACCGGTCTTTTTTATATAAATAGTGTAGGAAATCAAGGTTCATAAACGGGTTTTCGTTCTCCGTTCCATGAAACAGCTACAATCTTGGTAGCTCCGGTTGGGTAGGGCACTAGGGTAGACATATTGTTGGTTGTTCCGGTACCTGCCATCGTGATACGTATCGGTTTATCACCTTTATAAGTTTCATATACAACTGCGTTTTTCCATGTGTTATGATTGATGGTTCGACTATTTCCTGAACCGGAAACACCTTGGTTTAGCTGTCCTTCCAGAGCAAGTTTTCCCTCATAGGCTGCAATGGTATTAGCACTGATATAGTTGATTAACCCTTCAGGTTTTTTCCATCCATTTCTTTTCACATAAGCTCTTACTTCATCACACATGGCGTCTGTAATGGTAATTCGACCCTTTCCATAATCATCGATCGTCTCATCAATAGGTCTTAAAAGTCCTGCCTTCTCAAAAAACTCGGTTAAGTCTGTTTCTGTATATTTACATGCACGCTTCATAAAGTTAATCTGGTGATCTCCATTTGAAAAACCGGCATCATTGGTTATGCGTGTTTCTTCGCAGATGTCTCCAAACCAATCCGGCTTACTCCAAGAGGCATTTTTAACCACCTTATAATATAGATTTAATTGCCACATAGGCGCTAGTTTTACAAAATGGTCACCTCCACCGTCTTGTCCCCATTGGAACATCCAGTTGCCTTCTTTCAAAACGCCGTAATGTAAGTAGGAATTGAAACGCCCACCTATGACATTTGTTCCACCCTCTTCAGCTTTTATGTCTCTACAGTTTTCATGTTCTAGCCTCAAAGCCAGCTTGCTATATTTTGACGTCAAGATGTATTGTGTGTACGACGAGTAGATGTTGTTGGTACACTCTGTGGTTCCAATCCATTTGAGTCCCGGTCTGATTTGGTTGACGTGTCCGTATTCATGGGCAATCCCCCAGCTGTTTCCACCTTCTACAATCTTATTAAAACTACCGATTGTACCCATTGTTTCATTCTGGAAAGCGGCTCCATAGCCATCTGCATGCATAAAACCATCCGGCATATTGCGTCCCAGCATCCTATTCTTAGGTATCCTGTTGTATTTAAATAATCCCATTTGCTCATACTGAATCTCAATTATTTCATCATAGACTTCGATAAGTTTCATGCCTTCAACCGGGCAATGTTTTCGTAAGGAAGGAATGTGAAATATCAAGTTGGTGTATTTTCCTACGATATCCAGATGGTCGCCTACTGCATTTTTTAAGATGTCTTTCCACTCTTCAGCCGTGTTGTTTTCACGGTCAAAATACCCATTAATACTACCTCCTGCAATGTGAATTTTGATGGGTTCAGCTCGTTCGTAATTAGGTGTGAAGTAGCTGATATATGTCTGTCCGTCAAAGCTTGGAGTGAGTTGGTTAATTCCTTTCTTTAAGGCAAATACTTCGTGTGTTTTTTGTGTCCAGTTATGATTGATTAGGCTGATTTTTTCGCCACGTGTATCAGGAACAAACACATATACATCGCGATCTTTTTTGAGCCAGATTCCTGTAGGATTCTCAAATTGATTGTATGAGCTTGTTTTGAATTCTTTGGCTAAATCACCAACTGGTCGATACGGTTCATATTCGGCTATTCTATAAGGTGAATAGTCGCCCGAAAGTAATTCTAATGCTAAATCTTTGAAGAAATGAGGTATTTCTGCCTCAAGAATATCTTTTTCAGTAATGCCGGGGTTTAGTTCTGTGCAAATTTCGTCAGCAAAGTACTTGGTCAAGTCGTAGTTGTGTATTTGTTTTTGGAAAAACTCCATTTCAGCACAAGCCGCAAAACCACTTTGATTATCTCCCACACCTGAAAGTATTTCAAACTTAATAGCCGTTGGGCTTTTTAGAGTAGGTGAGAAGGCTATTTCAGATGGTGTTGAACTACCCTGAAAATTATATTCATTAATATAGGTCCAATGACTTTGATTGCTTTGATCAGGGTTTTCTTCATAAGAAACATACAACTTAAGCTCTTTAAAGTTTCCGTTGGTATGTCCGCTTCGGGGGGTATACACCAAATAGTCTATAAAATCAGCCTTGTCGAAAAAATAAACAGCATAGATGGGCCATTTTGTTTCGCTCCTCCAGTCTGAATGCCAAATCGTTCCTTTGTCTCCATCAATACTATTGGTGATTTTGTCTGATGGATATTCACTGTTAGTCCATGCGTTTTTTACCGCCACTTTAATGTCTTTTGCATTGAATGACTCCACGCCCTTTTGAGATACAGAGATATTGGTCACTTTGTTCCCGTTTTTCTGCATCATCTTTATGTTGGCAGTACGAGAAGAGGCATCGGGGTTTTTTGAAGCAATAAAGCTGTATGTAGCATCTGTTAGACCACTTTTTAGAATGGATTTTGGAGCTTGTGACAGCCAACCAGAACCGTTGGTAATGGTCAATTCATATTCGACGTTACTGGATATAACGACCTCAAAGGTCGATCTGAACGACTCTAATTCAACCAAGTTGGTAGAAGGAATAATTTCAGGCTCTCTGCCAAATTGCGAAATAGTTATTTCTTCTTTTAGGTTTTCAGAAGTTATCACGATTTTAGACTGCCGTAAATCTAAAGCCGGATTTTCTGTAGCAATTATATTCAACTCCGATATTGATTGAGAGGCAGAAAGCCAACCTTTATCACTCTCGGGTATAATCACTTTCCAAGCGTTATTAGCAGAGACTTCAACCGTTTTGCTTTCTCCCTGTTGAATGAAGGAGAGATTATTAGGTTTTACCGAAAGCGTGGGGATTTCTCCCTCTGTGCTTTCTTTACATTGTGCAAACAAAAGCATCGTTGCAAAAAGCAATATGCTTAAAGATGAATTTGAAATAAATTTAATCATGGTCGCTGATTTACTAAGTTACTAAAGTTGTTATGTATTATCTTAAAAGGTCTTTGAGCTTATTTAATCGCGCATTATTTTCCAAATATAAGTAATAAATTGGATTTTCAATACAAATGTCTTACTTATATGTCTATATTTGTACGCTTTGCATTCTATATGTCTTATATAATGGCTGTTTTGCTCATATTAAGTTAGCTGTTTGCAGAAGAGTGTAGTTTTTTTGAATTAGCAAGCAGCTTTTCAAGTTTAATATTCCTTTTTTTGAGGATTCTTTTAGCTGGATGGATGTGGAATCATGCATTTGTTTTATGAAACGCAATAGATAATTGCTAAATTTGCAGTAATAAATGTAAATCCGTTTTTGTCTATTATATAATGAAGTGATTAAACATATTTCTATGAAAAAAATAATTGTAAGTATTATGGCTGTTTTATTAGTGCCTTTCTCATCCTGCATGAATGAACAAAAAACATCCGGGATGAAAGATTTTCAATATACAGTAGATCGTTTTGCTGATGCTGAAGTATTACGATATCAAGTACCTAATTTCGATTCCTTAAATATTCAACAAAAACAATTGGTTTATCATTTGTCCGAAGCGGCATTGATAGGAAGAGATATGATGTTTGACCTAAATGGTCGCTATAATCTTGCGATTAGACGTACGCTGGAAGCTATATATACGCATTATGAAGGAGATCGTACAAGTGATGATTATAAAGCCTTTGAAGTCTATTTGAAGCGAGTTTGGTTCTCTAATGGGATACATCATCATTATGGTGAAGATAAGTTTGAACCGGGGTTTAGTGTTGAGTTTTTCCAACAAGCCATTTGCGACATAGATAGCAAGCTACTCCCATTGCGAGAAGGTATGACGGCAGATGATTTACTGCTTGAATTAGAACCGGTTATTTTTGAGCCTTCTGTGATGTCAAAACGCTCTGTTCAAAGTGGAGACCAAGACTTGATTCTTGCTTCTGCTAATAATTATTATGGTGAAGGAGTGACTCAAGCAGAAGTTGAAGCTTTTTATGAAAAAAAGAAAGATCCGAATGATCAAACACCTATTTCACACGGCTTGAATAGTCGTTTAGTGAAGGAAGACGGTCAGTTGAAAGAGCGAGTATGGAAAGTGGGCGGTCTATATTCAGCAGCCATTGTGGAAATTGTTAAAGAATTAAGAAAAGCTGCTGAATTTGCTGAGAATGACCATCAACGCAGTGTTATTGATGCTTTGGCTGCGTATTATGAATCAGGCGATTTAAAGCAATTTGATGCTTATTCTATTCTGTGGGTAGAAGATTTGGATTCGCAGGTTGATTTTGTCAATGGCTTTATAGAAACCTATGGTGATCCCTTGGGCTTAAAAGCCAGTTGGGAATCGATCGTTAACTTTAAAAATATTGAAGCTACGAAACGAACAAAAATAATCAGCGATAATGCACAATGGTTTGAAGATAACTCTCCGACGGATAAACAGTTTAAGAAACCGGAAGTGAAAGGGGTAAGTGCTAAAGTTATTACTGTAGCCATGTTGGGAGGCGATTGTTTCCCGCCTACACCTATTGGAATTAATCTTCCTAATGCAGATTGGATACGACATGTACACGGCTCGAAGTCAGTGACTATTGAAAATATTACTGATGCGTATGATAAAGCATCAGAAGGAAATGGATTTAACGAAGAGTTTGTTTGGAGTGATGAAGAACGTCAAATCTTAAAGGCTCATGGATCGGAAACGAATAATTTACATACAGACCTGCATGAATGCTTAGGACATGGGTCCGGCATACTTTTACCCGGAGTAGCCCCGGATGCTTTGAAAGCATATGGTTCGACATTAGAAGAAACCAGAGCTGATTTATTCGCTTTATATTATATTGCCGATCAAAAAATGCTTGAACTAGGCTTGTTGGAATCTCCTGATGCTTATAAGGCTGAGTATTATAAGTTTATAATGAACGGTTTGATGACTCAACTCGTACGTGTCGGAAAAGGAAAAGACATTGAAGAAGCTCACATGAGAAATCGCCAGCTAATTGCTAAATGGGTTTTTGAAAAAGGGGCAGAAGATAAGGTTATCGAGTTGAAAAATAAAGATGGAAAAACTTATGTGGTCATTAATGACTACGTGAAGTTGCGCGATTTATTTGGTCAGTTGCTCGCTGAAATACAACGCATCAAGAGTGAAGGTGATTTTGAAGCAGGAAAACAATTGGTAGAAACCTATGCTGTTAAAGTTGATCCCTTGCTGCATGCAGAGGTTATAGAACGCTGTGAAGCATTGAACTATGCTCCATACAGAGGTTTTGTGAATCCTGTGATGAAAGAGGTTAAAAACAAATCAGGTGAGGTCGTTGATATAGCATTAGATTATACAGAAGGATATGTAGAGCAAATGTTGCGTTATGCTCGTGACTATTCTTTTTTACCTACTTATAATGATTAATGGATAAAAACGAAAGGTTAAGACCCATTCGTGTTCAACTAAGAAGAATGATGAATGGGGTTACGTCTGCTACCATGCGTAAAGAAGGGGCAGATTATGCGTTGAATTATGGAGTTTCTTTGCCTCAATTAAAGCAGTATGCTGAATCACTGACGAAAGATGATTTGTTAGCAGATCTTTTATGGGAACAACGTGCTCGCGAAATGAAAATTTTAGCTTGTTTGCTGCATCCGCATGAAACTTTTGACCGAAATAAAGCCGAACGTTGGTTAACGGAATCTCCCAATACAGAGATAGCCAGAATACTGTCGGTGTCTCTATTGCAGTACATGCCTTACGCAGAAGAGCTTGCATTGCAGCTGGTTCTTAAAGAAAGAGAGAAGTCTTCTGTGATTGCTATTGTAGCTGGCTACTCGCTTTTGACGCGTTTGTGTATGCAAGGGAGTAAATTATCACACGCAGATGATTCAATGCTTTTCGAAAGCTCAGTGGAGAAAATCAGCATGGATAATGCAGTTGTGCAAGATGCTGTAATGAGCTTTTTAAAACGTTGGTCTGCTATTTCAGAAAAAACAGGATTGATGATTAAAGATAAAATAAACCGGAAGTTGGAAAATCTTTCTGAGCATGACATGCGGAAGATGTTGGAAGATGTTAAGGAAGAAGTGGATTTTCTTTACGGATGATTGAATGTCAAAAAAATACGTTATTTTTGATATTGCTTAATGTTTAAACAGAATGGGACAGCCTAAAGTAGATGAAGCGGCGCTACAAGAAAGTTTTGCGAACTATCTTTTATTGATGGACTTACGTAAAACAAATGAGCGTTCGACTGTTTTAAGTCAAATATGTTCAATCAAAGAACATTTTGATGTTGAAACTTTGTTTAAACGTATGGAGGATATAAAGTATCGAGTCAGCCGTTCGACCATATATAATACGATTGAATTACTGGTTAATGCAAATATCGTAGTCAGGCATCAATTTACATCTCAAATGGTGCAATATGAGTTAAAGTGTTTGTCAGACACGCATCACCACTTGATTTGTACAGTATGTGCTTCGATTAGAGAAATGAAAAATGTTAAAATCGAAAAAACATTGAGCGAAATAAAAGTACCAAAGTTTGATGTCGAACATTATTCGCTGTATATATATGGAATTTGCAGTAAGTGTAAGTATCGGATGAATCGAAAGAACCGAATGAACAAGCAAGAAAAGAAAGATTAAAGAAGAAATAAATTAAATACATACCAGACCTACTATTATGTAAGTGCATAAAAAAGACTGGTCTAAATTTTTTACATATGAAAGTAGATGTACTATTAGGATTACAATGGGGAGACGAAGGGAAAGGAAAAGTTGTGGATGTTTTAGCTCCCCAATACGATGTAATAGCCAGATTTCAAGGAGGTCCGAATGCAGGTCATACGCTTGAATTTAAAGGTGAGAAATATATTCTTCGCTCGATACCTTCCGGAATATTTCAAGGAGGTAAAATTAATATTATAGGAAATGGTGTAGTGCTTGACCCTATTTTATTTAAAGAAGAGGCTGAAGGATTGGCGGCAAGTGGACATGATATAACTAAGCAGCTTTATATTTCAAAAAAAGCACATTTAATATTACCGACACATAGAATACTTGATGCTGCATACGAGGCTGCTAAAGGAAGTGAAAAGATTGGTACTACAGGAAAAGGTATAGGACCGGCCTATACAGATAAAGTAAGTAGAAATGGATTGAGGGTGGGAGATTTGCTTTCAGATTTTGAAGGCAAATATCAACGTGCTCGTGATCGCCATGAGGGTATCTTGCAATCTATGAACTATGCATACAATATCAAAGAGCTAGAGGCTAAATGGTTAGATGCTTTAGAGTTTTTGAAAAACTTTAAACTGATTGAAAGTGAGCATGTAATCAATAAATACCTGATGGAAGATAAAAAAGTCTTAGCAGAAGGTGCTCAGGGAACGCTACTGGATATTGATTTCGGTTCATATCCGTTTGTTACCTCTTCTAATACAATATCTGCAGGTTGCTGTACGGGTTTAGGAATTTCTCCACGTAATATAGGCGATGTGCATGGTATCTTTAAAGCGTATGCAACTCGTGTAGGCAGCGGACCTTTCCCTACTGAATTGCAAAATGAGCTGGGCGATAGGATTTGTGAACTAGGTAGAGAATTCGGTTCTGTGACCGGACGCAGAAGAAGATGCGGATGGATTGATTTAGTAGCATTACGTTATTCAATTATGCTGAATGGAGTAAACCGTTTAATCATGATGAAAAGTGATGTATTAGATTCGTTCGAAACTATCAAAGCTTGTGTTGCCTATGAAATTCATGGAAAAGAAGTTACTGATTTCCCTTATGAAATAGATGATTCATTGAAACCTATATATGTAGAAATACCCGGATGGAAGACTGATATGACCCAAATGCAATCAGAAGATGAGTTTCCTGAAGAATTTAATGCATACATCTCATTCCTTGAGGAGGAGTTAGGAGTGCCCATCTACATCGTATCAGTAGGTCCTGATAGAGAGCAAACTATTATTCGCTATACAGAAGAAAACTAATTGAAAATATTTCAATATAGAACTATCCCGGATAGAAAAAATCTTTCCGGGATTTTTATGTATTTAGCCGGAATACAGATGCTCCTTGATGAAGAAATTATATAGGTATAAGATTCTTTCTTAACTTTGTGCAAATTTTTTCTACGTGAAATTTCAAATACAACATACAGATACAAAAACAGAAGCTCGCTCAGGAGTGATTACCACAGATCATGGAGAGATACAAACTCCTATCTTTATGCCTGTTGGTACGCAAGGAACAGTAAAAGCAGTGCATATGACTGAGCTAACTACTGATATTCAGGCACAGATTATACTGGGAAATACCTATCACTTGTATTTAAGACCCGGTACAGATGTGTTGGAAAAAGCCGGAGGCTTGCATAAATTCAATAGCTGGGAAAAGCCTATATTGACAGATAGTGGTGGTTTCCAGGTTTTTTCATTGGCTGAGAATAGAAAGCTATATGAAGAAGGTGCTGAGTTTCGTTCACATATTGATGGTTCAAAACACTTTTTCAGTCCGGAGAAAGTGATTGATATTGAGCGCTCAATAGGAGCAGATATTATTATGGCTTTTGATGAGTGTACGCCGGGAGATGCTGACTATGCCTATGCTAAAAACTCCTTGGAGCTTACGGAACGCTGGTTGCAACGCTGTGTAAATCGGATGAATGAAACCGAACCTAAATATGGATATAATCAAAGCCTTTTCCCAATTGTTCAAGGCTGTGTCTATCCCGATTTGCGCACAAGGGCTGCTGAATATGTGGCATCTATTGGTGCAGATGGCAATGCAATAGGAGGGCTTGCTGTGGGTGAGCCTACGGATAAAATGTATGAAATGATAGAGGTAGTGAATGCTATCTTGCCAAAAGACAAGCCACGTTATTTAATGGGTGTTGGCACGCCGATAAACCTTTTGGAGGCAATAGAGCGAGGTGTGGATATGTTTGATTGTATTATGCCTACGCGAAATGGACGAAATGGACAGTTGTTTACTAAGTATGGAACGATAAACATACGAAATCAAAAATGGGAATATGATTTTTCACCCATTGATGAAGAGGGTATTTCGTTTGTTGACAAACAGTATAGTAAAGCTTATTTGCGCCACCTTTTTAAAGCAAATGAAATACTTGGACTGCAAATTGCATCTATCCATAATCTTTCTTTTTATCTTTGGCTCGTAAACGAAGCCCGTGAACATATCCGGTTGGGTGATTTTTCTAACTGGAAACAAACAATGGTTAAGCAATTATCGAATAGGTTATAGATGAAGTTCTTGAAAGTTAAGAAATTAGATATATATATAGTGAAGCAGTTCTTAGGAACGTATGTCTTTGCTATTCTATTAATCATTTCTATTTCTGTGGTTTTCGATATTAATGAGAAGATTGATAAGTTTCTGAAACCGGAAGTACCCCTTCAAGAAATTATATTCGATTACTACTTTAACTTTATACCTTATTTTGCTAATTTATTCAGTCCCTTATTTACGTTTATATCGGTAATCTTCTTTACATCAAAGCTGGCTGACAACTCGGAGATAATAGCAATGCTTTCAAGTGGAGTGAGTTTCCGAAGATTGATGCATCCCTATATGTTTTCTGCAGCTGTGATAGCTATACTTACATTTACACTTAATGCTTATATCATTCCTCCCGCAAATATAACACGCATTGACTTCCAGAATAAATACATTAGGAACAAGGCTAAACTGCATGATCAAAACATTCAACTGGAAGTCGCTCCCGGAGAGTTTGCTTACTTTAACACCTTTGATGCCCGCTCGAATATGGGACATCGATTCTCTTTAGAGAAGTTCGATGGAAATAAGCTGTTGGTAAGCAGACTGACGGCAAAGTCAATAAAGTATGATACGCTCTATAACTGGACAATCATAGACTATATGGTAAGAGACTTTGATGGAATGTATGAACATATTAGTTATGGTACGCGCAAAGATACGATTTTGAATATAGCTCCTTCTGACTTTTTAATTTCTGAAAGTGATAGCGAAACCATGACCAGCCCTCAGTTGAAAAAACATATTGATCAGCAGCGTAAAAGAGGAATGGCTAAAATAGAACTTTTTGAAATTGAGTATCACAAACGAATCGCTTCTTTTATGGCTTCATTTATCCTGACCATTATCGGTGCTTCCCTCTCATCTCGTAAAATGAAAGGGGGGATGGGGATGAATATAGGTATAGGTATAGCACTTAGTTTCTCTTACATTTTGTTTACGACAATTACTTCAACTTTTGCCATAAGTGGTCTTGTTAGTCCTATGATTGCTGCGTGGATTCCCAATGTTTTATATTCATTTATTGCTATAGAATTATATAGGAGAGCACCTAGATAGACTTTTTGTTTGTGCTAGAGTGATTATAGCAATCCTATTTTGTAAATCTCACAAGATCTTTTTTTAATTAGATTAAGAAAACAAAAAGAAGAAATATGCATATTAGCTGTATATTTGCGACTTAATAATTATACATTCAATGGAATATATTCAATTTCTAATCGATTTCATTCTACATATTGATATTCACTTAGCCGCACTGGTTTCTGATTATGGCACATGGGTTTATGCAATTCTTTTCGTGATTGTTTTTTGTGAAACCGGCTTAGTGGTTACTCCGTTTTTACCAGGAGACTCGCTAATATTTGTGGCGGGTGCTTTAGCTGCACGTCCTGATAATGATTTAAATATATATCTGATGACGGCTCTCATTATTTTAGCTGCTATTATAGGAGATTCTGTGAATTTTGAAATAGGGAAGCATTTGGGAAAACGATTGTTTAGAAATCCTGATTCAAAGGTTTTCAAACAAAGCTATTTGCAGAAAACACATGATTTTTATGCAAAATATGGAGGTGTGACGATTGTTTTAGCGCGTTTTGTACCTATTGTACGAACCTTTGCTCCATTTGTCGCAGGGATGGGACGAATGAATTATTTATACTTCATTTCATATAATGTGTTTGGAGGAATATTCTGGGTCGCTTTATTTGCTTTTTTAGGCTATTTTGTCGGAAATATACCATGGGTGCAAGCCAACTTGAAATTTTTGGTTGTTGCTATAATTTTAGTTTCGTTGATGCCTCCATTTATCGAGATTTACCGCAATAAAAGAAAAGCCAAGAAAGCTAAAAGTGTGAATGCTTCGGATTGACGGAGTCTGTATTTATTATATAAATGCAGCGTTTTTATTAATTGATGCATCTATTTAATGAAGGAACCGGTGTGTGATCGGTTTTATGTTGAGACGAATGAATGAACGACAGCTGATAACCGGTTGTATAAAAGGGGATAGGAAGGCTCAGCGCGAATTGTATGATACATATTCGCGTAAGATGATGGGTGTTTGCTATCGTTATGTTGGTGAACAAGAGACAGCTCGCGACCTTTTGCAAGAAGGCTTTATAAAGGTCTTTGCCAATATTAATTCTTATTCCGGAAGTGGTTCGTTCGAAGGTTGGATGAGAAAGATTTTTGTCAATAGCTCTTTGGAATACTTAAGAAAGTCGAATGTTTTGAAAGAAGCGACAGATCTGGACTCATTAGCTGAATTGGTAGAGCCGGATGCTTCTGCCATTTCTAAGATTTCTTCGAAAGAACTGATGCAGTTGGTCAATAAGCTTCCGGATGGTTTTCGGACAGTTTTTAATCTATTTGCTATTGAAGGTTATTCTCATAAAGAGATAGCCGACATGTTGAGTATTACAGAGAGTACGTCGAGGTCGCAATATACGCGGGCTAGGCAAATATTACAAAAGAAAATTAGTACGTTGTATTAATTATGAATAAAGATATAAGAGACGAATTTGATGAAATGTTTCGTTCAAAATTACATGATTTTGAACCGGATAATTTTGTGGATGTCTGGGATGAGATAGAAAGTAAACTTCCTAGAGCATCTAAGGTAGCCTTATGGAGCAAAGCTCGCTATTGGGTTGCTGCTGCTATTGCATTTCTGATTATATCTTCTGCGGGTTTTTACTTCTTTAACAAGACTGAACTAGAAAGTGATTTGGTGGCTATTAACGAGCAAGAGCATACTACTGAAAAATCCTCTTCTTCGTCACTTAAAGAACATCTTCCCGATAAACCTAAACTTGAAGAAAAAGAGAAATTGACTGCTACTGTATTGGATGATGAAACTTCCTCTAAGCAGGCTCAAGCAGAAACTCAAGTCGTTATCCCTAGTAAAGATGAATTATATGTAGCAAAAGAGCTTAGTGTGCCGGAAAAGAGCATCAAGCTACCTGTGGAAGTAAAAAGCAAGCATAATTCGTTACCTAACATATCTGCGAAAGATAGAGGAACAAATATACCGGAGAAAAAAGAAGTGATTAATGATTTAGTTGCCGATTCTAAGCCTCATACAGCCATGAAGCGTTGGGGGTTTGGAACAGGGTTTGGAGGGGTTACGGCATCTTCTTCTGGTGCAGTTTTTGGTACAGTTACCAATACTTCAAACTTGTCAAGTAAGGCAGTTGATTTTATTAATGAGCAGATGTTGGCACCTGAAATTAAAAACGAAGTAGTTCCCGGTACTAATATTAAGCACAAGATGCCTATATCAACAGGTCTTTCAGTCAGCTATATGTTAAATGACCGCTGGGCATTACAAAGTGGTCTAACCTATACTTACTTGCGATCAACCTGGGAAACCAATCAAGCTGTTAATGCCGAGACTGTTCAAAATCTGCATTTTATAGGATTGCCGCTCTCTTTAACATATAAAATAGCAGAATGGAATCGTTTTACTTTCTATGCCGCAGCAGGAGGTATGACAGAAGTTAATATTACGGGTTCAAATGTAACTAAATTGAAAATTGAAAACCAAAGTAAGAGAAAACTAACCGAAAGCACACGGATGAAAGAGTGGCAATGGTCGGTAAATGGTCGGGCCGGAGTTACTTATCCGTTGTGGAAATTTATTGGTCTATATGGCGAGGTTGGTGCTGCTTATTACTTTGATAATGGAAGCAATATTGAGACAATTCGTTCAGAAAAACCATTTAATGTACATTTGCAATTAGGTATTCGCCTTGGATTCTAAATAATAATATATACTTTTACTATACATTAATTCAATAACAATGAAAAGAAAACTTTTTAGCTTTTTAGTAATCATCGCTTTTGCAGGTATTCTATTTACATCGTGTTTAGGTGATGGGAATGTAAAATATACAGCAACATATTATGCTGAATTTACCAGTGATAATGAATTCTATAGACCGATGTTTAATATTGGTACGTCCACTTTTCCTTACTTTATTTATGGAAGTAATGAGGATATGACATCAACCTTACAGGAAGGAGGCTGTTATTCAATTCTTGGATACTTTGAGTCAAAACAACAAACCACAACTAAATACACTACGGTAAGAATAGAGGAAAAACCCACATTTATACCTGGCGGAAATATAAATTCACACATGAGTCCTCAGGATACTCTAGTAGTGCTGGGAAATGAAATTCCAATTAAAGGTGTGGGGAAAGATATAGGTGGTAATCTTAAGTTTTTGTTTAGAGGTAATCATCTAATCATAGAGCTTGCTACAGATAATCCAAAAGATGCAGATATTGAATATACTATTCAGTATTCCGAATTTAATGAGCCAATGATTGATGGTGAAAAACGTATTTATGATTTCTTTTTCCGTGCAGTGATGATTAAGGATGGCGAAAAGCCAAAAGAAAGAGATGATAAGATGATTGCATTCAAGATATGGAACTCTATTGAAAATATCAACAGAAATGAAGAGGGTAGAGGTGCTGAAGAATTTTATATTCGTTTTAACTATGCAGGTGAGATAGATAGTGAAAAAGGGAACAAGCTAAAATGGTCAAGAACTGAACCGCAAATTTTCCCGGTTTTTAAGAAAGAGTTTTAAATACTAAACAGAAAAGAATGGGCTTGCGGTATCTTTTTATCCTAGGTTGTCTATGTTTATTTACTGCCTGTCTTGAAAAAGGGGGCGAAAAAGAATCAGTCATCGCATATGGTGTTATGAGATATGACTCGATTCATAAACAACCTGTTATGGATATCGGAAAGCAAAGTAAAATACTTTTATCTAATCCTGCTTTTGATGAGCTCACAATCGGTGGTAGTTATATTGTTAATTACTGGAAAAGCAAACCGGAATCTTCCTATGATCCACAAAAAATATACGATGTGAATATTTACTCACCACCTATACCAGTACCTTCCGGCATAGTGGATAGTAAAATGATGGTACAGGATACGATGGGATTTTTTCAAAATGAAGGATTGATTTCTTCAATATCTTATGATGAAAAAAGGGATTATATAGGAGGACATGGGTTTATTACAGTTAACTTTCCTTCATATTACGGTCAAGCACAGGAAATTCATTTATGTTATAACCCCTTGGCAGAACCTGACACGATGAAAGGAAAGAATTATTATGATCTTTTCTTTCGGTTGCGAATACAAGATTTAGGTGATATTTACAACCCAGGATTTACAAATAAATTAATGCATTCATATGAATTAGAAAGTTTCATGCAAGCTGTTTTTCAAAAAGAAAGAGAGGCAGGGCGAGATACTTTTTATGTTCGACTCAAATATGCAAAAGACGTGTTGAAAACAGATTCTACGAAGATGGTTTGGGGTGATAAGTCAATTATGTATATAGCCCAAAAGAAACAGAAGTAAAAAACATAGGTTCTCCGAAAAATGAAAAGTAAAAAAGTTGCCCAAAGTCATCAAGACTTTGGGCAACTTTTTTATTGTGTTCCGGAATTTTAATATCTTTGAATGCGAAGTGAAATTAAAAACAGCATGTAAATAATGACCATACGTGATTCAATAAAAGAGGACTTGAAAATTCGTTGGAAAAGAATGCAGAAAGCCATGGAGGATAATAATGCGGATGGCTGTTTGCTTTCGTCCATTTCTAATCTATACTACACAACAGGGAGAGTTATTAATGGGTATTTTTATTTACCGGTTGAGGGAGAACCTTGGCTTTTTATTAAAAGACCTATCGGTCTAGAAGGTGAACGTGTCGTTTATATAAGAAAACCAGAACAGCTGCTAGATGTTTTTCATGCAAACTCAATATCTGTCCCCGAATCGCTGCTGCTTGAGGCTGATGAGTTGACCTATTCAGAATATAGCAGAATTGCTCGAACCTTGCAGCCTGCTAATGAATTGAATGCAACTTCTTTTATTCGACGTCAGCGGATGATTAAAACGTCATGGGAGCTGGAGCAGTTTCGTTTATCAGCAGCTAAGCATGTAGAGACTTATGCCTCTATACCTGAAGTATATAAATCCGGTATGACCGATGTGGAGTTTCAGATTGAAATCGAACGTTTGATGCGTCAAAATGGTTCAATAGGCTTGTTCAGAGCTTTTGGAACGAATATGGATATATTTATGGGTAATCTGCTGGCCGGAGATAATGCAGCAACTCCTTCACCTTATGATTTTGCAATGGGAGGAGAAGGAATAAGTGACTCATTGCCTTTAGGAGCCAATGGAACTACATTGAAAGAAGGTATGTCGGTAATGGTTGACATGGCAGGTAATTTTACTCCTTATATAACTGATATGACTCGAGTTTTTTCTATAGGACAATTGTCGGATTGCGCTTATAGAGCATATGATGTTGCTTTAGCAATTCAGCAAGATATGGAAGATAGAGCGAAACCAGGTATTTCATGTGCAGACCTTTATAATTCAGCATTGAAGAAAGTTGAAGAAGAAGGCTTGACTGACTATTTTATGGGTATAAAACAGCAGGCGAAATTTGTAGGTCATGGGATAGGGATTGATATCAATGAACTTCCGGTATTCACTTCTCGCTCTAAAGAGGTATTGGAAGAAAATATGGTTTATGCCTATGAACCTAAATTTGTAATACCCGGTGTTGGAGCGGTGGGTGTTGAAAATAGTTACTGCGTTAAGGCAAATGGAATTGAAAAACTCACTTTATTTACTGAAGATATTATACAACTTAATTAATCATACAATGAAAAAAGTAATACTTATATGTACATTGCTACTACTTGTGATTTCGCAAGTGTTTGCTCAGAATAATCAAGAAGTCAAACCAGTTAAAAATGTCATATTGTTGATTCCTGATGGGACATCTTTGGCTACTGTTTCTATAGCTAGATGGTATCAATGGTATTTACATCCTGATAAACCTAAATTGCATATTGATCCTTATTTATCCGGAACGGTGCGTACACATTCGTCAAATGCTCCTATTGGAGATTCTGCCCCCACAACATCTTGTTATATGACTGGATATCCTAGTCTTACAGGTTATGTATCAACCTATCCTGTAGCTGATCCAGACAATGACATATATCCGATGGATCCGGCAATGGCATACCAGCCTTTAATGACTGTTTTGGAAGCCGGGCGAATTTTGAAGAACAAAAGTACAGGCTTGGTTTTCACATGTGAGTTTCCACATGCCACACCGGCTGACTGTGCAGCACATAGCTACAAGAGAGGTAAGTATGATTGGATTGCTCCACAAATGGTTCACAATAGCCTAGATGTAGTAATTGGAGGTGGAGTTTCTATTTTAACGGATGAAATGGAAGCTTATCTGAAAGACAACGATTATGGAGTATATAGAAATGACATAAATGGTATGCGTGCCTTTAACGGGGATAAAATGTGGTCTTTATTTGGAGATAGAGCAATGGATTATGACTTGGATAGAGATCCTGCCAAAGAACCATCTATAGCAGAAATGACCAATATAGCGATTCAGAAGCTGTCTAAAAATTCAGACGGTTTTTTCTTAATGGTTGAAGGTAGCAAGATAGACTGGGCGGCTCATGCCAACGATGCTATCGGTATGGTTACTGATATGATTGCTTTTGATGAAGCATGTCAAGTTGCATTAGAATTTGCTATCAAAGATGGAGAAACAGCTGTAGTGATTGTTCCTGATCATGGTAATAGCGGCATTAGCTTAGGAACATCTAAATGTGGCGGATATGATAAACTTTCAAAAGATCAATTGTTTGGTGCTTTTTCAAAATTTAAACTTACAGCTGAAGGATTAGCTAAAAAAGTAAATGAAGTTCCTTATGAAAAAGTTCAAGAAGTATTTAATGAGTATGTAGGTTTTGAACTTTCTGATGATGAATTAAAGGCTTTAAATAATTGTAAAGACTATAAGCATAGTCCGATTCCTAAAGATGATCGTTCGGATAAAGATGTACATCCTTCTTTATATAGTGGCTCTCTTACGTCTTTTATGAGTAAGCTAATGACTTCTAAAACATGTTTTGGCTTTACTACCGGGGGGCATACCGGGGAAGAGGTATTCTTAGCTTCTTATCATCCGCAAGGCACACGTCCAATGGGTATGTTGACGAATGTAGAGTTAAATCATTATCTCCGTGCTTTATTTGGTTTTACAGATGAGTTGGAGAAATTAACTGCCTCACACTTTGCTAAACATACAGATGTTTTTAAAGGACTTACATTTGAAATTGTTCAAGGAGAAGAAGGGGGGAATCCTACCCTTGTGGTGAAAAACAAGAAAAAACAAATGCATATTGATCCATTCACAAATATAGTTCGTACGGGAAAGAAAAAAGATGGCAAGATAGCTCTTGAGTCAGTTATAATATACGTAGATGCAAATGATACATTTTATCTGCCGGAATCTTTAGCTGATTACTTTACAGCCGGTAAATAAACCCTATTAACCGAATAAAATTAAATCCTACCAGAGAAGATGAATCTTCCTGGTAGGGTTTAATCATAAATGCAGTATTTTGATGAAATAGTATGGAGGCTGATTTGTGAAATACAAAAATATTCGCTTACTTTGCAGCTGCAAAAACATAATGGTTCCTTGGCCGAGTGGCTAGGCGCCGGTCTGCAAAACCGTTTACGGCGGTTCGAATCCGCCAGGAACCTC
>CAZSWS010000031.1:0-29904 GCA_964610765.1 uncultured Parabacteroides sp.
TTAAATCATCTTTTGTATATGAAACGACACATGATTTTTTGTTAAATCACTCAAACCCATGAGAATAAAAAATCTGTGATGTTACGATTGCGTTATAAATAAGTAAAGGTGTACGTGATTGCTCACGCAATTCCATACTACCTTAGTGTTAAACAAATTATTATTCTAGTATGAAATTTCAACTGATTGACACAGGCTTTTTTTATGCAGATGGAGGGGCAATGTTTGGGGCTATCCCTAAGACATCATGGAGCAGACGATACCCCTCTGATGAAATGAATGGTTGCATAATGGCCATGAAAATGGGAGTTATCCGATTACCTTCCGGGAAAGTCATACTAATTGATAATGGCGCAGGAACTAAACAACTTAAAAGACTATCATATTATCGTTTTTTTGACCTGAAAGATGTACACGATGAGCTAAGAAAAATCAATATCCAACCAAATGATGTCAGCGATGTTATACTTACTCATTTGCATTTTGATCACTGTGGATATTCAACAATCTACCAAGGCGGTGATTTAGCACCCTCTTTTCCTGAAGCTACTTACTGGGTCAGTCGTGAACAGTATAATTCAATGTATGCCCCCCACCCTTTGGAGGCTGGTTCATATTATTTGGACAACATTCAAGCTATTGAAAAAGAAGGGCTTTTGTCGATTATCGAAACAGATACTCGAATATGCGATAATATTGAGTTAAGGATATTTAATGGGCACACACGCGGACAACTTGTTCCTTATATTTCAAACAACGAACAGCAAATTGTTTATGCCGGAGATGTAATTCCTTTAGCTGCTTCCGTTTCTCTAGAGTGGATTTCGGCCTATGATATTGAACCTTTAATCTCTTATGAAGAGAAAAAAAGATTACTTGATGAGGCTGCTGACAAAAAGCAAATCCTTGTTTTTTGTCATGATGCCTACACAGAATCAGCAACTATCAAGCGTATAAATGAGTTCTTTGCTTTAGACCAAAAAGAGCTCTTATGACTTCTTTGAAAACCTGACCCAACACTCAACACATATAAAAGTAATGATTAAGCTTACAGGAATAGATATAAGCAAGCTAGACATCGTACTGAACACCTCAAAGGAGTAGAGATAAATCAGCAAAAGATTTTGTGTAATCATCACGGAGATACAAGCAATTTTCGCAGGTTGTGTCGGGTTTAACAGTTTGCCTTCTATACGCTTTCGTATAAGAAAGTAGACCAAAAAAGCTAGAAGGATATAAGGGATAGCATAAACGAAATAAGACAACACGTTGTCAGACAATGAACTTAAGGCTGTGGCTAACCAAATAATTGATGCCAAAGTCATCATATTCACAAACATATTATCTTGGTCTGTCAGCCTTCCTTTAAACAACTTTGCAGTTAGCTTATTCATATTCAGTTTATTTTGTTCTAAATACAGCAAAAATCTTACAAGGTAGCCAAGTTTATTTTACCAAGGCAGCAGCTCCTAAAATAGCTATATCCGGATTGGTAGAAAGTTTGATTTGCAGCTTTTCGATTGTTTTAGGATAAGGAAAGGCATGCAACGCCTCTTTCATTCGCTGCTCATATAACGGATAAGCTTCAGAAAGTCCACCTCCAAATACAATAAGTTCCGGATCATAAGCAAACAGTACAGCTTGAACCAATTCACCTAAATGCAAAGCATAAGCATCCCAAATCTTTAATGCCTCGGGGTCTTTATTATTTGCTCGTTGTGCTGCCTCCTTACCGGTTATTCCATAATGATTTGTAAAAAACATACTGCCGGCATAATCTTCGTATGTAGCGTCTAAATAACGCATACAACCTATCTCACCTGCCCCTACATTGACACCTTCGTATAGTTCGTTATTGATGATAATCCCTCCACCTACACCGGTACCTAAAGTTATACCTAAAATATTACGAAATGACTGACCTGTTCCGAACCGATGTTCACCCAGAACGAAGCAGTTTGCATCATTATTGACAAAGACAGGTAGATGAAATGTATCTTCCAATACTTCTTTTAAAGGAACCTCTACCCATGCCGGAATATTTGCCACATTATACACAATGCCTTTCTGGACATCAACCACAGAAGGCACTCCAATCCCAATGCCTTTCACATCAGGAGTTAGCTGTTTCTGTATTTGTGCTTTCATATACACTAACGAATCGTCCAAATTCATTTTTGAAGGACTCGGTGCTGATATTTTATTAATCAGCTTATCATCTTTAAGCTGACCAATACGAATATTGGTTCCTCCTAAGTCTATTCCTAAAATCATGGTATTAAGTTTTGTGTGTTTAATATGAACGAGCAAATAAGACACGTTGAGCTGAGGGCTTACCGGTCACCATACATACACCGGGTGTTTTATCACCTTCCAGCGGTATGCAGCGAATAGTGGCTTTAGTTTCAATCTTTATTTTCTCTTCTGTTTCAGCCGTTCCATCCCAGTGAGCATAAATGAACATTCCATCTTCTATTTTTTCTTTAAACTCATCGTATGAATCCACCTGTATACTTCTTTCTTTTCGGCTATTGAATGCTTTTGTATAAATGCCTTTTTGAATATCGTCCAACAGTTCTTCTACATATTCAACAATACCTTCGCTGGTTCTTGTTTCTTTTTCCAGCGTATCTCGTCGCATAACTTCAATTGTTCCGTTTTCTAAATCTCTGCCCCCCATGGCTAAACGCACAGGAACACCCTTCAACTCGTATTCAGCGAACTTCCAGCCTGGTTTACGGTTGTCTGCATCGTCAAACTTCACAGATATGCCTTTGCTTTTTAACTCAGCAACAATGCCACCTATTTTATCACGTAGCGTATTTAATTGTTCTTCATTTCGATAAATAGGAACTATAACAACTTGTATTGGAGCTAATAAAGGTGGTAGTAATAAACCGTTATCATCTGAATGTGCCATAATCAAAGCGCCAATTAAGCGAGTTGACACGCCCCAGGAAGTAGCCCAGGCATAATCTATCTTACCTTCTTTATCTACAAATTTCACATCAAAGGCCTTGCCGAAGTTCTGCCCCAAGAAGTGAGATGTTCCTGCCTGCAATGCTTTTCCATCTTGCATCATCGCTTCAATAGTATAGGTATCTACCGCACCTGCAAATCGCTCACTTGCAGTTTTCACTCCTTTCACAACCGGCATTGCCATATATTTCTCAGCAAATTCAGCATAAATATCATGAATCATTTGCGTCTCTTCTTCCGCTTCTTGACTGGTAGCATGCGCTGTATGACCTTCTTGCCACAAGAACTCAGCTGTACGAAGAAACAGTCGAGTACGCATCTCCCAACGCATCACATTAGCCCATTGGTTAATTAATATAGGTAAATCTCTATATGATTGAATCCAGTTGCGATAAGTATTCCAAATGATTGTTTCTGAAGTTGGACGTATAATTAACTCTTCTTCTAACTTAGCCTCCGGGTCTACTACGACTCCTGTACCTTCAGGGTTGTTTTTCAATCGATAATGGGTAACTACCGCACATTCTTTGGCAAATCCTTCAACGTGATCAGCTTCTTTACTTAGAAATGATTTAGGAATTAACAAAGGAAAGTAAGCATTTTGATGTCCGGTTTCTTTAAACTTATTATCTAATATGCATTGCATCTTTTCCCAAATTGCATATCCGTAAGGTTTAATAACCATTGATCCACGTACAGCTGAATTTTCTGCTAACTCAGCTTTAATAACTAAATCCTGATACCATTGTGAATAATTTTCACTGCGAGGAGTCAGTTCTTTCAATTCCTTTGCCATTTTATTATGATATTTATAGTTTTTCCTGAAAATTTCCTACAAATGTAGGCATTATTAGCTAATTGTCTATATCCGAGGAAAGACAAAACCAGCCATTAATCAAGCCTATTCTATTCTTATAACTTCTGATTAATCAAAAAATCCTTACTTGGTTGCGGACTCATACATGATCTGTTTGTACACAAATAAAACTGCATCATATCTGTCTTATATTTTCCGGCGAAATAAGGAATTGAAACATCGGCTGTTGTCCCAAAGACAAACGTTTTTCCTATAAGCTGCTTTTTAAGCAGGTGTATTTCGCTTAATGCATTTGCACCCGAAACCAACAGTTCAGATGGTTCTGCAAGATACATAGCGGCTATTAACCAGTTGGAGTAATAGGGTGGATAAGTAATTTGACTTTTTACAGCTTCAAGCATGTTTTCAGCTAAAGAAATATAGTCCATATCTTCAAACAGAACACCTAACTTCAATAAGTTATTAGCCATTTGAGAGTTAGCAGATGGAATAACTCCATCTTCAATCTCAACGGAGTTATGAAGTACTGTGGTAAATTCTTTATTATTAAAAAAGAAAAATCCACTTTTAGAATCCAGGAAGTGTTCTATCACATAATCGGTTAGCTCTTTACTTTTCAAGAGATAGGACGTTTCTAGCGTATGTTCATACAAGGCTATTAATGCTGCAATATAGCATGCATAATCCTCAAGGAAACCTTCAATGCCGGCTATCTCATTTTTATATGTATGCTTCAGCTTTTGCTCTTTTAAAAGTTTATCATGAATAAACTGATTAATCCGCTCAGCTAAAAACAGATAGTCTTTATTATCCAATGCTGTGTAAGCATCTAGTAAGCCAATTATTAAAAGAGCATTCCACGACGTAAGCGTCTTATCATCAAGTCGGGGTTTTGCTCGCATACTACGCCTGTTTCTTAGTAGTTCTTCCCATTTTACTTTTTTCTCGACCAATTCATTTAGAGGCAGAGAGTGTCTGGAAGCTATTTCGTCTACTGATTCAGTCTGTATCAAAACATATACATCGTCTTCCCAGTAGCCATCATTATTGATATTAAAAACATCTTTAAATAGAGGAAAATCTTCTTTTTCAATGATTTGCTCTAACTCATGCTTTGTCCAACTATAGTAAGCGCCTTCCTTTAATTGATTATGCTCGTTCAAGCTATCCGCATCATAAGCCGCATAAAAACCTCCCTCACCATTGCTCCATTCATCAATCATAAATTGAACCGTTTTCTCTATGACTTCCTTGTACAAGGGGTTTTTAGTCCGCTTATATCCATCAGCATACAATGAAAGCAGTTGAGCATTATCATAAAGCATTTTTTCAAAATGAGGAATATGCCAGTTTTTATCTACTGAATACCTGGAAAATCCACCTTGAACAGTATCAAACAAACCACCCCAAGCCATACGCGTCAGCGTTAAATCAACAAATTCAAGTGTTCGCTTAGAATCGTTCAAATAAGCATAACGTTGTAAAAAAAGCAAGCTGTTAGGTATCATAAACTTAGGAGGTCGTCCATAGCCTCCATATGTTCTGTCAAAATGATGCACCCAATCTTCCACTTTTTCGTTTATATCGAACATGCCTGTGTAGTCATCTATAGCAGGTGCTTTACTCATCTCAAGAACTCCTTCAGACAAGCTTTCAGCATTCCTATATAGCTCGTCCGGATTGGTTTGATAAAGTTCATGAATGGTGGTAAGTATTTTCATCCAATCTTGTTTCCGAAAATAAGTTCCTCCCCAAACCGGTCGACCATCGGGTAAGCATATCACATTAAGCGGCCAACCACCCCGTTGATTCATTAACTGAACTGCTTTCATATAATAAGCATCTACATCAGGGCGTTCTTCACGGTCTACCTTGATTGAAATAAAAGACTCGTTCATAAGAGTGGCAACTGCTTTATTTTCAAAGCTCTCATGCTCCATCACATGACACCAGTGACAGGTTGAATAACCTATGCTTACTATTATCAACTTGTTGGATTCTTTTGCCAACTCCAGGTTTTTATCGTTCCAAGCTTTCCAGTATACCGGATTTTGAGCATGCTGCAGCAGATAAGGGCTGCTTTCATATTGTAGTTCATTCATGATATAAAATTATTTATATATATAACACATCAACAACCAATAGGGTTGCTCTAACTGTATCATTTTGATTTTTCAGAAGAAAAAAAAGCAAAAGAAAGTGAATCTATAGTTGCAAGTTACAACTACAGATATGCTATTTATGAAGTAAAGGAGGTTTAAATATCAGCAAGGAGACTGTTTAAAAAGTCATCTAAGTCTTTATCTAAATCTTTCAAAAGAGGATCATCTAAGCGTAAAAGTTCATCGTCAACAAAAAGCAACTCCTCTATTACACTGAAGTTTTCATCTGTTATGCTAATAGAAAAAGGCTTTAAGAAAAAATCTTGCTCAAAAAGACCTTGAGCATTTAAAGCATCCAATGCCGGCTTAATAGTATTGATGGCATTGATATCAAATGCTTCTTTGTTAGGAAAAGTATTGAGCCAATTAAAAATCACCATTTTATTAAGCAATGATTTATTTTCATCATACAATTGGATTTCACCTGTTTCGGCATCTGTTTGTACAAACAAATCACTCATCAACATTCCTGCTGAGTCTTTTGTCATTCGATCAACCGATTTCTTAAAGAAAGACTCAATCACCGACTGCTCTTTTAATTGACTTACCATATGTTTTTACTCTTTTCCTATATTATTTGTCAAATGTAAGGATAAATTCCAAAAGGCTCTCTATTCAATGTTCTTTAATTGAGGCCAAGGTCTCATTCATCTCTTATATACAGGTTCTTCAATTGATATTCTAACTTGCTTGAACCTTCTATCTTTTTGTCTAGCTGCTTTTTATAGTAATCAAGATACTGCTTTTCATTCGACTTTTCTTTCTCATTCTTTTGATATAAATCAACAGCTTTTTGCAGCCATTCGCCTGCCTCTTTTAGCTGATCCGTCAGTTCATATCCTAATGCAATATTCGTAGCTAGTTTTGCCTGCTTTTTCCAAGATGATGTTTTATCATATATACGCAGCCATTCGGCAAGTGCATCACCCCACCTTTGAGCTGAAGCATAAGCTGAAGCTTGCTTCCAGGAGGAACCGGATGATTTAAAATATAATCTATTTTCATTTATCCAATTAGGATAGAAATATCGTGCAGCACCTGTACCCATATAATCAGCAGCATAAAGAAGAGCGTCTTCAACGGTCGGAATATACCCATCAAAATCATACCAATAAATACTATCACTCATATGAAATGTTGACAAAGGCTTTTCGCTTTCCGGGGTATATGAGCGAACAATGCCGGAAAATATAATTTGCATTTCTTCATTAAAGTCATAGCTGAAGCGCCTAAACGCATTGCCATACCTAGTAACTTTAAAATACAAATGATCAATTGAAATAATAGCATCTGTTCCATTGAGAGAACAAAGTTTTTGAACTTCCTCCTGCTTAAGCTTACTATCTTTCAAGAATTCTCCTCCAGTATTATAGGGTACTTCATAAAGTCTTATATCATCATAATAAGGCGAACCTGCAATTGTTTCACCTAAAGATCTTGCAGCTACCATCAAGGCACTGTCTGTATAAATCCTAGCTGTATCTTGACGTATTCTATTTAGATTATAATCATACCCCATCTTAGAAGATTGTGGTACAGCATTATTTACAATCAAGAGTTTTTTAACACTATCCGGATAGCTGATTTGAGCCGGAACAAGTGTCTGAATATCCATATAATGAATAGAAGAACAACTGTAAAGCAGAAAGAATCCCAGTAATATTATCCAGTATCTCATACATATGGTATTTACGGACTATATGACATTCTTTAAAATGAAATACAATCCCTGATTAATACAATGATTTAAAACACGAATCTAATATACCAATAGAATTGGGAAAAAAGAAAGGAAACTACTTATTTATTCAGTGCTGCAATACTTTCCTCTAAGGATTTTATCTTTATTTCAGCATCAGCTTGTTTTTTACGCTCCATCTCAATAACTTTTTCCGGGGCTTTCCGGACAAAATTCTCATTTTCAAGTTTCTTAAGTACCGAACGTAAAAAGCCTTGTTGATAAGTTAACTCTTCTTGTAGTTTTGCTAATTCCTCCTCCGGATCAATAGTCGTAGTCAATGGAATATCAAACTCAGTAGTACTCACTAAGAACGACGCAGCATTGGATGATTTTTCAGTAACTGCCCTTACTTCTCCAATATTACAGATTTTCTGAATTACAGATGCAAATTCTTCCTGAAAACTACCGGCATACTCTAAGTCCAACGACTCCTTATTGGGTATGCCTTTTTGAAGTCTGACAGTACGAACTCCTCCAACTATTTCTTTAATAACCTCAAATGTATTCAATAAATCAGTATCAATATCCTTCACAGTAGGCAACTGTGCCAACATAATACTTTCATCATCTGACCGGTCGGCAAGTGTTTGCCACAACTCTTCTGTGATAAAGGGCATAAACGGATGTAGCAAGCGAAGTAAAGCATCAAAGAAGCCTAAAGTAGCCTGATAGCTTACTGAATCGATGGGTTGTTCAAAGCCCGGTTTAATAATCTCCAAATACCAAGAAGAAAACTCATCCCAAAACAGCTTATAGATAGCCATTAACGCTTCGCTCAAGCGATATTTCTCGAACGAGTCATTTACTTCGGCTATCGTTTTACTGAGCTGATTATTGAACCAATCAATTGCAATACGAGATGTTTCAGGCAGATCTTTTTGCTCATCAACCGTCCAGCCTCTAACTAGTCGGTAGGCATTCCATATTTTATTATTAAAGTTACGCCCTTGTTCACACAATGCTTCATCAAAAGGTAAATCATTACCGGCAGGTGCTGTTAGCATCAGCCCCATTCTTACTCCATCAGCTCCATATTTATCAATCAGCAATAGTGGATCTGGCGAATTGCCCAATGATTTAGACATTTTACGACCTAGCTTGTCACGAACAATACCGGTGAAATAGACATTTTTAAACGGTTTTTGATTTTCATATTCGTAGCCGGCCATAATCATACGTGCCACCCAGAAAAATATAATATCAGGGCCTGTGACCAAGTCATTGGTTGGATAGTAGTAGGTCATTTCCTTATTTCCGGGATTTAAAATACCATCAAACAAAGAAATAGGCCAAATCCAAGAAGAAAACCAAGTATCTAAACAATCTTCATCTTGAGATAAATCTTGCATAGTCAATGATTTATTTCCGGTCAGCTCTATAGCCATTGCTAAAGCCTCCTCTTCTGAATCAGCCACTACATACGTTCCATCAGGTAAAAAATAAGCAGGAATCCGATGTCCCCACCATAGCTGGCGACTGATACACCAGTCTTTAATATTTTCCATCCAATGGCGGTACGTATTTTTAAACTTAGCCGGATGAAATACTATATCATCATTCATCACTGAATCTAATGCAGGCTTAGCTAGTTTTTCCATTTTCAGAAACCACTGCATGGATAGCTTTGGCTCAATAGGCACATTCGTACGTTCAGAATAGCCTACACTATTCACATAGTCTTCAAGCTTATCCATCAGATTGGATGCTTCCAAATCTTTCACTATTTGTTTACGAACAGCAAAACGGTCCATTCCTTCATATTGCAGTCCATAAGCATTCAAGGTACCATTGTCATTAAATATATCAATCGTTTCCAGCTTGTATTTTTCCCCCAGCATGTAGTCATTCACGTCGTGAGCAGGAGTTACTTTCAAACATCCCGTTCCAAACTCCATATCTACATACTCATCTTCTATGATAGGAACTACTCGATTTGCTATCGGAACAATCAGTTTTTTCCCTTTCAGCCAAGCTGTTTTAGGGTTGTCCGGATGAATACATACGGCCACGTCTCCAAATATAGTTTCAGGGCGTGTGGTCGCTATAACGGCATATTCTGATTGGTTTTCATTTTGCTCACCTGATTCAGACGCTACCAAATAGCGCAAATAGTAAAGTTTCCCATGTTCCTCTTTATGAATAACCTCTTCGTCTGAAACAGCCGTTAAGGCTTTTGGGTCCCAATTGACCATGCGGATACCGCGATAAATAAGTCCTTTATTATATAAATCAACAAATACGCGTAAAACACTTTTAGAACGAAGTTCATCCATCGTAAATGCTGTACGATCCCAATCGCATGAGGCTCCTAATCTACGTAGTTGTTTTAAAATCACACCACCATGCTCATCTGTCCAGTCCCAAGCATGCTTTAAAAACTCATCTCTGGATAAATCTGTTTTTTTAATACCTTGTTCAGCTAATCGACCAACCACTTTAGCCTCTGTCGCAATAGAAGCATGATCAGTACCGGGAACCCAACACGCATTCTTTCCGAACATGCGTGCTCTACGAACTAAGATATCCTGAATTGTATTGTTTAGCATATGACCCATATGGAGTACACCTGTTACATTAGGTGGGGGTATGACGATTGTATAGGGTTCTCTTTCATCAGGAAGAGACTTAAAACACCCTTTATCTAACCAATACTGATACCACTTACCTTCTACTTGTGAAGGATCATATTTGCTTGCAATTTCCATTTTACCTCTCATTAATCATTATTTCGAAAAATATGACTGCAAAATTAATAAATAACTGGCATTTAATCATAAGAGTAAGTACTTTTGTTCCCAAACAGAAAAGGATTGGAAGCAAAAAGAAAGAAGTATATCATACGATACCTTATATTGGGGGTTTCACTCACTCTGGTCTGGATGACACAGTCTGTTCCGGGATGGGGCGAATTTTATGCCCGGCACATATATCCTACGATTTCATTTATATTATCCTCTTTTTCAAGACTTATCCCATTTGCTTTGGGTGACTTATTTATTTTCTTGAGCATTGCAGGTCTTATTTTTTATACATTTTTTGCCCGTTTACATAAAAAGAAACGGTGGAGAACTGTGCTCTTACGTGACGCAGAGTATTTATTGTGGGTTTATGTGTGGTTCTATTTTGCATGGGGACTGAACTACTCACAAGATGGTTTTTACCAACGTACCGGTATACCTTATACCAAATACACCGATGAGAACTTTCAGTTTTTCATGAAACAATATGTCATTAACCTAAACCAGTCCTATACATCGTTTAGTGAAGTAGATAGGAAAATCGTTTGCAAAGAAACTGTAAGCGGATATAAACGCATCACAAACACACTGGGCGTAAACCAGCCTCATCATGCATCTCCGCGAGTTAAAACGATGCTCTTTACTCCACTGGCATCCAAGGTGGGAGTAACCGGAAGTATGGGGCCTTTCTTTTGCGAATATACGGTAAACGGAGATATACTCCCTGCCAGCTATCCTTCGACTTATGCACATGAATTTGCTCATTTATTAGGCATTACAAGTGAAGCTGAAGCTAACTTTTATGCGTATCAAGTATGTACACAATCTGAAGTAAAAGAGATTCGTTTTTCGGGCTACTTCTCCATCTTGCCACATGTGTTAGGAAATGCACGCAGACTCCTCTCTGAAGATGAATACAAACAAGTCCTGGAAGAGATTCATCCGGATATTATCAATTTAGCTCAAGAACATCAAGTATACTGGTTGAACAAGTACAGCCCGCTTATTGGAAACATACAGCGATGGTTTTATGATCTTTACCTAAAAGGAAATAAAATCAGTAGCGGACATAAAAACTACTCTGAAGTAGTTGGACTATTGATATCACATCAAGAATGGGAGAAGGAAAAGAGTGACACTTAGCGCTTATAGACACTCTTAACAAGCACTTTTGAAACCTTGATTTGATCGGCGTCCTCTACCCCTATTTCATCTAGAGCTTCCACATCATAGGCTTTGGTTTCATCAGTAATCAAGGTTAATTTATCCTCTTTAATTTCGAATGTTGATTGAATCGAAACGACCTCTTCTTCATTCATTTCATCACCCGGAATAATCTCCATATAAAAAACTATTTTGTTTTTAGGCAGTATTTCATATGTAAATGGCGTTTCAATCAATTCGTCGACCCCTTCCATAAAAGTACCGTAACAGCCTGTCCCATCAGCATCAAAATAGACACTGATATAGGGGTTTTCCTCAATTCCATTTTTAATCAAATTTGTAGCATCAGAATTATTCGTATTTACTGTTGCTTTTATAGTTTTGAGATTCCATACGCCCACAAGTGGATTTGTGTCTGATTGCCTGAAGCCATAAGATAAGAATACAAACAGTAATAAAAAACAAAAGGCTACATGCTTATTTTTATTCATAGAAATTTCCGATATTTTATCAACAAGCTTTAAAACTAGAACAAATGAAGAAAAAAAATATGGAACTAGCAATATTAAGTATCCAAATAATATAAACTTATCCTAAAGTATGTCTGAATTAGATGATTAGGAGGGTTTTATTCTTTTCGGCATAGGGTTTTTATTCAAAGAATAGGCTCAACTAACCTTTTAACCCGGGTTAAAAGCTCTTTCAACGTTCGTTAGAAGCTCTTTCGACGTTCGTCAAAAGAGCTTCTAACGAACGTTGAAAGATTAGTTGTTCCTATGCATTAAACTAAATGGCTGGCATTAAGCAAGAAAGAATCAGTAGGTAATTGATTAAGAAAGGCAGTGAAAAATTCAACTATATCAGTCTTTAAAGTCTAGCTCTAGTTGATAAGCATCATTCATATCTATAGAGTCATTATTCTTGATGGTCAAGCCCATCAGTCGAACCGGTATTGTGAGATCGACCTCTTCTAACAACTGTATCCCCGTTTGATAAAGCGTTTCGTAGTTGGTCACGGGTAAAAGAAATGATTTGCTGCGAGTGATGGTTTGGAACGTGTTGTATTTCACTTTTAGTGTGACCGTTCGTCCTTTAAAAGAGTGTTTATTAATACGGCGAATCACCTCTTCGGCTGTTTCTTCTAATTCTACAATCATCTCTTCCTTCGTAGTCAAGTCTTCTAAGAAGGTGTTTTCAGCCCCGACTGACTTTCGCAACCGATTAGATTCAACCAGCCTGTCATCTATTCCGCGAGCATTTTTATAAAGCATCGTTCCCAGTTTACCAAACCGAAGTACTAAATCAGTTTGAGAAAATTGCTTCAAATCATACCCGTTTTTAATCCCCATACTATGCATACGTTCTGCCGTCACATGACCAACGCCAAAGAAACGCTCTATAGGAAGCTGTTCAATAAATCGTTGAGAAACGGATGGTTTTATTATAAATAATCCATTGGGTTTGTTATAATCGGAGGCTATTTTTGCTAGAAATTTATTGTAAGAAACTCCGGCAGAAGCGGTTAATCCGGTTTCTTTAAAAATTCGTTTCTTTATTTCTATTGCAATATCTGTTGCAATAGACATGTTTTTATGATTGACTGTAACGTCTAAAAAAGCTTCATCTAATGATAGTGGCTCTACTAAATCAGTAAACTCAAAGAATATATTTCTTATCTGCATAGATATAGAACGATATATTTCAAAGCGTGCAGGGGTGAATATAAGATGAGGGCATTTCCTGCGCGCCGTAACAGAAGGCATGGCAGACCTTACTCCATATTTGCGTGCTTCGTAACTTGCGGTAGCTACAACACCTCTCGCTCCCGAATAGCCTACTGCAACAGGCTTGTTGCGGTATTCCGGATGATCTCGCTGCTCAACAGATGCATAAAATGCATCCATATCTATATGGATTATTTTCCGATTCAATAACCTACTTCTTATTTTTAGGGAATAATAATTTATAATCTTTAGCAGAAGCCTTTTTTATAAATTTTGACGGAATGAACTGCCAGTGATTCAGCGGTTGGGGGTCTATCACTTGTTGCTGTTTAATTTCTTCCATCAGGTAGAAACGCAAATCTTTCTCGGTAGATGATATGATTCTGTTTTTTAACTCATCTTGCGTAATGCCGGCTCCTTTTGTAAAAAGCTCTCCTCCCCCATTTCCACGATAAGAATTGAGAGCCACCTTATATTTCTTGGACATTTCAAAAGGACGTCCATCTGCCAGACTCTTAATAGTAATTTTCTCTCCTTCAGGCTTTGTTACATCCACGGTATATAGAATGCCTGCTGCTGAATCAAAATTAAAACTTGGATAAAGAAATGACCATGAACCATTCTTTCTTTCCTCTATCAACAATAAATGATCATCAGCTGTATGCATCTGATTAGTCCATATTCTATAAGATTCTTCTAATGCTCCTTTTATTTCTGCACCTGAAAACTCCATGGTATAAAGCATGTTTTCAAACCGATACAAATTGAACATATCACGCACATAAATCTTGCCTTTATGGATTGTTGCATTAAATGACAAAGGAGCAGCAATAGATATATCGGCTCCTGAAATATCAAGTTGTAGCTGATGTATTAAATCGACAAAAGAAGAAGAACCAAAAAAAGCCTCACGGGTTGAAATGGTATTTTTCATGGTGCCAATTGGTGAAGAAACAAATGTTTTCACCTTTTCCATCGCATCGCCAAAAGTGTTCATATAGTCTAAGTCAGGCTCGTAAGTATCCATAGATAAAACTTGACCAACGATATCTGTTTTTAATACTTTCCCTGCTTCTTTTTTAACTTTCAATGTAACTTCTGAAATATATTTAGCTTGATTTGCCGGGTTTAACACCCAAACTGAATCACCCTCAGATACTGTTGGCAACTTTTCACAGTAAGCACTATGATCATGACCGCAAAACACAATATCAAAGCCCGGAACCTCTTGAGCTACTTGAACTGCTGCATTCTCATTATATAAACCCGATAGTATGTAGGGTTCGACACCAGTATGAAAAAGCCCAATCAAAACATCCGGCTTTTCTTTTTCCTGAATATAAGGCACCCATTTTTCTGCTGTTCTTTTCATATCCTCAAATTGCAGACCAGACCAAAGAACCTCCGGCAGCCATGCGGGTATAGATGGGGTTATCATGCCTAATACAGCCATACGAACGCCTTCCTTTTCTATAATCGTATAAGGTAAGCAATAAGGGCTTTGCTCATCTTTATCAATAATGTTGGCTGCTGTAACCGGAAAATCCAATTGAACCATCCAGCGATCATAAACTTCATGTCCGGCTTCAATGTCGTGGTTACCTAATGTGCTCACATCGTAATTCATATAATTCATTATCCTGGCACATAAATGTTTTTCAAGCGTATCAATATAATTGTAATAGTAAACAGTCGGTTGTCCTTGGAGAATATCACCGCCGTCTAATAAAACATTTGATTGAGGATAATTACGCCGAATCTCTTTCATATAGGCTTCTACTCGGGATAAACTTCCTTTCATGGGAGAATCATTGATGAAATCATAAGGAAAGAAACTACCATGAACGTCTGAAGTATGAACTAACTTTATGGTTACCTCTTCTGATTGAGCAATTAGGGAAATATGAATACCTAATAGCATTATACCTAATAGGAGAACTGTTTTCTTCATAAGTTTGAATATTATAAACAATCGTTTTTAGAAATAGAGTAATTCATCAAGGGTTTTCAGGCTTTTTTCAACCAGCTTTTGCCTAACGACTTAACCGTATAATAAGAGGTGATAAATCCCGCAAACAACACTGTACATATCGTGACCACAACATCTGAAAATTGCAATTGTACCGGATAAACATCCGTAAGGAAAGCCCCTTCGGTGTAGCCTAATTTAATCCAGCCAAAATACATCTGCCCCCAACAGAGTACTATACCTATCACTAGGCCTACAAAAGCACCAATAGCCGTAATAATCCACCCTTCAAAGAAGAATATTTGTTGTATTACTTGTGAGTTTGCCCCTAGGCTTCTAAGCGTGTTTACGTCTTCCTTCTTATCAATCATGAGCATAGAGAGTGAACCCACAAGATTGAAAAGAGCTAGGGCAAGAACAAAGGTTAGAATCAAGAACGACATCCATTTTTCAATTGAAATCATTCTAAACACTTCTTTTTTTTGCTCGTACCTGTCCTGTACAAGATAGTTTTCACCCAGTATAGTAGATAGTTTCTTTTTCACCTTCTCTACATTTTCTGATTCTGCAAGACGTAAATCAACAGCAGAAACCTCTGTCTCATAATTGTAAAGCGTGCGTGCTAGCTCAATGGGGATAATCAAGAAGTTCTCATTATCTAACATCGTATTTGCTCTGAAAACGCCTCCGGCAAATACATGTTCCATATTTACTGAGGAAAGAGCATTAACTACATTGATGCGTTCATCTCTTTTGGGGACATATATCTCTAAAGGGGCAACAAAACCAACATTTAGCCCTAAGGAAATAGCCAGATTAAAGCCGAGAACACTATAGTTTACATCTCCCTCAGCAAGAACAAAACGCCCATCAATAATCAGGCTATCTATGGTAACTAACTTCCCATAGTCAGCATTAACTCCTTTAAGTGAAACAAATACTTGTCGATCATTATATTTGACCATCGCATTCTCTTCAATCACTCCACTATACATAGATATCTCCGGTGATGATAGAGCTACTTTTATCGTATCATTCTCTATATCAAACACCTTACCTTTTGCTGGAAGAATCTTTAACTCAGGATCAAAATTAGTGAATAAAGAGGCATAAAACTGTTGGAAACCATTCAATACCGACAGTACACATATTAAAGCTAATGTACAAACAGCCACTCCACAAACTGAAACCATGGAGATAATATTGATTGCATTATGTGATTTCTTTGCAAACAAATATCGTCGGGCAATATGTAGCGGCAGCTTCAAACAAATACTATTTTAATAGTTCGTCAATCTTTTCAATATAGTCTAAGGAGTCATCAATATAAAAAGCCAGCTCAGGTATTTTACGAAGCTGTGTACGAACTCGTTGTCCGAGATCATAACGGATTATTTTATTGTTAGCTTCTATATTTTTCATAAGTTCATCCGACTTATCGGCCGGAAAAATACTTAAATAAATACGGGCTAAACTTAAATCCGGAGTAGCTCTTACCCTCGTTACCGAAATGAGTGTGCCGGGCATTCCTTGTGTTTGTTTCTGAAAGATATCACCTAGTTCTTTTTGAAGTAAGCGACTTATCTTACTGAGTCTTTTTTCATCCATTTTATTCCGTTTTTTTCCAAATCATAGTAAGACCATCGCGAAGGGGCAAAATTACCTTCTCAACACGTGGGTCTTCTTTCATTTGCTTATTAAAATCAAGTATACTTTCTGTTTGTTTATCTGAATGAGTCAGTTCTTCTGTGACTTTGCCGGACCACAGCGTGTTGTCAGCAAGTATCAACCCACCGGGTCGTACTATAGGAAAAACCAGCTCGTAATAGGTTGAATACATCCGTTTATCTGCATCTATAAATACCATATCGTACGTTTCTTCTAGCGAGGGAATCACTTCGGTTGCATCGCCTATTATCAAACGAATCTTATTTTTATCCGGAGATTCATTGACATATTTCATGATAAAATCTTCCATTTCATCATTTATTTCAATGGTATCTATCCGTGCACCTTCTTGTAATGCTTCGGCCATACAAAGGGTTGCATATCCGGTGTATGTTCCTATTTCTAAGACTCGATGAGGAGACATAATACGACAAAGCATTTTCAAAACCCGCCCCTGTAGATGCCCTGAAAGCATTCTGGGACGCAACAGTTTAACGTGTGCATCACGATCCAGCTTTGCTAACAGTTCACCCTCGTTGTCTATGTGGGATAAAATATATTTTTCTAGTTCATCCGTATTATTCATCACTCTTAAAAATCGGCAAGTAATATTTTGCACCAAATGCTAAAATACTATTTACACTATTTATTTCAAGAAATGAAGTGCCCCCTCCTTCTCCATAAGTTCCACTTAGGTAAGCTACCATATCTTCTTTGGTGACCAGGTTTGTCTTTAACAGTTGAGCCAGTGCTTCGTAGAAATAACCTCGTCTGCTTTCTTGATAGGGCTGATGCGTAGCCCATACACCATAAGATAGAGACAGCATACGGGCAACCTCAGGACTATAACAAATAGCATAGACTGTTGCATTTCCTCTAAATGCAGCTAAGTAACGTGCAGTACGCCCTGAATAGCTATCTGTAATAATGGCCTTCACATTCAATCGGCTTGCTGCACGAACGGCCTGTTTGGCTAAAAACGAGGTAACATCTAAGTCATCTCCTTTGATGGGAACACGAATATCATTAGCTGCAACTTTTGAAGACTCAGCTTCACGAGCAACTTTCGTCATTGTTCTAACTGCTTCGACCGGATATTTTCCATAGGCAGTTTCACCACTAAGCATAATGGCGTCTGTCCGATAATAAATAGCATTTGCAATGTCCGTTATTTCGGCGCGTGTAGGACGTGGATTCTCAATCATTGAGTGAAGCATTTGCGTAGCTACAATTACCGGTTTTTTAACCTCAACGCAACGACGAATAATCTGACGCTGTATACTCGGTATTTTTTCAGCCGGGACTTCTATACCTAGATCGCCACGTGCAATCATAATACCATAAGCGACTTCTAATATTTCATTCAGATTGTCTACACCTTCCTGATTCTCAATCTTTGCAATGATTTTGATTGTACTATTATGCTTGTCTAAGATGCTTTGTATATCTAATACGTCTTGCTTGTTACGAACAAATGAATGCGCTATAAAGTCTAGGTTATTTTCGATTGCAAAAAGGATATTCGTTTTATCTCTTTCAGTCAAAGAGGGTAAATTTATGCGTATACCGGGGACATTAACGCTTTTACGACTTCCTAACTTTGCATTATTTTGCATTTCGCCAATCAAGTAGCCTTCTTGCTTTTCTTTGATACAGATTTCTACAATCCCATCATCAATTAGCATATCGCTGCCCACTTTCAGGTCGTTGACAAAATTGGGATAGTTTACATAAATAACCTCTTTGGTAGTTATACCTTGAGCATCTCCAACTATCTTAACAAGATCTCCGGTTTCAAAAAGTAACTCTTCGTCGTCTTTATTAGTGGTTGTACGCACCTCAGGGCCTTTGGTGTCCATAAGGATACCTATCCCCTCAGATACGGTTCTAATATTTGTAATAATTTTAGTGAAACCTTCAGCATTTAAATGAGCTGAATTCATTCTCACAACATCCATACCTTCATTAAACAGGGTACGAATGAAATCTACTTCACACCTCTGATCAGAGATGGTTGCTACTATCTTTGTACTTTTTAACATATATTCTTACTATATAATTATTATTTATCTTGAAAGGATGGCTTCAACCGCCAATCTATAAGAGTCTAAACCGAAACCTAGAATTACACCTAGGCAAGCAGAAGAAATCATAGAATGATGTCTAAACGTTTCTCTGGCATGAATGTTTGATATATGAACCTCTACTACCGGAACTGATATAGCCTTAATTGCATCTAATAATGCGATGGATGTGTGTGTGTATGCACCTGCGTTTAAAATAATACCATCACCTTCAAATCCGACTCGGTGAAGTTCATTTATCAACTCCCCTTCTATATTACTCTGAAAATAAGAAAACTCACATTGTGGATATGTTTTTTGTAGTTCGCTGAAGTAGGTTTCTAGCCCGGTTGTTCCATATACTTCTGGTTCTCGCTTCCCTAATAGATTTAAATTAGGACCATTTATAATACGAATTATTTTCTTATGCATGTTTCAGTCTGTAAAAGTATATGAAGTGACTCTTTATCAATATGGCAAATGTAATGATTTTATTTATAAATTTGGATATTCAATAGATTCAAAGCTTGTTGAGTCTAGTCATAAACAGGCTATATTTCCAATCAAAAATGAATAATTACATAGACCTATATAATAAATATAAACAATATCTTCGTTTGGAGCGTGCGCTTTCCGACAATTCAATCGAATCATATCTATTTGATTTAAAGAAGTTAATTGATTTTTCTGAAAGTAAAGATTTAAATCTAAAGGATGTTTCTTATGAAGATTTGAGAGAGTTTATAGCCCAACTTTATGACTTGGGCATACAGCCTCGTTCGCAAGCACGAATTCTTTCCGGAATAAAGTCATTCTATAACTATCTGTTTATAGATGGATATATTGATAAAGACCCAACTGAAATGTTGGAGATGCCTCAAAAGACAATGAAAATACCTGAGGTTCTTACCGTAGACGAAGTGAACGCAATGATTCAATCAATAGATCTCTCTAAAAAAGAAGGGCAACGAAACAGAGCAATCTTAGAAGTTCTATATAGTTGTGGACTTCGGGTTTCAGAACTAACTTCCCTACGCTATTCAGATGTTTACTTCGAAGAAGAGTTTATAAAAGTGGAAGGAAAAGGAAACAAACAGCGACTAGTCCCTATTTCACCCTCAGCCATAAAAGAAATAAAAAACTATTTATATGACCGTCATTTGATTATCCCTAAACGTGGCTTTGAGGATAGCTTATTTTTAAGTCGACGCGGGACTTCACTGTCACGCATTATGATATTTCACCTTATAAAAGTCCAGGCTGAAATAGCAGGTATTCATAAAAATATAAGTCCGCATACTTTTAGGCATTCTTTTGCAACCCACCTACTGGAAGGTGGTGCTAATTTGCGCGCCATTCAGATGATGCTAGGGCATGAAAGCATCACTACAACAGAGATATATACACATATAGACAGAGAGTTTTTACGAAAGGAGATTATAGAGCATCATCCTAGAAATAAAGAAGAAAGGTCTTGATTTTACATATTATCTTTTGTGAAAGTCAATGGCAACAAATCAGAAGCTTTTTCAAACAGATAGACAAAGTTTTCATTAAATAACGCAAGATTGAATGCTTTATTAAACTTACTTTCGTATTCTAGCATAACCTGCCTACATCCACCACACGGTGAAATCTCTTCGACAATTTCACCTTCAGACACGGCAACTACCGCCAAAGTATCAATAGGCATGTTAGGATAAGTTGAATGAGCATAAAAGAGAGCTACTCGCTCCGCACATAATCCGGACGGATAAGCCGCATTCTCCTGATTACTTCCTTTGACGACTGTTCCATTTTCCAGCAAAACAGCAGCTCCTACCTGAAAGTTTGAGTATGGAGCATAAGCATTTTCAGCTGCTTCAAGTGCTGCTTCTTTTAATAATTCAAGCTTTTCCGGAAGCTCATCATAGGTGTATTTCTTAACAGGTATTTGAATCTTTATCTCTTCCATTGTATAAACAAATAAGTATCTAATGTCAAATATAACAAAACTTCTTATTCATAACACTATACCACACAGGATACAGTCATTATAATATGACACCCAGCTTCAACGCTACATCAAATGTAGAATAATCAACATTTTCATGGTATTTATAGAATGTCTGTCGAGTAAAATATCGGGTTGATAAATATAAATTCCAGCGCTTATGTGAATAGTAGCCCAATTGTGCAGTAAACACAGCAAGCCGAGCATTACCTGCATCACCTTGTACATTGATTTTATTAATATCTACTGTACTTAAGTCCAAATCCGGTTCATATCCTTTCCAAGTAAAAATATGATAGTTTTCTATTCCAAGCATCAACCCCCATTTCCTTTTATATATCAGGTTCGAATATCCTTTAAAACTATAACCACTTCCCATATTATAATCGCGTTCATCCACAAAAAAATAGTCCGTATAACTAGCTCCTAATGCAATACCTGTAACATACATTTCTGAAAAAATGTCAAATACATCCGAAGAGTTTTTATACAGCAACCCTCCTCCTATTGCTGCTGCCTGAGATATTTTATAAGGTGAAACCTTCTTCTTAGATTTAAGTTTAATCTGTGAATCATAATAATCAAAATGTTGAAACACACCGAATGTTAATGAGCGATTTCCCTTCTCCCAAATATTTTTCCCCCATAAAACCCCCACAGCACTTACTTGGTTTATGAGTGGCTGATTGGAAAATAAATCAATAGACGCATTAAACTGGAACCATTCATATGGACTGTAATAATCATCATCAAATGGATCACCATAATTCAACCTAAAGCCAATATTCGTACTTAACTCACCATCTTCCCCCTTTTCTTGTTCGGCTAAAAAACGAGGTCCGATACTAGCTATAAAAACCACAGGAACCGTAGGATATACTTTACCGCTATATGGTCTTCTTTTCCAAGCATCTCCGGATAAAATTCTGTTTAATGCTCGTATGGGAGAAATTAATCCGGCAACAATCTCTCTCTCAATACGCTCAGCACCCGAGGTTCGTTCATCTATAAGCAAATCAGACAGTCGAAAGGTTATCTCACCTAACTCAACTCCCCCAAAAGTAGTAGCTAGCAAGTCATTTAAAGAAGGACGCTCTGTTTCCATAAAATATTCCCACATCAAGCTACCACCAAAAGTAACCGGTATAGATTGCCAAAAGCTCAAGCCATTGCTTCTTGCAGCATTAAAATATAAGGAGCCATGATAAGGGTGTGCTACCAGATTCGTTGAAAACTTATCAGTATCCCAAACCGGAAGTGTCTTTAAGTTGCTCTTGATAGAACTAAAGTTAATACGAGCAAAGTCTTCATTGGTGACAAATCGGTTAAAACCCCAAACGAACATATTTATTCCAAATGACTGTCCTGCAGCCATCCAAGGTTTCTTTTTTAAAATATGAATGGAATCATTTTGAAAAACATAGCTTCCTCCTGCAGTCTTTGGGTAGGTTTGTGCTGATAAATGAGTTATATATATAACCATCAAACACAGAAATAAGAACTTTTTATTTATTAATAACTGCATATATGCAAGATTGAGTTTACAATTAAAAACTACAAACTTAGCATTTTTTTTAAATATAGATTATTGCAAAAAGCCTGTTCCTAAAATATAAGAACAGGCTTACTTATCTCCTTTTTACAGCTTTATTCTAAAATAATAACCGTACTATCCGCCCAAGCACCATTATCTGCTATAGAAATTTCGAATGTAGTTCCAGATGTGGCAGGAGTATATAAAACTCCTTTATAGCGAATTAGGCGATTGTTTTGAATGGGTATTTGAGCAACTGTTTGATGGCGTGTAGTGTCACTACTTGCTTTAAGGGCGGTTATACTCCCTTTGTCTATGAATTTTCCGGTTGGTACTAAAGTAAAAAAACGGTGTGACTTTCTTTTTTTGCTTAATTTATCATCTTGGTTGAAAATCTGCTCCCTTTTAAAGGGAATAAAATCAGCCGATACTTCCCCTGTGAATATATTAAACCTATTATAAACCTGTGATGCTCCTATATGAACACGTGCAACATCAGTGGGTATAGTGTCAGTGGCAGCAAATTCAACACAGCTAACAATTCGTTGCAAAACAACTTCTTTCGTGATATCTGTTTTCCCATCAATCTGGAATTTCACTTTTTGATAGAACATATCATTGATGTAAGGAAAGGTCATATAATTCTTCTCCGGCACTAATACTCCGGAAGAATGAGCTAAAAAACAAGCCGTATATGTTCCTTTTTTGAGTTCATCATAAACATAACTACCAAAATCCTCATTCGAAGGATTCAAAGAGATTCTTTTCAAAGGTTCTACATCATCATTCGCATATAAAACATACTCTAGCCTATCATAAAACCGTTCAGGACTGTTGATATAAGGCTCATCGGGGTCAAGTAAAGGAATAGATTTAGGAGAACCGAATAAAAGTATTTCAGGAGATAACTGCAGTTTAAACTGCACTTGACAGGATGAATTTAACAATGTATCATTGTTTTTCGTGCAAGAAATGCAGAGAAACAAGATACTTAGCAATAAGTAACTTCTCATTTTTAGAATATTTTGTAACTATAAATTTATGTAATTCAAAGTACAGGATTTTTTTTAGGAAAAACAAACATCTATTCAATATTTACAAGAATTGAGGTTGATTAGGTGCACTTTTTCCATAAAACTTTATTCAGGGAGAACATAATTACTGCTTACCATCTTGTCTGGTATAATCATTACGCAGAATGAATTTCACTGTTGCTCTCATTGATTTTTCGTTTTAACAATTGGATCAATTTTGGATCAACAGAATGTGTAATTTTCAGAATTTCGCTTTCTAATCTTTCGAGGAAGGATATTGTATATACCTAAAAAAGAAAGGATTAGAAATCATCTTTCTAATCCTTCAACTTTCCTAGAGGTTCCTGGCGGAGCCTTATACTTTTACGTAACGTGCTAGTTACTAAAGGAATGATCTCAATAAATTTTATCTACTGTAAAACAAATGTAAAACAGTTGGTTTATACATTTATGCCTACAAATATAAATATAAGTATTAGATTATCAAACTTTTATGCTGTTTTTATTCAGGTTCAAGAGGATTCGAAGCATATTTATAATACACTTATTATCAATCAAATACAAAGTGAAATAAATGAGCTGTAAAACAACGTAAGTGATATATAAATCTCCATTAAATTTAAGAAGATTAAAGCACTTCTCCTTTTATGTATGACTGATATAAATAATCAGGACTTTCATAATAAAGGCTGCTATTGAAATCTTCTATTTTACGTGAGAGCCAAGAATTATAAACGTCTTTAAGAGTGTCAATAGGCTCTTTGTTCTGTTCATTGCATATATCAACTATCAGACGTTTATACACTTTTCCAATATCCCAATGAGTGGGTATTGAGTATTTTCCATCCGCGACATTATCAAATGTCCCTTTTTCTATATGAAAATTACTGATTAATTCATCTGATATTTTATCTATATTCTCACTGTGATATACATCTGCTAAATCATAAATGTGTTGTAGTTTATCCTTGCCAATAGCATTAACCACCACATTGCGATGATTCTCTGTTTTTCTGCCAATATATTCTATCAGGCTACAAACAAAAAATAAATCGTTGTATTCCTTTCTTTCTCTTCCAGTCATACCTTAGCCTCCTCACTTTTAATAAAAGTCAAACATTTTAAAGCATCTTCTGTACAAAAATTTATTTGATGTGTCGGACGCTTAAACTTAGCTAAAACCCAAAATTGTTCTCTCGTCAAAATACCACTCACAAAATCAGAAATATAGTTATACACCTGATCGTTTGCCATTGCACCAATCACAATATCATAGTTGTGTTCTTTCCCATTTCTGCAATCAACTATAAAATCGAGCCACTCTTCTGTCATTTCTGTAAAATGCAGTACGTTCAGCTTATCGTTCAATTGAAAATCATAAATATTTACGATAGGAGAATCATAACGCCTCGCCCATCGTACAGCCTGCTCTTTTAGTTCTGTACAATAAAATCCAGTTCCAAAATCTTTGGCATATTTACCGACTCTTATTTCGGGTATTTCAATAATTTCCTTACCTCCGTGATATACTTCCATACAATTCTATTATTATAGGTAAAAATAATAAAAGTTATTTATTGGCTCCTATTATACTTCTTGATTCGTAGTACTTTATTTGATCTTTTAACTCCTCTATCTCTCTTTCAATAGATTCAGACATCTGAATATTATGTTTTCCGATGAAAGAAAAAAGCTTCTGTAACTCTTCCTGAACTTCCATTTTACGGATACTGTAATAATAAGTAGAAGTGAAATCGTATTCATCCTTGGTCATCAAGAGCTTTGATATTTCTTTTGGTGTGGTTGTATCCGTAATATCAATCTTTGTTTCAAGAATAGAAGAGATATAGTCCAGATCCTCTTCCGTTGGACTATATTGTTTGTTTAGTACATCAAAGTAAGACTGAAATTTCTTTTCTTTTGTGTCCCATTCTAATTTTATCAAGCCAAAACCATGTATCGAATATGCCAGTACTTTCTTAATCAAGCCGTATAACTCCTCTTTACTGACTGAAATATAGTCCTTTCCTTCATTGGTTGAAGAATCAAAGAAGTAAGCAGGCTCTACATCAAAGTATTCAGCGATAGCCAGTAGGGTATCTATTTTGGTAGAGTTTGATTTAATAATCTTATGCAGGCTTTGCTCTGTCATATTTAGGTCTGAAGCGGCTTGCTTCATCGTAACGCCCTTGCGTTCGCATAGTTCACGAATCTTAACTAGATAAACCATTGGATTGTAATTAATCTTAAAACCAAGACTAAATTAAACTAATAGTTTAGTCTTACGTTTTTATTTCTAATTTAGCAAACAAATATAGAAAATAAATTTAGTATTCGCATATATTCTATTGTTTTATTTATAAAAAAGATTGTTTATGGAAAAGGTTATTGTGACAACAGAGTCCTCATTGGAGGAAATTATCGAAAGAGTTTTCGACAAGAAAATACCTAAAAGCACCGAATCAGAAATCGAACGTACATTCAGCATTAATCAAGTGGCAAAGATGCTGAGACGTTCACACAAGAAAATATCCGATCTGGTAGCAGCAGGTGTATTAAAGGTTACCCCCGACAGACGTATTTACGAGAGTTCGGTTAGGGAGTACAATCAGCATGGAAAAAAATAAATTTAAGATAGGTACAACAAATAGTTGAATCTATGAAATCCTTTTCATCCACCACATGAGAAAGATAAATAACGCCATTAGTAGGTGGCGTTATTTTATGCCTTCTTCACTTACAGACTCTATTATAGAATCAATAAATAACTCAATTCTACAATGGATTCATTAAATACTGATTTCAAGATATCATAAAAGCATGAACCAAAAAAGTAATAAGATATGAAACGTAATATTTCTAGAGAACAATATGAATTGATCTTTTGTAAAAGAGCCAAAATAACCAATCGATTTCCCGTGTATATCAGTGAAAAAACACATCATATATTGAAACGGACGGTTGCTAACATGGGGATTTTCAAACTGAGCATTTCCACACTTGTAGAGAATATCATAACTGATCACTTGGAAACTTATACAAATCAGATCAAAGAGATTCAGGACGAAGAAGAAAAACGTCTATATCCCGATGAGAATAAGTAAGAGTAAATTGATATAGACATTACACCTATACTTTTTAGTGTAATTGCAATTATTGTTTCGCTCGTCGGGAGGAGTGGTCTCCCCCCTTGCCGCGATGGCGATCCCCGACCGATGAGTTTTGTTTTGAGAAATATTATTAGCAAGGTCAGCTTTTTGTCTTTGCTGATAGCCGAAAACAAAGTGCGTTGGATGCTCTGTATAGAAGCAGTGTTTTGCTTGCCAAAAGGGTCGTTTATATAAACGCCGTAGCTCATTAGGGCGTTTTCTTAACGCTACCGTTTCACTTTCACTAAAAACGCCCTCCTGAGCCAAAGGTTTCCCCTTTGGAATCTCCTTGGCGGTCTGATGACCGCAGTCACTTTCGTGACTTTAGATGACTGTAAAGAAAATAAACAGTCTATGATTTTTACATGAAAAAACAACTTATAAAAATTAAGATTATGGGATATGTTGTACTACATATGTGCAAAGCCAAAGGAAATGATTCCCGAATGACGGCACATATAGAACGGACAGTCGAGCCGAAGAACGCGGATAAGAGCCGTACACATCTCAACAAGGAACTTATTGATCTTCCCGACGGCTTTAATCGTACACAAGCAATACAGCACCGCATAGAAACGGCGGGCATTAAACGAAAGATTACCAAAGATCAGGTACGAGTTATACGCATCAATTTATCAGGCACACACGAAGATATGAAACGTATCGTAGCAGAGGGCAGGATGGATGAATGGTGCAGAGACAATGTAGATTATCTGAAAAAAGAATTTGGAGAAAAGAATGTTGTATCGGCTGTATTGCATATGGACGAAAAAACACCACACATACATGCTTCTATTGTTCCTATTGTAATTGGGAAAAGGAGGAAAGCAAAACAGCCATCCAGAAAGGATAATACAGTTCGTTTATGTGCCGATGATATTATGACCAGAGCGAAATTGGAAGGCTATCAGGATTCGTATGCCTTGGCAATGAATAAGTATGGATTAAAGCGAGGAAGAAGAGGCTCGGAAGCCAGACATATAACCACTGCCGAATTTTATCGAGATATCTTTGAACAAGCTGAAAATGCAAAGATAGAGCGTGATTTGATTCATCTACAAAATAGGGAGAAGCAACAAGCCGTTGCAGAGCTACAGCAGAAGGAACACGAGGAGACCCAACGATTAGCTTCCTTACAGCAAGAGATCAGTCTAAAAGAGTCTGATTTGGAAGAAAAGGTAAAAGAATTACGTAAAGTAAAAACAGAGGTAGTTAAAATCGGTTTTGAAAAATCAGCCAGAGAGGCAGGGAAAGGTCTTATGGAAGGGATTGATTGGCTGATGGGAAATCAGAAAGTTAAGAAACTGGAGGAGGAAGTCAGCATACTCAAAAATGAAATTGTTGATTTAGAAACAGAAAAAGACAATGAAAATCAAAAACTTCAAGCTGAGCTAGCTCAACGGAAAGATATAATTGCGAAAAAAGACGAGTTGATCAATACACAACAGACGAAATTGGATAAGTTGTTTGAGAGTATTCCCATCCTAAAAGACTATGATTTTATTATACGCCTGTCTGAGAGAATACGGATACCTTTTGAGATTGTCAAGCAAATATTCTCTGGCAAGGTTGTTTTTTATACGGGTGAGCTTTACTCACCTGAACACGAAAGAAATTTTAAAGCGGATGGCGTAACATTCACTATCGAAAAATCGAAGGAGAATAAACCGCTTCTTGCCATCAATGGAACAAATTATTTAAGCTGGTTCAGGGAGCAAGAAGCTAAATTTCTGGAAAAGCTAGGAATAAAACCTAGTGAGCAAAAAAGACAGCAGAGGATGAGAAGGTAGCTAAAAGAGCCGATCTCCTTGAAAATTTTGATCGGCTCTTTTCATAACGTGGAACAGCTAAGACTTAACCTGACAGTGTAGGGAGACTGTAATCTGAACTCTGCCCTTTTCATTTTATGGGTAGCAAAAGAAAAGCTATTATCTACTCATTATCAAAATGCTGTATCCTCTCCTCTGTCAGGCGAAGTGGAAACAGGCTCTGTGTGGAGCAACCTGCCAGAAATAACCTGAATAACTGGAACAGTCAAGGGGGGCAAAAATCCCCCTTAAGCTCTATGATTATTCCAAGAAATTATGTCTTAGAAAATCCCAATATGCAACCTTAAGAAATACCCAAACTGTCAGATCAAGTCCAACTTTCACATCTAATATTCCATTCCAAGTCATCTTCTTTATGAGATACTTGCGCTTCGTATAAGTTTTCTAAATATATTACAATTGCTTTCAATAGTCAAATGTTAGGCTTTTCGGAGCATCTTGGGTAACGAAGAGTTGATGTTCTTCGGTTGAGTATTCTCCATCCTTTTTACGAATGAGTGTTATAATGTTGTTTTCATTCAAGGCACAAGGAACCAGATAGGTTCGTTCCTCTGCATCATACAATGCAAATAGATAATTGCCCACTCTTCCATAACCGTAGTTTGTTTTCGGGAACAAATGATCTGTTACTGATTCACCACCGTAAGGAAAGGCACTGCACACTTCGAAATAATCACCCACCTGAGGAATAAAACCTCTGAGAGTAATCTGCACGTATCTTTTCTGAGGAATATAAAGGTTCTGCGTATATGTTTTTTTGCGTTCGAAAGACGAATAAGAATAACCAATCTTCGTATCCGCCTCTTCTGCAAGGATTGCTTTAGGAGGATCTACCGATATGACTACCGACATCATATCACTTGGTATGATATACTCTTTGATATCAATGTTCTTTACATCAAAACTCAATGAGTAACTCTTTGAAACGCCTGCTTCCCTGTCTTTTTCGGTTTCCAACTCATCGTCTTTAACCAAAAAGAACAATCGGTATTTCCCGTCCTTATCTGTTTTTGTTTCTGCCTTATGCCGGGTTTTATTATACGATAACCATCTACCTTCAAAATAATCCACCTTTACTATCACATTGGCAAGTGGCATGCCGTTCGATGTAACAGCAACACCTTTCACGACAGTACTTTCCTCTGTTTCAACTGATTCAGTGTCAATTTCCTCTTTCTGACAGCTTGCGAGACTGATGATGCACAAAAATAGTGCTAGTATTCCGAATATGCTTTTTGTTTTCATGGCTATATCGTATTTACCGACAAAAAAGTCTTGTTTTATACTAAAAAATATATAAGCAGTAATATACGAACAAATGGCAAGGATATATCGCCAAG
>CAZSWS010000032.1:0-28092 GCA_964610765.1 uncultured Parabacteroides sp.
TATACCTAGATAAACTACTACAAATAGAGAAAAGGTAGTATGCGTCTGTCCTGTCCACAGCTGTGAGCCGGTTGGTCCACAGCTGTGAGCCGATTAGTTTGCTACGAAGAAATTAGTAATTCAGCAGAGGGTTGATGGATAAAGAGTAGGGCTCTTTGGGGAAATCTGTCTTTTTTATGACAGAATGTCAGTAGTACGGTTTGGCATTTTATTTGTCATTTATGAGTTGATAATGAATAACTAAGAAATAATAAAACAAAGAATATATGAACTTTAATAATTTTACAATCAAATCACAAGAAGCTGTACAAAAAGCTGTTCAGCTGGTGAAAGAACGCAATCAGCAAGTGATCGAAGCCGCTCATTTGCTAAAAGCGGTGATACTGACCGGTGAGAGTGTAGTTAATTTCATATTTCAAAAGACCGGAGCGAATCTGTCTTTTGTGAATAATACACTCGACCAGCAGTTGGAGTCTTATCCACGGGTGACCGGTGGAGAGCCTTATTTAAGTACTGAGGTTAATAACATCTTGCAGAAAGCGGTTGATTACAGCAGTAAGTCGGGCGACCAATATGTTTCGCTTGAATATATCCTTTTGGCTTTATTGACAGAGAAAAGTGTTGTTTCGCAACTGTTGAAAGATGCCGGGATAAATGAAAAAGATATGCAAGCAGCTATCGATGAGCTGCGTAAAGGAAATAAAGTGACTACTCCTTCAGCTGAAGATACGTATGATGCCTTGGGGAAATATGCGATCAATTTGAACGAGCAAGCGCGTTCAGGTAAGTTAGATCCTGTAATTGGGCGTGATGAAGAGATACGCCGGGTGCTTCAGATTTTGAGTCGGCGTACGAAAAACAACCCCATTCTGATTGGTGAACCGGGTGTTGGTAAAACAGCTATTGCCGAAGGGTTGGCACACCGTATTATTCGGGGTGACGTGCCGGAAAATTTGAAAAGCAAGCAGATTTTTTCTTTAGACATGGGCGCATTGATTGCCGGTGCGAAGTATAAAGGTGAATTTGAAGAGCGACTCAAATCGGTCGTAAATGAAGTAACACAGGCAGCAGGAGAGATTATTCTTTTTATCGACGAAATACATACGTTGGTAGGTGCAGGTAAAAGTGATGGAGCAATGGATGCTGCCAATATCTTAAAGCCGGCACTTGCTCGGGGTGAATTGCGTGCGATTGGAGCTACGACGTTGGATGAATATCAAAAATATTTTGAAAAAGACAAAGCATTGGAGCGCCGTTTTCAAATCGTGATGGTCAATGAACCGGATGAAGCAGATACGATTTCTATCTTAAGGGGCTTGAAAGAGAAATACGAAAACCATCATAAAATTCGTATCAAAGACGATGCCCTGATAGCCGCCGTTCAGCTTTCTACACGCTATATTACCGATCGTTTTTTGCCTGATAAGGCTATTGACCTGATGGATGAAGCGGCAGCCCGTTTGCGGATGCAAGTAGATTCTGTGCCGGAAAGTCTGGATGAGGTGAGTCGTAAGATTAAGCAGTTAGAGATTGAGAGGGAAGCGATTAAGCGAGAAAATGATACCGATAAGTTGTCATTTCTTAACAAAGAAATTGCCGACTTAAAAGAAGAGGAAGCTCGGCAAATGGCAAAATGGCAGAGCGAAAAAGACCTGATTAATCAGATTCAGCAAAACAAGATTGATATTGAAAATATGAAGTTTGAAGCTGACAAAGCTGAGCGTGAGGGCGATTATGGCAAGGTGGCTGAACTTCGCTATGGAAAGATTCAGACCAAAGAACAAGAGATAAACGATATACAAGAGGAACTCCATCAAATGCAAGGAGCTGATGCGATGATTAAGGAAGAGGTGGACAGTGATGATATTGCAGATGTCGTTTCGCGCTGGACGGGTATTCCGGTAAGTAAAATGCTGCAAAGCGAACGTGAAAAGCTCTTACATTTGGAAGATGAACTTCACCAGCGTGTTGTGGGTCAGGATGAAGCGATTCGTTCTATTGCTGATGCAGTGCGTCGTAGCCGTGCCGGTTTGCAAGACCCGAAACGTCCAATCGGTTCGTTTATCTTCTTGGGTACAACCGGAGTAGGTAAAACAGAGCTAGCCAAAGCGTTGGCTGAATACTTGTTTGACGATGAAAATATGTTGACACGTATTGATATGAGTGAGTATCAGGAAAAATTTAGTGCTACCCGTTTAATTGGAGCACCTCCGGGATATGTAGGCTATGACGAGGGAGGACAGTTGACGGAGGCTATTCGTCGGAAACCTTATTCCGTCGTCCTGTTTGATGAAATTGAAAAAGCGCATCCGGATGTGTTCAATGTGTTGCTGCAAGTGCTTGATGATGGGCGACTGACGGACAATAAAGGACGATTAGTCAACTTTAAAAACACCATCATCATTATGACCAGTAATCTGGGGTCATCTATTATCCGTGAAAACTTGGAAGAGCTTTCTGATACGAACAGGGAACAGGTACTTCAACAAACGAAAATACAGGTTTTAGACTTGCTGAAGAAAACGATTCGTCCGGAATTTTTGAATCGGATAGATGAGATATTGATGTTCTCACCGCTTAATCAGGAAGAAATACACCAGATTGTTGAAATACAACTGAAGGGCGTTCAGAGCATGTTGGAGAAAAACGGTATCCATATAGAGTTTACAGAAGATGCATTGACTTTCATCGCTGCCAAAGGCTATGATCCTCAGTTTGGAGCTCGTCCGGTTAAGCGGGTCATACAAGAATATGTATTGAATGAGTTGTCTAAAGAAATTCTGGGAGGAACTATCAATCGTGAACGTCCGATTGTGATTGACCGACAAGACGATATACTTGTGTTTGGCAACTAATCGTTTTTTTGTAACTACCTATAATCCCAATCAGCTTTTATTATAAGGCTGGTTGGGTTTTTTTGTCAAAAAAGAGCAAATACAGGAGGAGGTACATCTTCTCTAAGAGAAAAAGCAGCCAAATGAAGTCGGAAAAACACATAGATAGGGGAAATTACGTTTTTATGGTGAATAGTCGTAATTTCTAGCTCATTAAGGCTATATTTAAGAGATTATTTCTTAAATTTGTCGTAAGCAGTTTTTTAGGTTATTTAAAACCCAGTTAAAGAATACTATTCATACATATTATGAAGAAAATAAAGATATTACTCTATATCATTCTGCTATCTCTAACCGCATCTTTTATAGCTTGTAGTGATGATGAACGTAATGAAGGATATATCAAGAAAGAAGAATTACCTGAACGTGCTATCCAGTTTTTAGAAAGCTACTTCCCTGGTGTAAAGATACGAAGTGTTCAAGATCAAAGCCTTATTTGGGAGAGCACCTTTATGGGATATTTGGTGGAAATGCAGGACGATATGACTGTTACTTTCAATGATGAAGGTCGATGGTTGGAGGTAACAGCAGAGAATGGGCTTCCTGAATCTGCTTTGGATATTTTGGATAGTGATATCTTGGACGAATTAGCGGTTGCTGCTCCCGGCAGAGAAATAACGATGCTTAAGAAACAAAGCTCTTTTTATGCTTCGCTTGTTTCTCAAATACGCATAGTGCTTGATAATAAAGAAGAATACATTGACACTTATTGGTATGACAACCCTATGGGTGAGAAAAAGTATCTGGCAAAAGTGATCACTTATAGCGATTTAATTAAGCCCATACAAGACTTTTTTATTCGCAATGTCATGCCTCAAATCGCATCTTCTGCTCAATATATTAGCCGTGTGAATTTGGATAATGAAAATGGAGAATCGGCCTATCGCGTTTCTCTAGGAGATGATTTTTGTGTGATTGATTTTGATGAAGAAGGAAATTGGCTGAATATAAAAGCTCAAAAAACAGCAAATGCCAATCCGGCTAAGATAATGAGTCGTATAGCCATGAATGAAATACCTGAAAAGGTTATGAAAACTTTGCAAGACTTTGCTTTGTCAGGAGGTGTAAGAGGTGAATTGAATCAGCTAACTAATTACAAAGAGAGGCTGTATGGGGTTGTAATTGGGGATACTCCCGTTTTGGTTGATGAAGAAGCCGGTATTTTGGAGAAGAATGGAGAAATGGGAAAAACGTTTATGGCTACTCATTTTCCATCTATTCACGTAGATAAGATAAGTGTAATCTCACAAATAAACAGTCCTTACTACTATTACTTTTCTTATCAGGCACGGTACAGTGTTGAGAATACTGTAGAGGCAACTGTGTACTTTATTTTAGACGAGAACTTTGAATTAAGAAATATTGCAAAAAGTCTTGGAATGGATCGAGAGTTCTTACGCTCACTATTGCCTGAAGCGATGAATACTTACCTAGCCGCTCATTATAAAGACACTTTATTTTCCAGTCTGATGAAGTATGATGACTCCATCTTTACGTATAGCTTGTTTAATGAGCCCAGCGGATTTTATCTGTATTTTGATGAAGAGGGCCGATTTATCCAAAAGAGTCGATTGGGCAGCTAGTTTTTTTTAGACAATCAGTTTATACCCTATTCCACGTACATTGATGATTTTTATTCGTTCGTCTTTGGCTAATTTATGTCTTAGCTTGGTGATGAATACATGCAGACTTTTCGTATTAAAATAGCTGTCATCTCCCCATAAAACAAGTAGAATGTTCTGTGTTTCAATAACTTGTTCTTTGTTGATGCAAAGAAGTTTAAGTATTTCTGATTCGCGATGAGACAGGGTTTCTTCTGTGCCATTATGCATAAGAGTCTGTGAGATGGGATTAAACAAATAATCCCCAATTTCATAATAATTAGGAGTTTCTTTCGTTTCATGCATATTTATTCGACCGGTCAATGCCCGAATTCGGATGATGAGTTCTTGCATATTGAACGGTTTTCGAAGATAATCGTTAGCCCCTAGCTCGAACCCCGCGATAACATCTTTGATGGCTGAGCGTGCCGTAAGAAAAAGGACGGGGGTGGTAGCGTCTGTCTGTCTAATTTTTTGTACCATCTCAAAACCATCCATATCCGGCATCATTACATCAGCAACCAGAATATCCGGGCGTTTCTTAAAGAACTGCCTGACTCCTTCCACTCCGTTACTTGCTAGGGTTATATCAAAGCCTTCTTCGCTGAGTGTGTCTTTGATAATCATGGCCAGCATCTCTTCGTCTTCAACAAGCAATACGTTGATTTTATTCATATTCATATAGGTATTAGTAAAGTAAACACCGTGCCTTTCCCCGGTTGACTGGTGATGTGAATATGACCTCCGTGTTTTTCAATAATTGTTTTTACGTAATAGAGTCCCAATCCATACCCTTTTGCATTATGTAGATTACCCTGTGGAACCCGGTAATATTTGTCAAATATGTATTTTTGTTTGTCGTGGGGGATACCCATACCGTTATCAGCAATGGAGATCTCTACATGCTCTTTTTTCTTGAGTGCTTTTATGTGTATTTCTACTTCTTTTCCGGAATACTTGATGGCGTTATCTATCAGATTACTCAAAGCATTGCCTATATGAGTTTTGTCTGCTAGTAGCATTAAGTCTATCGGTACAATAGAAAGATGGAAGGTTACTTGCTTGTTTGTTTTTAATTGGTGTTGCTCAATGAGATTTTTCGCTAAGCTTTGTACATTTACCTCTTCTTTTTTAAGCGTTAAGCCTTGCCTGCGCTCTGTGCTGGAAGAAAGTATTTCTTCAACCAATCCGCTGAGTCGTTCCAATTGGTTGATGCATATGCTTAGGTATTTTTCTCGCTGCTCTTTACTCTCACCTTGCTTGTAGTTGAGCAGAGCATCGGTAGCAGAATAAGCCACAGCAATGGGTGTTTTCAGCTCGTGCGTCATGTTGTTGGTAAAATCATCCTTCATCTCTTCCAGTGTTTTTTGTCGGAAGATGGTATGCAGTAAATACCAAAAAGCAAAAGCCAGGATAATTAAAATAGTCAGGGTTGTGAAAAGAATACCCGACATTTGCGTCAATACGGTTCGGCTAAGCGGGGTGATAGTTATGCGATAACCTAATTGATTTTGCGAATCAAAAGGCAGTGTGTAGTGTATCGTTTTTCTTTTAGAAATAATCGGTATAACCGACTGAAGTACACTATCGGTATCTAATCGAATCATGTCTACCCGATGAATAGCAGAGCGAATGCCTTTTTCTTCAAACTTATGAAACAGTGCCATGTAAAACGTGTCTATATTGACCGGGATAATCGTGTCTAGTGTTTGATGCATGGATTCTTTAACCAAGGGTATAAGGTTTTTCATTTGTTCCAGGCTAAATTCTCCTTCTTCAACGCCTGCTTCTGTTACATTTTCGTGGGTTTCTCCTTCTTGGCTGACAATGCGTTCACGCTTAGTCGTGACTCTTTGTGGGCGATTGTTATGTATGGAATCTGCTTCGATAGATTGGCTGAAGCTGATTTCCCCTGTTGTCCTATCTTTGGTAGAAATGTTGCTCAAATATTTGACACGAGCTTCCAGCTCAAGGCTATTTGCCGCATCAATACATTCCCATACATTTTTCTCTGTTTCCTCTTCAATAGACAGATATAATCCCTTTAGCCAAAAAAGCTGCATAATGAATACGCAGGATAGGCTTGCCAGAATGATTTGTACAATCAGTTTGAAGTTGGATTTCATACTAGAATAATAATTTGTTCTATCAAAAAACTACAAACAAATGTACGAAGAATATTTTCACACACTGATATTTGTTAAGCTTAGATAAGACTTCATAAGTTGATGATAACCCATTAATTAATTCTTTTTTTCAATCTTTGTAGCAGAAAGAAAAACCTGATGAATGATGAAAAAACTAATGCTCTTTGCTTTCTTCTTCTTATCCTGTATGAACCTGTTGGCACAACAAATTGAGGGTAGGGTTACGAATAAAAAACAACACCCCATTGAGTTTGCAACAATCGTACTGCAAACGGTCGATTCTGTTTACGAAGATGTAGCATATAGTGATTCGTTAGGGTATTTTCGCTTTGATAGTCCACTCACCAACTATCGGATATTGGTGCAGCATTTGGGATATCAATCGTTTGAAGGGATGTTTACCACTCACCAAGTCGGCACTATTACACTCGAAACACAAGAACATGAGCTGACTGAGGTTTTAGTAACCGGTGAGCGTCCCTTGGTGCAGGTGATTGAGGGTAGAATGACCTACGATATGCCACGCCTACTGGAAGGGAAGGTGGTTAGTAGTGTTTATGATGCCCTCTTGCACCTTCCCGGTGTGTATGAACAACAAGAAGTGCTGACGTTGGCGGGTGCTCCCTCGTTGCATATCATTCTGAATGGTCAATTGAGCACTTTGTCTTATTCTCAATTGATGCAGCTGTTGAAAAGCATACCTAAAGAGCGAGTGGAGAAAGCGGAGATTATGTATGCTGCACCACCTCAGTATCATGTTCGGGGAGCGGCTATCAATATATTGTTGAACGGAGGACAAACGGAAGCGCCCCAATTGCAAGGACAGGTAAATGGGGGGTACAGACAATCTCATTATGCCAATTATGATGCCGGATTGACCCTGTTATACACGAAGCCCAAGCTGTCGATGGACTTGCTGTATGCCTTTGGCGCAAACAAAACGCGAACAGGGCTGGATTTAGATTCAAAGCATACACTGGCTGATGAAATATATCCTATAGAACAGTTTAATCGAGGCTATGCCAATGGAATGACACATACTCTTCGTCTGGGAACTGACTTTAATTTGAACGAAAAAAATCAATTAAGTGTTGCTTATACCACTCAACTAAGTCCGTCAGGAAAAGCTTATGAAGCCTCAGAAGGAACATTTTCTCAATCAACCAATACGAAAAGAAAGACAGCTGGTAAGCCGCAGCAAATGCACAACTTCATGGTGAATTATACCTCAGGGTTTGGACTGAAAACCGGAGCAGACTATACCTTTTTTCAAAGCCATACCACGCAATACTATGAAGAGATGATGACCGGAAAAGAAGACCGATTTGAAGCGTATTCTAAGCAAGATATTGGCCGATTATCCATGTATGCCGACCAAAAATTTTCAATAGGCAAAAATTGGACACTGAACTTTGGAGGGCGGTTTATGTATGCTTCGGATAGAAGTTCTCAGCGTTATCATTCGTTGTCGGGAAAAGATATGACTACGTCCGACAGTGAGAGTAATCTGGATGAATATACGTATAATCTTTATGCCGGTTTTGCGAAGTCTTTTTCTGAGAAGCTGTCGCTTTCAGCCTCTTTGACCGGAGAGTATTACAAATATAATGAGCTGGACGAATGGAGTGTTTTTCCGGTTATGGAACTAACCTATTTAGCCCGACCGGAACATATCTTTCAACTGTCGCTTTCAACCGACAAGGCTTATCCCAGTTATTGGGAACTGATGAATTCGGTAGGCTATTTGAATGGATATGCAGAAATACATGGAAATCCTTTGCTTAAACCATATAAAAATTACTCGCTTCAACTCAACTATATCTTGAAGGGGAAGTATGTGCTTACGGGTTATATGAACTATCAGGACGATTATTTTGAACAATTGCCTTATCAGTCGCCGGAAAGATTGGCACTCCTATATAAAACAACCAACTATAAGTACGGTTTAATGACGGGAGTAAATCTAGTCGTTCCGTTTCGGGTAGGAAAAGTGTTAGACTCTCGGCTGATGGTGAATGGATTTTATAAAAAGGTAGAAAGTAATCGCTTTCATGGTACTTCTTTTTTGAACGACCGATGGGCAGTTTATGGACATCTGATGAATACGATTAACGTGTCGGGCAAGCCGGATATCAAAATTGAGCTGTCAGGATGGTATCACTCAAAACCCATTCAAGGCCCCATGATTATGTCTGAACTGTATAGTGTAGATGCCGGTATCAAGTGGACATTCCTGAAAGATGCAGGCGAATTGCGCTTGAAAGCGAACGATTTGTTTAACCGGGGTTCAACTCCTAAGCTGCTGGATATGCGTTATGACAAGCAGAACTTACGAATGCGTATGCATCCGGATGGTCGATTTGTGAGTGTTTCGTTTACGTATAAGTTTGGAGGATATAAAGAGAAAAAACGCCAAGAAGTAGACACTTCGCGGTTTGGGAATAAATAAATCTAAAATATAAACAGATGAAAAAGTGGATTTTACTATCAATTATCAGCTTAGCTTGTTTATTTATGAGTTCATGTGGTACGACCGTGCGTCTGGAACAGAAAGATCCGATGCTGTCCTTTGATAAGGAGCGAGCGAATCCAAAACCCGTTAAACCTCAAATTTTGGGTGAAAGTAAAAAGACCGAAGGGGTGGGGATGTCTTTTACATTTGAGTAATCCCTCCGCCTTTCTTCGTTAGCGTGCTTCGCCGTATAGAATGATATAGGGCGAGAGCAGGCGGCAAGGGATAGGCAGCACTTTCAGTAGGTATGAAAAGACACGTACCACTTTCCGCGTCCGTTTGTTTTGAGGCTTTGGCTCTAACCAAAGCATGGGGGTTGAGGTGTATTTTACTTCAATATGCTTTAACCCTAACTCTGTGGCTATCTGTTTGAGATACTTGCGATGCATGGACTTGAGATTGTGTGCCTTTAGATTCTCTCTGTCAAAAAGGTGTTGAACAAGACCGTTCAGCCCTCTGAAATTTGGAAGCACAATCAGCAAACTTCCTTTGTCGGATAATAAGCGTGCATGACGACTGATGATGTCGTGTGTATCTTCAAAATGCTCAATAAAACCGGATGAAAAGACAATGTCGTACAACTTATCACTCTGGTAAGTTAGAAAATCATGTTCGATACATTGAATACTTCCCGATGGAATATTGGCGGATGCTTCTAATTTATGTACGATGTTTTTGTCAATAAAAAAGTCTAATAAAGTAACATCCCGGCAAACATTTTTATAAAAATAGCCGGTGTTATAGCCGGGGAAACCGCCTATTTCGATAAAGCTTTGCTTCTTTTGCAACCGAGGGATGTATGGCTGGTAAATAACTTTGGTCGGGACATCCTCCAATATGTGGTTGTCCCAGTATGTTTTCCAAAACCCCCTGTCAGTTAAGCTTGCTTCAGTCGCCATGTTGTGTTGGGTAATTGAGCTATTTCTTGATGAAGCTGTTTGGATAGGTCACCAATTGCTCTATGCCTTGTGCTGTGCGTATCCAGGTAGTAAACACTCGCTCTCCTTCTTTCATCTCAATGATGCGTGATCCGTTTGGCAAATCATTGTATACCGTGTTACCTCCACTATAACGTCCATAAGCGAGTAAGACGCCGTGCCAAATAGCTGCATAGTCATTGTTGTGGTCGTGACCGACAAATGTTCCCATGATGTCTCCACACTCTTTGATGGCGGTGAAAAAGCCGGAGTTTAAAGCCGGTGCACAAACATTTTCGCGTTTAATGCCGTATGCCTGGCTGTTAGATGCGGAGATAGCAGTGGCATATTCCGGAAAGGGGATATGGAAGAAGGCTAATGCAGGAAGAGGTGTTCCTCCGTTTTGCTCGGTCAATAGCTTGCTTTGTTCTTTATACCAGTTAATCTGATCGGTTTTGATATAGTCGTATCCGCCGATGTTTTTAATACTTGAGTAGGCATGAGAATCTATACAGTATAAAGCGGCTGCGGCTTTTTCTCCGGTTGAGCTTTTAACCATTAATATATAGTTTCCTACGCCTGAAAGTTCAGGAAAGAGGTCTTCAGAAAGGTTGTTTGCAAAGGGTTTACCTAAGTCGAAGAGTTCTTGCCTGGTAAGTCCTTGTTCATCGTCATGATTGCCAAATACGAAGGCGAAGGGGATTTGCTTATCGTTTAGGAAAGTGAGGATGTTCTCAAAGTTCTCTTTTCCAGGCTTACCATATATTATATCTCCGGTGAGAAGAATTAAATCCGGTTGTTCGTCGGCAATGACTTGACTAATACGTTCGAATGTGATATCTGATGCCGGGTTTTTATATTGTAAATGTAAATCGGTGAATTGGGCTATTTTGAATGTACCGTTAGCCCCAAACTTCAAGGTGGGCTTTTCTGCTTGAACAGGCAGCGATATGAGTGAAAATAAACAAATAATCAGTCCGCTTAAAAGGCTTACTCTTTTCATGTATCAATTATTTTTTAGATTGTTCATCAAAAGTACGTATAATTCTCGAAAGCCAATTTGATATATGTATTTCATTTACTAGTAATGAGTTACTTTTTAAGTAAGTTTGCAATTGAAATTTAGTGATATGCAGCAGAAAACCCGGGGAATTATTTTACATACACTCAATTATAGCGATACCTATGCCATCGTACATATCTATACGGAGCAGCTAGGTCGTGTTGCCTATCTGGTGAGTCGTAAGCGTGGTAAGAAAAGTGGCGTGAGTCGCTCATTATTTATGCCACTGACGGTTGTTGAGATGGATGTTATTCATCAGCATAAGCGTGATATACAACGGATAAAGGAGGTGCGAGCCGTTTTGCAGCCGGTAGCAATCTCAACTAATCCGGTGAAGAATGCTATTGGGCTATTTTTGGCTGAAGTCTTGTATAGGGTGGTGAAAGACAAAGAAGGGAACGCTGTTTTATTCGACTTTCTGCTGCGCTCTATCCAGTGGCTGGAAGAAAAGGAGCAAGGTATTCCTAACTTTCATTTAATATTCCTAATGCATTTACCTCGCTTCTATGGCATTTTCCCTAATACGGAACATTATACAAAGAATAGCTATTTTGACTTGCTGAATGCTGAGTTTGTATCACGATTACCGCTGCATGAGCACTATTTGAACCCGGATGAAAGCTTGGTATTCTTTCGACTGCTTAAAATGAGCTATGAGACTGCCGAACTATATGCCTTTTCACGGCATGAACGGATGGCTATCATTCATCGCATCCTGGAGTATTACCGATTACATCTTCCGGAATTCTCTGAAATCAAATCGCTGGCAGTTATGCAAAGCTTGTTTGAATAGCTGTTTTTAGTCCAGCTTAAATAGGTCTTTTATTTGTGTAAAGTCGGTGATGATCTCGTCGGCTTTTTCATCGCCGGTATAGTCTAGCCATCCGGTGTTCTTTAGCCAAACAGTTTGACACCCCAACGAGTCAGCGGGGATAATATCTTTGGGATGTGAATCGCCGAAGACAACCACGCGGTCGGCAGGAAGGTTTAGCTTTTCTAAGCCTAGTTTAAAAATCATAGGGTCAGGCTTGCGTACTCCTACGACGGCAGATTCAACAATTTCGTTGAACATGGTATCTAAATAGAAGTTTTGTAATACGGTGCGGATATTGCCATAGAAATTAGATACTAGCACAATGGGATAGCGTTCTTTCAGTTTGTTCAGAATGGGTATGGCGCTAGCTACGGTAAATTTAGCTGTTCCGTAGGAGTGGAATGCAACTTGTGCAAACTTCTGGTTCATAGCTTCGTCAATGGGTAATAAGTCATGCTCATTCAACCATTGTTGTTGCAAGCCAATTTTTATGCGAAGCATGTCCATGAAGTTATGGGAAGGGAGAATGAGTAAAGTGCGCCCTAGGGTGCGTTCAGCAAAGACGTAGGCTTCGCGAAAATCATTCTTACTAACCGGTATATCTACTTCTTGATAGGCTTTCCAAAATACTTCCGACCAGTGAACTCCGTTACTGTCTATGGTTCCTCCGTAATCAAATATAAGTCCTTTAACTCTATCTAGGTTTAGCATGTTTATTGGGGGTATTTATTGGCAATAATTTCGTTGTAAAAATGTTTGCTGATTGATTCATGTTTGCACACCATATACACGAGCATTCCATTTAGGATAGTCATTTCAAAAACAAAGTATAACCAAGGAATATTGATTAAAAGGCTGATGAATAGTGCAATGATTCTCGTGTTGAACGACAGCATATTGGTATATTTCATAAGAGGCAGGCTTTTCTTTCTGAAGTCTGCTCTTAGCTGTTGGGGTATATTGTCAGCATACCGTTCTTTTATTAACTTATTAAGTCGCTGAAAAGAGGGCGATAGCCTTTCCTGTTCTTGCGTATAATTGAGGTAAAAAGTTTCAAATAGTTTGTATATAAAATCTTTACTCCAACTTAATTTCTTGTAGTTCTCTTTCAGTTCAGCAGAATTACTTAACTCGCTACCGGATTTTCCTTTGAGAAATAAAAGATGGATGTTCCGGTAATAATCGGCCATGGATGCTTGCTTGCTATGGAAGAAACCTGTGATAGCGGCAAATATCCAAATCCAAATATGCCACTCAGGAGTTAGGCGGAGACAAATAGCCGCGTAGATACTTATAAACCAAACATCTCCGCAAGCTCCATCCAGAATTCTTCCCAGCTGGCTTTTTTGACCGGTCATTCGGGCTAGCTGACCATCCGCACTGTCGTAGGTATTTGCCCAAACGAGCAAAATCATACCCAGCAGATTGATTCGTAAGTCTTCAAAATAGTAGCATACACCGGCAGCTAGACCAATGAAAATGGCGGCGATAGTAATTGCGTTGGGAGAAATGTTGAGCTTGTTGAAAAAAAGCGCCCATTGATAGCCTATAGGTCTGTAAAAGTGTATGTCGATAAACTCTTCAGTATCTAGTGACTTGAGCGTAGATTCAATAGCCGGATTAAGTATTTTCTTTTGTTGTTTCATTTTTTTGAAGCAAAGTCATAAATGCATTGAGCAATATAAGGAGCCGCCTCTTTGCGGCAGGGAGCAAAGCTGGGCCAATCGTTGAAGTCAATAAGACGAATAGTGCCGTCTTCTGCAATGATGCAATCACCTCCGTAGATGTGTGTGTTCAGTGCTTGGGCTGCCCGATTAGATATTTTCTTTAATTCGTTTAAATCAAATGTATAACCTCTGGCTGAACCATTGATTTGTTCAAGTCCAAACTTACTATGGTGATTGGACGTAGGGTAAAACCAATAATAAAAGTCGGTATTATAAACACCATAAAACTTAACAAGGTCGCCTTTGAGGTGTTCATTGATTACCGCAGACTCTATACCTCTCAAAGCATATTCCTTCAATATGCCTACGGCTTCTTCTTGATGTCTGACATAGGTTACGTCTTCCCGATGAATAGCATGAAAGTCTCCTCGTTTTATCCAACTGGTCTCAAACCCGGCTTCTGCAATCAGCTCCATATTGTCTTCAAGAGTAGATACAATTAAGCTTTTAGGATGTGGAATTTGATGTTGAATAAGAATTTCGGTCATTTTGCCTCGCGTGCAGTTCTCAATCCCATAACCGGAGTTGATAACCCGTACCCCTTTGTCTTCTAACTCCTGAAGCTTCTTGACACTGGTTCCGTCTCGAACCATATTGAAAATCACCGATTCGCTCGGAGTGTGAACGATTAGGTCAGCTTCTGTATATTCATTGACTACACATCCCATTTGTTTGAGATGCTTGGCAGTCAGTCGGAAGATAGCAGCATCGTTGCCAATATGATTAGGAGAATAGGTTTGTTGCCTTTGAACGCCGGCTATAATAAGTTGCTTCATACGGTTTAAAATTATTCCATGTTTGTCACAAAGCGATTTGCCTTTTCGATATCGTCTGCGTGGTCGACATCAAGTATTTTAGAAAAAGGAAATGCTTTGATATTTAGTCCATCTTCTATCAGTTGTCGCTGATAGTTGCGCATTCGAAAGATACCCTTATCCATGGATCTCTGTAAGACTGGAATGGCTGATTGTTTGAGGCAGTATATGCCTCCGGAGATATACTGTGGTTGTTTAGGAGCTTCATCATGAAAGCCGGTGATGCGCAAAGAGCAATCCGTTTCTACATAGAGAGGCTTCTCATCGTCAATATAATCTGTAACGGCCATAAGCCCATCGGTCTCTTCGTTTTCAAAAGCGGTGATGTACTTGCTGAAGTCTGTTTCTTTAAATATGGTATCAACGGTAGTCAAGCAGAAACGTCCGTTTTTAAGCAGTTTGCTTAGCTCATAGAAGCTATGCATAGAGCTTGGTGTCGACTTGACGATCAGTTGTAGTGGAATGGGCAACTGCATTTTCTTTAGGTGCTCTTGAAGCACGGTCATTTCTTCATTAACAATGATGCTGATAGATGAAGCATTTGCCCGGATAAATATATTGATTAGTCGGTCTATGAGTGGCTCTCCCTGTATGAGTACCAGTGGTTTAGGAGTCTGAATGCCTTCTTGTCTCAGGCGTGAGCCTTCACCGGCTGCAATAATCGCGTAATCCATATTTTTAAATCGTTAAAAGCATTCCGAGAATGTATATTCATTCCCGAAATGCTTTTGTAGTATAAGTAAAAAACGCTTGGTTCGTTTCATAAATTGAAAGGAGCCTAAGGCTTCCGTTGTCAATCTAAATGGTCGATGGTCTTTTCGCCAATGATTGTACGCAAAGTGTTTTTTAGTTTTGTATATTGAATGAACAAGTCATGTTCTGCCACTTGGTCTAAATCATGCATGGGGCTCTTGAAATAGAATGATAGCCACTCTTGTATGCCATAAAAGCCACAACGCATAGAAAGGTCTGCCAGTAAAACTAGGTCAAGGCATAGTGGAGCAGCTAAGATAGAGTCGCGACATAAGAAGTCAACCTTTAGTTGCATAGGATAGCCCATCCATCCAAAGATATCCAAGTTGTCCCAACCTTCTTTGTTGTCCTTGCGAGGTGGGTAATAGTTGATACGTACTTTGTGGTAAACATTTCCATATAGTTCGGGATATAATTCCGGTTGCAAGATGGTGTCAATAACAGAAAGTTTGCTGACTTCTTTCGTTTTGAATGAAGCCGGGTCGTCCAACACTTCACCGTCTCTATTACCTAAAATATTTGTAGAGAACCAACCGTCAAGACCTAGCATACGAGTTTTAAGCATCGGCGCTAAAACAGTCTTCAACATGGTTTGTCCGGTTTTATAGTCTTTACCGGCAATCGCTACCTTGTTCTTGTCAGCAAACTCCCACATAGCAGGAATGTCAATACATAAGTTAGGTGCTCCCATGATGAAGGGTGCTCCTTCAGCAATCGCTGCATATGCATAACACATACTTGGAGAGATAACTTTGCGGTTGTCTTCTTTCAGCGCTTTTTCAAAAGCAGCAAGAGTTTGGTGCTCTTCGCTCATCTCAATAAATACTTCTGTGCTAGCTGCCCACATAACAATCATGCGGTCGCAGTTATTTTCTTTTTTGAAGTTACGTATATCTTCGCGCACTTGCTCAGTAAGATCCCATAAGCTGTCGCCAGTTTTGGTATGAGTGCCGTGTAAGCGTTTTACGTAATCTTGGTCAAAGACAGCTTTCATAGGCTTGATGGCTTGAAGTTCATCTTTTACACCATCAATGTCTTTTCTATCTAGAACTTCAGCATGTACAGCTGCGTCATAGACATTCTCCGAAAAAATATCCCATCCTCCAAATACAAGGTCATCTAAACCTGCTAATGGAACAACATCTTTGATTTTTGGGAAACGATTTTCATTACGTTTTCCAAGACGCATTGTTGCTAACTGGGTAATTGAACCAATAGGTTGGCTAAGTCCTTTGCGAACGGCTAACGTACCTATGATAAAGGTGGATGAAACAGCTCCACCAACTCCAATAACCAAGACGCCTAATTTACCTTTGGCTTCTTTTACATTTACATTTTTCATAATTGCCTATGTAGATATTATTTATAGATTGAACAAAAATACAGTTTACAAATGACTTTAAAGACTTTTTAGAGATGATATGCATTCTTTCTTAACGTTCTTTTTTGATTCTTTATTTAAATTCAACTTCTGAGACTGTTATAAAGGCTAATAATGATTTTATTTAAGATTTATTCTCCGAATAAAAGCGGATATTTGCACCATCCAAAAAATTGCGATATAAATTAGGTTATAACAATTATGCGATATAAGGTTTTTTTACTTCTTTCGCTCTTGATAAATTCTTTTTTTATCCATGCACAATCTACTATTCGGGTGCAAGGTGTGGTGCGCGACGTATCGACAAAAGAAGCAATCCCTTTTGCTTCTGTCTATATAAAAGGAACCAAGCTGGGCGTGCAAACAGATTTAATGGGGCGTTTTTCTATGCGTACAACTACGGATGGAGATACGTTACAGGTTGTTATTGTTGGGTATAAAGATTATTTTACAAAGTTAAATACGAGGCGGTTAAATGATTTAGTGATTGAAATGGAACCGACATCCTATCAATTGCAAGAGGCTGTCATACGACCCAAAAAGGCTAAATACTCCCGTAAGAATAATCCGGCTGTTGAGTTTGTGAAGAAGATGATAGATAAGCGTGATGAGAATGATCCTCGTAACAAGGATTACTATTCGTATCAGCAGTATGAAGGTATTACTTTAGCCCTGAATGACTTTACAGAGGAGGTGCAGAAGAAATGGCTGTTTAGGAAATTCGATTTTTTGCATGAATTTGTAGATACATCCGAAGTTTCAGGTAAGCCAATTCTTCCTATGCTGGACAAGGAGAAGTATGAGTCGGTTTTTTTTAGGAAATCTCCCAAACGTGAGCGTCGTGTGATTTCGGCAGCTAAAAGTGCCGGAGTGGATGAGGTCTTGAATGAACAAGGCGTTAAGCAGTTTTTGGAAGAGGTGTTTACCGAAGTGGATATTTTTCAAAACAATGTCCCTTTATTTTTGACTCGTTTTGTGAGTCCACTATCAAGTATGGCCCCTTATTTCTATAAATACTATTTACTGGATACAGTCATGATTGAAGGTAGAGAGTGTATTGATTTAGGTTTTGTACCTTACAATTCAGAGTCATTCGGATTTACCGGACATTTATTTTTCACACATGATTCGGCTAATTTTCTACAAAAAGTCATTTTAAATATTCCTAAAGATATCAATATCAACTTTCTAGATCGGATGACTATTGTTCAGGATTTCAAGCAAATGCCTGATAATACACGTTTGCTGATGAAGGATGATATCATTGCCGAATTTCGACTGACAGATAAAAGCCGGGGCATGTATGCCCGGCGAGTGAGTACCTTGTCTAATCACTCATTCGAACCGCCCACCGATATGGCTGTTTTTGAAGAGGGTAGACAGGTGATTGAAGAGCCGGATGCGAATGATAAATCGGATGAGTTTTGGGCTGAGATTCGGTATGACAAAAACAAGAATGACAAAAAAAGCATGGCCGACCTGATGGAGCGTTTACGCGCTGTTCCGGCTTTTTATTATACAGAAAAAGTAGTTTCTGCTTTTGTTGGAGGCTATGTAGCCACAGCAAGAGATGAGAAAGACAGTAAGTTTGAGTTCGGACCTGTCAATACGTTTATCAGTGGAAATACGCTTGAAGGAACTAGACTTCGTTTAGGAGGAACAACAACAACGGCCCTCACCCCCAATTTCTTTTTAGATGGCTTTGCTGCTTACGGTACACGCGATGGCAAATGGAAATATAACCTGCTGGCAGAGTATTCATTCAATAAGAAAAAGCAGTTTAGAAAGGCTTTTCCCGTTCACTCTATCCGTGCCGAATATGGATATGATGTGAATCAGTTGGGACAACAATATCTGTATACGAATAAGGATAATGTTTTTTTAATGCTGAAAAGAAAAGAAAACAATATGATGACTTATCTGCGTAAAGCGGAATTGAATTACACGTACGAAAATCATTCAGGTTGGCGATTTGAAACGGCTTTGCGTCATCAAAAAGAAACAGCTTCTAAATATATACCGTTCAATCAGATTCAGCCTGATGGCTCACGTCTTCTTATAAAAGACTATACGACAGCTGAAATGGAGTTTAAGATACGCTGGGCACCTAATGAAAAATTCTATGAGACTAGAAACTTCCGATACCCTATCACGCAGGATGCTCCGGTTTTTACGCTTTCGCATGTAGTAGGAAGAAAAGGATTCTTAGGGTCTGACTATAATTATAACCGTACAGATATTGGTATTCAGAAACGTATATGGTTGCCTGCTGCCGGATATATTGATGCCATTGCGAAAGCCGGGAAGGTATGGACTAAGGCTCCTTTCCCCATGTTAATACTTCCAAATGCCAATATTTCTTATACTGTACAGCTTGAATCTTATGCATTGTTGAATCCGTTAGAGTTTATCAATGACCAATATGCCTCTTGGGACATTACCTACTATATTAATGGGACTATCTTCAATCGGATTCCTTTGTTGAAGTACTTGCAATTGCGGGAAGTAATCAACTTCAAAGGTTTCTGGGGCGGGTTGAGTGATAAGAATAATCCGGCAAAAGGTCATCCCGGATTGTTTGAATTTCCGGCCAATACGTATATGATGAGCAACCAGCCCTATATGGAAATTAGTGCGGGTATCGCTAATATATTAAAATTTGTCCGTCTGGATTATGTATGGAGGCTGAGCTATCGGAATCACGAAGGGTCACCAAACCATGGTCTTCGCTTCCGCCTGGAATTTAATTTCTAACTTATCCTACCCTTTTCAGGATGTTTTCGTATTTTGTGGAGGATTTTAAATAACTCCTAATACATATGAAAGCGTTAACTACCACCTTATTATTTTTTGTGCTTTTACCTTTTGTGTTATCTGCGCAGACGTTTGAATTTACACCCAACTTGGATGAATCAAAAGTTGAATCTTACGCATTGCCTAATCCGTTGGTGTTTGAGTCAGGCAAGCAAGTAGAGAATTATATTGATTGGCTGGAGCGTAGAAAAGAAATTCTATCCTTGTTTGAAACTGAAGTTTATGGGGTGTCTCCTGTATGGACAGGCTATATGATTGCAGAACAACGATCTGTTATTCATGATGCATTAAATAATACAGCTGTTCGAAAAGAAATTCGACTGACCTTGGTTAATAATGGGGTGTCTGTCCATCTAGATGTGCTTCTTTATCTGCCACATGCTCAGAAACCGGTTCCTTTATTTATGGGTTACAATTATTTTGGAAATCAAAGTGTGACCCATGAACCGGATATTTTATTGCCGCTTGCCAGTGCCAGCAACCGACCGGACTGGTCTCCGGAAAAAGATAGAGGAAGGCATGTACATCGCTGGCCATTAGAGCAAATTATAGCCAGGGGCTATGGTGTTGCTACGCTGTATTATGGGGATGTAGATACAGACTATCATGATCAGTTTGTAAGTGGTGTTCATAAGTTATTCGATCAAGAAAGGACTGATAGTTCATGGGGGACAGTAGCTGCCTGGTCGTGGGGCTTATCCCGTGTTATGGACTATTTAGTGACCAATCCGTCTATAGATAAAGATAAAATAGCCGTCATCGGGCATTCCAGACAGGGTAAAGCCGCTTTATGGGCAGGGGCGCAAGATGAGCGGTTTGCCATGGTTATTTCAAATAATTCCGGCTGTACAGGAGCTGCTTTAGCCAAAAGAAAATTTGGTGAAACAGTTGAAAGAATTAATCATGTATTCCCCCATTGGTTTTGTACAAATTATCGGAAGTATGATAAAAAGGAAGAAACAATGCCCATTGATCAGCACGAGCTACTTGCAGCTATAGCTCCGCGCCCGGTATATGTAGCCAGTGCTGAAAATGATACATGGGCCGACCCTAAAGGTGAGTTTTTATCGTGTGTTGAAGCCTCATCGGTATATGAATTTTTAGGAAGAGAGGGCATGCCTGCTAAGAAAATGCCTAAAGTAAACATGCCTGTCTATGGAATGATAGGCTATCATATACGTACAGGCGATCATGATATCATTGCCTATGATTGGGAGTGCTTCATGAATTTTGCTGATTACCATTGGCGGTCTGGTCTAAAATAAAAAAAAGCACATCTCATAGATTGAGATATGCTTTTATGACGCCAACTAGATAGTTCTAGTTGTGTATATACTGTTTATATTCCTAACCAGTGAATGATATAGAAGAATGCTCCGGCAAGCAGTGCACTAACAGGGATAGTAAGAACCCAAGCCCATACCAGATTGCCGGCTACTCCCCAGCGTACTGCTGAAAGACGTTTGACAGAGCCAACTCCCATAATACTACCGGTGATTACGTGTGTAGTACTAACCGGTACACGCAGAGCTTCCGAAATAAATAGGGTAACAGAACCGGACATTTGAGCACAAAAGCCTTCCATTGAACCGATTTTTGTTATACGACTACCCATCGTTTTCATAATCTTCCATCCTCCTGACATTGTTCCGGCAGCAATCGCTGTGAAACAGGCAAGCGGAATCCAGTCATGCATTTCACCCATATTGGTCATTTCCATCCAATGAGGCAGGTTGGGTAAGTGTTGGTTGGCAATTAATAAAGCGCCAATAATACCGATAACCTTTTGTGAGTCGTTCAGTCCGTGACCAATACTAAGTAGTGCCGATGATAAAAGCTGAAGCCCTTTGAACCAACGGTCTGCTTTTCGAGAAGGTACTTTTTTAACCACATGTTGAGTTAGGATGGTTATAATCATCCCACTCACCATCCCAATCAATGGAGCGGCTACAATAAAGATGGCAATGAATCCTACTGTTTCCAAATGAACAGCTTGAAATCCGGATGCGGCAATACCTGCTCCGGCAAAACCTCCAATTAGTGTATGCGATGAAGAAGAGGGAATACCAAACCACCAAGTGATTAAGTTCCAAGTGATAGCTGCAATTAGCCCGGCCATCACAACTTGTGTCGTAATGAATTCTGATTCAACGGTTTTTGCTACTGTGTTGGCGATGCTTTCACCAAATCCACCTAAAAAGTGAACTGCAATAAAATAGGCGATAAAGTTGAAAAATGCCGCCCAAATAACAGCTTGAGTAGGAGTGAGCACCTTTGTGGTGACGACTGTAGCAATAGAGTTTGCTGCGTCATGGAAACCGTTGATAAAGTCAAAAATAATCGCAAGGACGATTACAATGATTAATAATGTCATGTCCCTGGATGATTTATGCGTATTTGATATAAATAGTTTTCAATACTTTTCCGGTCGAGTTGATACGGTTGATTGTTTTCTCTAAACACTGAATAAGTTCTTTTGATTTCAGTAATTCAGTTGGATCCGCCTCATCTTTGAATAAGTTCATAATACCCGACTCAAAAAGAACATCACCTTCTTCTTCGATGTGTTTAATTGTTCGATAGTATTGTTTGAACCCTCCGTCTTTTTTCTTGATAGTGTCAAGCTCATTTACGGCTGCATGTATCTCCTGAGACCCCTGGGCTATAAGTTCTGCCATTTTAAGGGCACATTCCGGAAGCCTTTTAGGTGAGTAGAGAACAACTTTGTGGGCTGAACGGTACATCTCATCATTCACATCATCCATTTGGTCAATCAACATGTTGATATCTTCCCGGTCAAAAGGTGTGATAAAGTTGTTGTTCAGCTCTTTCATGATTCTTGCAGTAATGCGATCTCCTTCCAATTCCTCATTTTTGATGAGCTTGCTGAGTTGTTCTCTTTTAGAGATGTTCATGGGGTCTTGATACAACTCCAGTAGATAATTGGATGACTTGACAAGACAGTCGGCGGCATTTCTTAGCAGCGGAAAGAATATCATATCTTTCGGCGAAAAGAAATTAAGAATTGAATTAATTTTCATAAGTGAAATGATTATAATTATTCTGGTTATTAGCTATATGGCTAATGTTAAAATGTGATGTATGATATAAATGTATAAACATTTAGTACTTGTTTGGTTAAAAAGGGTTCCCTTGATATATCTTGAGTGAATATATTATTTAACTCAAAAAATCATGTTACATGAAGAATAATTATTTATCAAAGAGCCGCTCTTGAAAATCTTAGTCACCCTAGATATACTTCTAGCGCAAAAGTAAAATAATTTTGTTAAAAACGAAATGATTTTCTGGCTATTAACAAAAAGAGTTTTCTTCAGACTAACAGTCTTTAAAGAACAACTTATGCTTCTCCTTGTGCTCCGCCAAATGGTGGCATGAAATCTTCGAAATTAGCGGTGTCTTGATTTTTCATTTGCTCATCAAACTTTCTGATATTGTCCTGAAGAGCTAAAAGAAGCCTTTTCGCATTGTCCGGTGTCAGAATGATGCGGCTTTTTACTTTTGCTTTTGGTGCTCCGGGCACTATACGAATAAAGTCGAGGATGAAATCAGATTGAGAGTGCGAGATGACTGCTAGGTTGGCATAAGTTCCTTGTGCCATTTCTTCTGATAGTTCAATTTGAATTTCGTTTCCGGGTTGATTGTTGTCCATGTTTTTGCTTTTTATGTTGTGTGTTATCGTGCTAGCTTGATTCGTTTGTTAAAGTACGTCTATTACTTTTTCGAGTTCAATACTATGAGAGCCTTTTATGAGCACTTGATATCCGTTGAGTGGATTTGCTTGTATATGCTTGCGTAATGTGCTCACATCTTCAAACCAATTGTGTGTCTTGGCGGCAAAGGCGAAGGGCTCACCGCATAGCCAAACGGTATCTGCTTTTATATGGTCTATTTGTTTCAATATCTCTTCGTGAAGGGCTTGGCTGTCTTTTCCCAATTCTTTCATCCCTCCTATAATCAATGCTTTTTTAGGGGCTTTCATGGCTGAAAAATTTTCTAATGCCACTTTCATGCTGCTTGGATTCGCATTGTATGTATCAATGATGAGTACATTCTTGGCTGTTTTATGCAACTGCGAACGATTATTGGTAGGGACATATCCTGAAATTATGCGGCTGATGCGTTCGGCAGGTATTTTGAAAAATCGACCTACTGCTACAGCAACAAGGGCGTTCTTTAGGTTGTATCCCCCGACTAGTTGCGTGTTGACCGTATGAAGCTTGCCTTGTTGTTTCCATACGAACGACATATATGGATCAGCTTCGATCAGCTCACCATAAGCAAAAACATCGTCTGATGATCCATAACTAATACTCTTTAATCCTTTGGATAATGTTTTTAACGTGTCGTTATCTGTATCTACAAAAGCAGTCCCATTGGCTTTTCTAAGATACTCATACAGTTCGCCTTTAGCTTGGATAACATTTTCAAACGAACCAAAGCCTTCCAAATGGGATTGCCCCACGTTGGTTATCATTCCGTAATCAGGCTGAGCTATTTTACATAGCTCAGCTATTTCACCCACGTGGCTGGCACCCATTTCGATGATAGCCATTTCATGGTCGTGATTCAGACGAAGTAAAGTCAACGGAACGCCTATATGATTATTTAGATTCCCTTCCGTATATAACAAATTGAATTTGCTGGATAGAACGGCTGCCAATAATTCTTTCGTAGTTGTTTTTCCATTACTGCCGGTGATGCCAATAACAGGTATCCCAAGCACCTTTCGGTGATGGGCTGCCAGCTTTTGCATGGTGGTGAGTACGTCATCAACCAGGATAGTTCGTTCTCCCTTTACATAGGCAGGGTCATCTATGATAGCATAGGCTGAGCCTGCATTTAAGGCTTTCTCAGCATAGGCATTGCCATCAAAGTTTTCGCCTTTAAGTGCAAAAAACAACGAGTTGATAGGGGTTTTTCTACTGTCAGTCGTAATCTCTGAATGTTGTATAAACAATTTATAAAGTGAATAAATTGACATAATACTAGTTTGTTAAGCTTTGTTTGTTGGTACAAAAATAATGTATATTGTATTATTTATCTACTTTTGTACTAGTTAGTTATTTTTACACAATGTAATGGATAGACTTTCTGTGAATTGCAAAGGACGATTAGTATCATTTTCTCATCCGTTAGTGATGGGAATATTGAATGTAACACCCGACTCTTTTTTTAGTGGCAGCCGAAAGCAAACGGAAGCAGACATCACCGCTCGCATAGAAGAAATTTTAGCTGAAGGAGGTGAATGGATTGATGTAGGTGGCTACTCGTCACGCCCCAATGCGCAAGATGTTTCTTCAGAAGAAGAAATGCAACGCTTATCTATAGCATTAAAGATACTATCCTCTCACTATCCGGATATCCCTGTTTCAGTCGATACTTTTCGGGCGTCAGTCGCACGCCAATCGGTCGAAAAATACGGGGCATCCATTATCAATGACATTTCGGGGGGTACGTTAGACCCGGAAATGTTTTCGACCATTGCCTCTCTGCAAGTCCCTTACATTTTGATGCACATGCGTGGGACGCCTAAAACCATGTCGCAGCTCACAGATTACGACCATTTGATGGATGATATCCTCACTGATCTTGCAGCTAAAGTGTATAATCTTAGGCAGCTTGGAGTCAACGATATTATCATTGATCCCGGCTTTGGATTTAGTAAAAATCAAAATCAAAACTATGAAATGATGGTTTCATTGGATGAATTTCATATTTTTGAACTTCCCTTGTTAGTGGGTATCTCCAGAAAGCGAATGATTTGGCAACTGTTAGAAACATCTGCCGAAGAAAGTTTGACCGGAACCATTGTGCTTAATACGGCTGCACTTATGAAAGGGGCGCACATTTTGCGTGTGCATGATGTTCGAGCGGCAGTTGAGGCTGTTAAGATTGTTGAAAAACTAAAACAAGTATCACTCAATAAAACCTGATATGTGGATTCAGTTTGGCATTAAAGATTTAATCGACATCCTACTTGTGGCATTCATCTTATATGAATTCTATAAGTTGATGAAAACATCCGGGACACTGGCTGTGTTCAGTGGCATTATCTCGGTGGTTATCCTTTGGGTTTTGGTTTCCTGGGTGCTTGAAATGAAGCTTCTGGGTGCTATCATGGATGGCGTGATGAGTGTAGGAGTTATTGTGTTGGTTATCCTTTTTAAAGACCATATCCTGCGATTTTTATATGCCTTGGGGTCGCATCGCGGATGGCGGTTCCTGGCCAATCTATTTAGAAACAACTCGAAATTAGACCCGGAAGGGAAATATATTGCACCGGTTGTGTTGGCCAGTATGAATATGGCTCGAAAGAAGACCGGAGCTCTCATTGTCATACAGAAAGAAATGGACCTCTCCATTTATGAACATACGGGCGAGATAATTAATGCAGATGTGAATGCCCGTTTGATTGAAAACATATTCTTCAAAAACAGTCCTTTACATGATGGGGCTATGATTATTGCCGAAGGGCGGATCAAAGCGGCCGGCTGTATATTGCCGGTAGCTTATGATGCTGATATCCCTAAAGAAATGGGGCTACGACACCGCTCCGGGTTAGGTATGTCCATCGAAACGGATGCCATTGTGATTATTGTTTCTGAAGAACGAGGACAAATCTCTGTAGCTAAAAAAGGAAAGCTAATAGTGAATATCTCTGCCGAAGAATTACAACAAGAATTGTCCGGAGAGCGGTAAGCGCCTTGATAACTTCCTTCCTCTTTTCTTTATCTTCTCTTAGTCTATTTTTATAGCATCCGTCGGATTGGAACGTCCGGCTTTTATAACCTGATAGATTATCGTAAGCAGAGATACGGCAGCAGTCAGCAAGAAGCTTCCAACAAAAAACCATCCGGAGATAGCAATTTTAAAAGCATAGTTGCTGAGGTATCTTGCGATAGCAAAATATGCAAGAGGCGAAGCAACAGTAAAAGCGATGAGTAGCATAATGGTGTACTTGCGGATGAACAACTTAAAGATATCACGTATGCTTGCTCCATTTACTTTGCGAATGCCTATTTCTTTATACCGACGCTGAATGTCGAAAAGCGACATACTAAACAGCCCTAGCATAGAGATAATGATGGCTATGCATGTGAATAAAATATAAGTAGTAGCTACTTTCTTATCTTCTTGATACATGGCTTTGACTTCGTCGTCCACAAACGTGTAATTAAACTCTCCACCAATCGTTTCTTCATGAAGCTTGCTTAAAAAATCAATCGCTTCTTGTGTTCGCCCTTCTCTGAAAGCGATGGTAAAGACTCCAGGATTTTCCAGTTTTCGACTATCTCCACGGTAGGTGAGACATAATGGTAAATCCTTTTTTGCCAAGTGACCGGCTCTAAAGTCTTTAAGGATACCCACAATCCGATAGGGTGGATTTGTATCGATGTCTACACCTGTACTCCACCATAGTCGCCTTTCGGTTTGAATAGAGGCTTCGCTAAAGTTTTCAATACCATAATATTGCAGGAATGATTCTGTTACGATCAGGTCATATTGAGCAAAAACGGAGCTTTCGTCCCACCATCGACCTGCCACTACTGTGAGTTCATACAGGTCTTTCCATTGCATATCTGTAAGGATTACTTCCACCTCTTTGTCCACACCGTCCGGCAATAATTTCATTTTAATATTCTTTTCAAAAGCATTTGGTCTGTCTGCTAAACTCCAGGTAGTGAAAAGAGGAGAAGAGCTTAGCGCCTGATCTACTTGTTGTTTAATTTGTATGCCCTTATTTTTCTTCCTTTGCCATTCTTCTTCCAAACTAGACATTCCTTGATAGTGTGAAGTACTAAAATCTACCTGAATGATATTTTTTGTTTTATATCCCAGGTCCGCATGAAGCATGGCATAGACATGCCTCCCCATGAAAATGGAAACGGTTAAGATAAATATGGTGAGAGTATATTGAAAAGTTAAGAAGAAATACCGAACAAGATTACCCCCTTGTTTGATGTTTACCCGTTGAATGGATTGAATCGACTGTGTGTAGTTATATTTGACGAATGGATAGATGGAGACTGCTACCGATAGGGCAAATAAGAGTGCACCGATTAGGAGAAGGTCAAAACGTGTATTTACGATTTGCTCCAAGCCGATGTTTTTTTCTAAATAGCCACTTCCTATCGCAACTATAGACTGGGCAAGTAAAATAGAGAGCGTAATCATCAACAGATTTTCAGTAAGCAGCTGAGAGAAGAGCCATCCATGGTTGTTCCCAAATACTTTTCGGACGCCTAATTCTTTACTCCGTTTATTTAAGACAACGGTATAGATATTGATATAGTTTAGTATGGCAACTGAAAGGACGATGATTCCAATAATTGTAAGAACAAGCAGACTCCACGGGTTACCCTTTTTAAAAGAATGAGAGTGAATATGTTTTTCAAAATAGGCCTCCTTTATCGGGAATAGCTGCAACTTTATATCTCCACGATATAAATGAGTATATGAAAATTCATTAAACTGTTTATTGATGGTCTGAAAATCGGCAGCTTCTTCTAATAAGAATAAGGTGTTTATTCCTTTCAAAATAGTGAATTCATTTAAGTTGGCTGATAGAATAATATCGAATGAAAATAAACTTTTGTAGGGTAAGCGGTCAATTACACCTACAATAGTAA
>CAZSWS010000032.1:28192-29401 GCA_964610765.1 uncultured Parabacteroides sp.
TCGAATGAAAATAAACTTTTGTAGGGTAAGCGGTCAATTACACCTACAATAGTAACGAAATAACCTCCTGAATATTGAAAAGTTTCACCGACTACATTCACTTTTCCATAGACTTTTTGAGCAAACTCGGTCGTTATCAGAGCCGTGTTTTTCTGTGCGAGATTGTCATTTCCATAAATTATCGGATATTTCTGTATGTGGGTAAAATTGCTGTCTGTAGCTAAAACCCGTGTATGATACCCATATTCGTTATTGAATATTTTATCCTCATCCAAGAGGGCCATTATACTTGCGTGCTTAACCGAAGGATGTGAAAATAGTTCCATATATTTATCCGAGCCACTAGTGTTCGTAGGTGAAGTAAAATAGACTTCCCCCATGCTGCTTTTAGTTTCTGTTGTGGTTAAGTACACCCGATCGATGTTTTTATTGAAATGTTCCACGGTCATTTCACTATGGATATAACGTGCAATCCATATAAAGCAAGCAATGCCTAAAGCCAATCCAACGATATTAATCAGGTTATAGGTCCGGAAACGGTAAAGAATCTTGAGCGATTGAAGCAGTATTTTAATCATCTTTTCTTTATGGTATTTACAGGTGGTTCATTGTTGAAAGCAATGAACCACCTAGGCAAATGACTTTTTTATTCTATTGATATCTTATCAAATAACATGCCATTTGCATAAATGCCTGTTTACTACCTGGTTGGTTGTTTTTGTAGAAAAGGAAAAGTGCGTAAATGAACAAATAGGAGTGCGATAACGAACTTATTGCTGAATTTAATCAGCATGTTTAAGTAAAGTTCAAGAAGATGCTTTATTGTTCCTTGTTTTCTTCTGCCATTTTTAAGCGTTTTAGGTGACAGAAGAGCAGCTCGCCCTCTTCATTTCTTAAGTGCATGCCGTTTCCTTGGCAGTATTTCCATGATTTACAATCGGCGCAAATACCTTTCTTCATCCATTCACGGTCGCGAAATTTTTGATAGCGGGTGTTCCATATCGTCATAAAATCATCGGTATAAATATTACCTTGTGTGAAATTACTACGCAGATTGGGGCAGGCTGAGATGGAACCGTCTACTAGGACTGACCCAATATTAATACCTGCACGGCAAAAGAAAAAGTTGTTGCGTACCTCGCCTTCGTAATTTCCCAAGAATCCCTCACAACCATAGCTTAAGTGAATTCGCCCTTCTTTGCGTGTATC
>CAZSWS010000033.1:0-29077 GCA_964610765.1 uncultured Parabacteroides sp.
TGTAAAATAATATAATACTCGTAAAATATATTTGTAGAGCTCCCTTTTTTAGTAAGTTTGTCTAGACTTATACACACAGTATGACCTTCATGCAGATTTGTATAGAATGTCTATAAAGATGAATGCTATACCTTTAATATGACTTTATCAATGGGGAGAAATATACTACGCTCGTCGTTTATTCTTTTTTTAGTGGCTACCTGTAGCCAAACGATAGTTGCGGCTTCTGACGAGGTGAAACCTCAAGGAGTAATTACGTCTGATAATCTTTCAAAGCAAAACTTGCTGCGCTCTATGCAGTTGACTGATAGGGCGCTATCTTGTTATTTTAAAGAGTCTGATGGGCTGACGATGTATCGGTATTTCAATCCTTATACAGATAAGCAACCCGATGAAAAAGCTAGTGTCTGGATGTACACCAGCGCTATTGAGGCGGTCAACTCTATACTAGCTGCTTTGGATTTCTATAAAGAACAAGGAGAGGTTGAGTTCTATGCAACTCATGCAAAACGGTATGAAGAGTGGCTGAATAAACTTTACCAAGGTGCAGACTATTATCTGGGTACGTTTGAGTTGACTTCCTATACGCAAACTAAAAACTGGACCGTCTATGCGGTTGATAGGGCACGAGAGAAAGGGGCTGCTAACGTCACCGGGGTGTTGAATGTCTATGACGACCAAATGTGGCTGATTCGTGAGTTTTTGCAATCGTATAGACTAACGGGCGATGAAGACTATCTGTCGAAGGCTGAATATCTGACGGAGTATGTCTTGGATGGTTGGGATTGTACCATTGATAAGCATGGAAAAGAAAATGGCGGCATTCCGTGGGGACCCGGTTATACCACCAAGCACGCATGTAGCAATGCACCCATGTTGAGTTCATTGATTGGATTGTATGAGATATATAAAGATGATTCTGCTACTATTGAACACCGATATATAGACGTTTCAGATAGAGAAACGCGCCGTGTGCAGAGGGAGAAGAAGGCTGATTATTATTTGGCTTTTGCAAAGAAAATATATGCTTGGCAGCAAGAGCATTTATTGACAGAAAAAGGCGTGTATGATGATATGATGGGCGGGTGCGACCCGAATTGTGATATCGTTTATGAAGAGGTGAAAGGCTTGAAGTACCGAACAAATACTCCGTTAAGAACATGCATAGGTCCTCCTTATTCCTATAATAGCGGCACGATGCTTAGTGGAGCTGCTGAGTTGTATCGGGTGACAGGTGACAGACGCTATCAAGAAGACGTAAGACGGCTATCGGATGCCAGCTTTCAATATTTTGCTCATTTAGGCAAAACTCTTCCGGACTATTATAGCTATGATGTACGTGGATTTTCTAACTGGTTTAATCTAGTCTTATTGCATGGTTTCTTAGATGTATCGTCCATCTATGAACCGGCTCATGCGTATATAAATACCTTTCAACAAAACCTGGATTATGGCTATACCCATTTTTTACATAAAGACTTGCTACCTACAAACCTGTTAGCAGGCTGGCTCTCTCCCAAAGAAGAAAATAAACTGGAGGGGATGTTTATGTTTACTTATGCAACCACTTATGCGGTGTTGGCTAAGTATGTGTTTGACAAAAACCAGAAAAGTAATAATCAATAGATAGTTAAACCCATGAAAAAAAAGTATGTGTATATGTTTTTCCCTTTGCTCTTCTTGTTTGCTTGTACAAGTAAGGGCGTAGGTGACTATGAGGTGATAAAAAGTGATTTAAGGCCTCCGGCTTATCCTTTGGTAAGTATTGACCCTTACACCAGTGCCTGGTCAATGACGGATAACTTGTATGATGGAGCTGTACGACATTGGACAGAAAAAGAGTTTCCGCTGATTGGAGCTGTAAAAGTAGATGGAGTTATTTATCGTTTTATGGGTACGGAAGATATTGAATTGCATCCGGTAGTTCCTACTTCTGAACAGGGTGAATGGATAGGACGTTATACGACAACAAAACCATCTTCGAACTGGGAAGAAGCCGGATTTGATGATTCCGGCTGGAAGAAAGCACCGGGGGCATTCGGCACAAAGGTGAATGAGCCAACGGCTAAGACCGATTGGACCGACCGTGATATTTGGGTGAGAAGAAGTGTCAATTTGGAAGAAGATTTGAGGGGGAGAAAGGTCTATTTAGAGTATTCTAATGACGATGATGCCGTGTTTTATATCAATGGGAAAGAGGTGTTTAATACGGGTCCTACTTGTAATAAGAACAAACTATTTAAACTGCCGGACGAGGTGGTTGAAACATTGAGTAAAGGAGAGAATTTGCTGGCTGCTACCTGCACGAATCCGGTAGCGAATGGTTTGCTTGATTTTGGTTTATTAGTACAGAAAGATGAATTTACGGTTTTGGAAAAGACAGCTACTCAACAGTTGGTTGATGTGCAAGCCATGCAGACACATTACGTATTTACTTGTGGAGGGCTTGACCTGAAATTGACTTTTACTGCACCGCTTTTTATGGATGATTTATCTCTATTGAGTCGTCCGGTCAACTATATAACCTATGCCGTATCGTCGAATGATGGACAACCACATGATGTGCAGTTTTATTTTGAAGCATCACCACGCTGGGCTTTGAATCAACCTTATCAGGAATGTGTTACTGAACGCTTGGAGGACAACGGGCTGTTGTTTTTGAAATCAGGCAGTAAAGAACAAAACATATTGGGTAAGCAAGGAGATGATATCCGAATTGATTGGGGATATTTCTATCTGGTAGCTGAAAAAGAGGATAGAACTTCACGTATTGGAAGTAGCGATGCGCTGAGGACTCTTTTTGCATCCGACTCTGAAGGTGAACAAGCGGAGAAAGGAATGAATGGCGATGCACATATGTCCATGACTCATAAGGTGGGTTCGGTGAAAGACTTTTCAGCCAAAATCATGATTGGCTATGATGATATTTATTCCATTCAATATTTTGGAGAGAATCTTCGTCCTTATTGGAACGCCGAAGGGAAAAGCTCGATTGAAGAACAGTTTCATGCTGCCAATAAAACGTATGAACAGCTGATGAAGAAATGTTATCAGTTTGACAAGCAATTGATGAAAACAGCCATATCTGCCGGTGGGAAAAAATATGCCGAGCTCTGTGCTTTAGCTTATAGACAGGCAGTTTCTGCGCATAAGCTCGCTAAAGCTCCAAATGGCGATTTGCTATGGTTGTCGAAAGAAAATGACAGTAATGGGTCAATTGGTACGGTGGATATCACCTATCCGTCTTCGCCTTTATTCTTATATTATAATGTAGAGTTGGCTAAAGGGCTTCTTAATCATATATTCTATTATAGTGAAAGCGGAAAATGGGTGAAACCATTTCCTTCACATGATGTGGGTACTTATCCGCTGGCTAATGGACAGACTTATGGGGGTGATATGCCTATTGAAGAGGCCGGAAATATGTTGGTAGTTACAGCAGCTATTGCCTATATGGAGGGAAATGCTTCGTATGCAGAAAAACATTGGGATGTCTTGACTGTTTGGGCTGACTATCTGTTAGAACATGGTCTTGATCCGGAAAATCAGTTATGTACTGATGACTTTGCCGGTCATTTCGCACATAATGCCAATTTATCAGTTAAAGCTATCATGGGTATTGCTTCTTATGGCAAACTGGCTGAAATGTTGGGTGAAAATGGTATTGCAGAAGAATACACTTCAAAAGCACGAGCCATGGCGCAAGAATGGATATCAATGGCAGATGATGGCGATCATTACCGATTAACCTTTGACAAACCGGGCACTTGGAGCTTGAAGTATAATCTGATTTGGGATAAGTTGATGCAGATGAATATTTTCCCGGCTGAGGTGGCGCAGAAGGAACTGCCTTATTATTTAACTAAGCAGAATAAGTATGGAACGCCTTTGGATAATAGAGAAACCTATACGAAAACAGATTGGATTGTTTGGACGGCAACTCTGGCAGATGATGCAGAAACATTTGAAAAGTTTATAGATCCGCTTTATCTGTTTATGAATGAGACAATCGATCGTGTTCCTATGTCAGACTGGGTATTTACAGATAAGCCTCATCGTCGTGGCTTCAAGGGGCGTTCGGTGGTAGGTGGCTATTATATAAAGATGCTGGAACAGAAATTAAAAGATCGGCAATAGTTTCTATGCGTTAAACGATAGCAAGTAATTCGAGAACCCTTTTTGTATTAAGTATATGCGAAAAGGGTTCTTTGTACGGTAGATACGATTGATTTGTATATAGATACTTATGAGACAAAGGGGAAAATTATTTTTTGTACTTTTGAGTGTTATGATTCTATTAAATGGTCTTTATGCATCATAACAGCATGTAGAAATAACAGAGAATGAGTAAAGCTGGCATGTTACGAGAGGGTTTACAGCTTTTGTAAACAATGGCATAGTATTTGTTCATATATTCATGGTTATTTACTTTTTAGAAATACAAAGAGGAGTAGAAAAATGAAGAATAATTTTTCAAAACGAGTTAAAGACGTTATTATATATAGTAGAGAAGAAGCCGGACGCCTTCAAAATACGCATATCGGACCGGAGCATTTATTGCTGGGAATCATCCGCGATGGGAAGGGTGAGGCTATTCGTATGCTTCATGAACTGGATATTGATGTCTTGGATATAAAAGAACGCATAGAACAGGAAGTGAGAGGCTCAGTAGAAGGAGAAGGAAGCATACCTGTAGAGATAACAGTGAGTAAAAATACGGAGCGAATTCTTAGGGTAGGAATGTTGGAGGCACGCTTGTTTAAAGACGAAGAGGCTGATACGATTCACCTTTTATTAGCTATCTTAAAAGATAAGTTTAATGTGGCTACACGCATCTTAAACGAAGCGGGTGCCGACTATTCTTTGCTTCACAACAAGTTGTCTTCAGAAAAAGGGATGGAGCATCTGCGAGAAGATGCGATAACGGATGGCTTTACTGACGACGAAGATGAGGACGAGGAGGATGCTTTTGAAGGTTCTTCCGGTGGAGATACAAGTCGTCAAAACCCGGGTCCTGTGACCGGACAAGCCAAAACGCCGGGTGGAGATACGCCGGTGCTGAACAATTTTGGCACGGATATGACACGTGCTGCAGCTGAAAATCGCTTAGACCCGATAGTCGGTCGTGAGAAAGAAATAGAGCGGTTGGCACAAATCTTAAGCCGTCGGAAGAAAAATAATCCGGTGTTGATTGGTGAGCCGGGGGTAGGTAAATCGGCCATAGTAGAAGGGTTGGCTTTGCGTATTATTCAACGAAAAGTATCACGAGTCTTGTTTGATAAACGTGTGATTAGTCTGGATATGGCTTCTATCGTGGCAGGCACTAAATATCGTGGACAGTTTGAAGAGCGCATAAAAGCGATATTGAATGAGCTGACTAAAAACCCGAATATTATCTTGTTTATTGACGAGATACATACCATTGTGGGGGCAGGTTCTGCTTCAGGGTCAATGGATGCTGCAAATATGCTTAAACCGGCACTCGCAAGAGGAGAAATCCAATGTATCGGGGCGACTACACTAGATGAATATCGGAAAAATATTGAAAAGGATGGTGCTTTGGAGCGTCGTTTCCAGAAAGTAATCGTAGACCCAACTACAGCTGAAGAGACACTCCAAATATTAGAGAATATCAAAGACCGATACGAAGAACATCATAATGTAAGTTACACACAAGATGCTTTGAAAGCTTGTGTGACGCTGACAGAACGTTATATAAGTGACCGTAATTTCCCTGACAAGGCAATTGATGCGCTGGACGAAGCGGGTTCGCGTGTACATATATCAAATATCATTGTTCCCCAGGAAATTGAAGATTTAGAAAATCTGATAGAGGTAACAAGAAACGAAAAGCTAGCTGCTGTTAAGTCGCAAAACTTTGAATTGGCTGCTAGTTTCCGTGACAAAGAACGCCAATACCTGCTTCGGTTGGAAGATGCCAAGTCTAAATGGGAAAAAGACTTGAAGGAACATCGGGAAACAGTTGACGAAGAGAAAGTGGCCGAAGTGGTGGCGATGATATCGGGTGTGCCGGTACAACGAATTGCGAAGGCTGAAAACCAACGTTTGTTGGAGATGGGTGATCAGTTGAAAGAAAAAATCATCGGACAGGATGATGCTGTCATGAAGATAGTGAAAGCTATTCAACGAAATAGGGTCGGGCTGAAAGATCCGAATAAACCCATCGGAACCTTTATGTTTTTAGGACCAACAGGTGTGGGGAAAACGCACTTAGCCAAGTTGCTCTCGGAATATCTGTTCGATTCGCAAGATGCACTGATTCGTATTGATATGAGCGAATATTTAGAAAAATTTGCCGTATCCAGATTGATTGGAGCGCCTCCCGGATATGTGGGATATGAAGAAGGTGGTCAATTGACTGAAAAAGTACGTAGAAAACCTTATTCGGTAGTCCTTTTAGATGAAATAGAGAAAGCTCACCCGGATGTATTCAACTTGCTTCTACAAGTGTTGGATGAAGGACGCTTAACAGATAGTTTAGGACGACGTATCGATTTTAAGAACACCATTGTGATTATGACATCAAATATCGGTACGCGACAGCTGAAAGATTTTGGACGTGGAGTAGGGTTTAGTATGCCGGGAGAAAGTGACGTGGATAAAGATTTTTCTAGAGGCGTGATTCAAAAAGCCTTGAACAGAGCTTTCGCTCCGGAATTCTTGAATCGTGTGGATGATATCGTAATGTTTGACCAACTAGATAGAGAAGCTATTTATAAGATTATTGATATTGAGTTGGCCGGATTCTATAAACGTGTGAAAGGATTGGGCTATACCATTGAAATATCGAATGAAGCCAAAGAGTTTATAGCAACGAAGGGTTATGACGTGCAATTTGGAGCACGCCCCTTAAAACGTGCCATCCAGAAGTATTTGGAAGACGAATTGGCAGAGATGATTATTAAGTCGTCGGTTAAAGAAGGTGATACGATAGTCGTTGACTTCGATAAGGATAGCGGTAAGATAGTCAATCATATTAAAGAGAAACAGACCTCTTGATGGTTTTATATAAATAAAAACAGCCAAAATGTCAGGTAGAAATATCTGGCATTTTTTTTGATTCATACTTGACAGATAAAAAATATAAATAAATAATAGAAGTTACTATGGCAAAAGACAATCAGAAAAAAGGGAATATTGGTGTAACCAGTGAAAATATTTTCCCGATTATTAAGAAATTCCTTTACAGTGACCATGAAATATTTTTACGTGAATTGGTCTCGAACGCAGTAGATGCTACTCAAAAGTTAAATACACTGGCATCGGTAGGTGAGTTTAAGGGTGAGTTGGGTAACCTGACCGTTCATGTTCGCATAGAAGATGGGAAATTGATTATTTCTGACCGTGGTATAGGTATGACGGCAGAAGAAATAGATAAATATATTAACCAGATAGCCTTTTCCAGCGCTGAAGAATTTGTAGAGAAATACAAAAATGATGCAGCTGCTATTATCGGACATTTTGGCTTAGGTTTTTATTCATCGTTCATGGTTTCAAAACGTGTTGAGATTATCACAAAATCATGGAAAGATGATGCTGTCGCAATGAAATGGAGTTGCGAAGGTACACCTGAATATGAAATGGTTGAGACCGAGAAAGCTGACCGCGGGACGGACATCATTTTATATATTGATGATGAAAATAAAGACTTTTTGGAACAATCACGTATCAATACGTTGCTGAATAAGTATTGTAAATTCCTTCCGATTCCGATAGCTTTTGGTAAAAAGCAAGAGTGGAAAGATGGGAAACATGTAGATACGGATGAAGATAATATCATCAACAATACGCAACCGGCATGGGTGAAGAAACCTGCTGATTTGAAAGATGAAGATTATAAAAACTTTTATCGAGAATTGTATCCCATGAGTGATGATCCATTGTTTTGGATACACTTAAACGTTGATTATCCGTTTAACTTGACCGGTATTCTTTACTTCCCACTTATCAAAAACAATTTAGACTTGAACCGGAATAAAATTCAACTTTATTCGAATCAGGTTTTTGTAACTGATTCGGTTGAAGGGATTGTGCCGGAATTTCTCACCTTACTTCATGGAGTGATTGATTCGCCTGATATTCCGTTGAATGTTTCTCGTTCATATCTGCAGAGCGACCAGAATGTGAAAAAGATTTCCAACCATATCACGAAGAAAGTTGCTGATCGCCTGGAAGAAATATTCAAGAATGACCGAAAACAATTTGAAGAGAAATGGGATAGTCTGAAACTGTTTGTTCAATATGGTATGTTGAGCGAAGATAAGTTTTATGACCGGGCTGTGAAGTTTTCGTTGCTGAAAGATGTGGGTGGCGCTTATTTCACCAGCGAAGAATACAAGACGTTGATTAAAGACAATCAAACAGATAAAGACGGTCGATTAATCTATTTGTACTCTACAAATAAGGATGAGCAGTATAGTTATATTCAAGCAGCTAAAGACAAAGGATATAGTGTGTTGGAAATGGACGGACAACTGGATGTGCATATCATCAGTCAGTTTGAACAGAAAAATGACCAATCCGGTTTTGTGCGTGTGGATAGTGATACGATTGACAAACTGATACAAAAAGAAGATGCCGGGGAAGTAAAGCTGGATCAAGAGCAAAAAGAAGCTTTGCAAGAAGTATTTAAGGCTCGTTTGCCAAAAATGGACAAAATGGAGTTTTATGTAACGCTTGAAGCATTAGGAGAGCAAGTGAATCCGGTGTTGCTGACACAAAGTGAATATATGCGCCGTATGCGTGAAATGGCTGCTATGCAATCCGGTATGTCTTTTTATGGCGAAATGCCGGAAAGCTATAACTTGGTGTTGAATGCGGATCACCCGTTGATTAAAAAGGTACTTGCTGAGGAAGAATTGGCTTGTGCTGACGAGTTGAACCCCATCATGTTGGAACTGGAGAAAGCGAAAAAAGAGCAAACAGATCTACGCGAATCGCAATCTAAAAAGAAAGAAGAAGAACTTTCGACAGCAGAGAAGGAAGCGATGACTAAAGCTGAACAACAAGTTACGTCATTACGTGGAAAGGCAAATGCTGTATTGCATGAATATGCAGCCGGAAATAACTTAATTGGGCAATTGATAGACTTGGCTCTGCTGAGTAACGGTCTGTTAAAAGGCGAAGCATTGAGTGAGTTTGTGAAACGCAGTGTTACGATGATTAGCTAATTGCTGACTAAATATCACTAAAAACTTATACGACCGATACGCCCACAAAGAAGTATCGGTCGTTTTTTTATAAAAAACATCTATTGAATGTATGGGTGATTTGAAGAAATGCGTATAGGATTCTGAAATATAAAACTTATATTTGTAAAAAATCAACCAATCACTGTTAGGGGTGCTCTTAGATAAAGGGCTGAGATTAAACTCTTGAACCTGATATGTTGTAATGAACATCGTAGGAAAACGGATTGAGAAAATATTAAGTTAATATACACTTTCGGTGTAATTGTAATATATAGCCGTTCCCTACTAAAGGAACGGCTTTTTTTATTTGAATATATGGATATACAAAAACTAATACAAGACTTAGAGGCGGTTCGTAAAGTATCTCCGCTAGTGCACAATATCACCAACCTGGTCGTGATGAATAACACCGCTAATGCGTTGTTGGCTTTAGGAGCTTCTCCCGTCATGGCACATTCGAAAAATGAAGTGGCTGATATGGCTAAAATAGCATCAGCTTTAGTGTTGAATATGGGAACTTTGACCCATGAATGGGTGGAAGCAATGTTGATAGCCGGGCAGACGGCTCGTGAGCACGGTGTGCCTATTGTGTTTGATCCGGTAGGAGTAGGGGCTACGCCTTATCGGTCGGTTGCAGCAAAGCAAATTATAGAAACATGCAAGCCGGATATTATTCGAGGTAATGCCTCTGAAATCATCGCTTTACGTAATGATAATATCACAACGAAAGGAGTAGATAGCACGGCCTCGTCTGAGTCGGCTAGCCAGACAGCTATCGAATTGGCTCAGGCAACAAATTCAGTTGTCGTAGTCAGCGGTGAAACCGATTATATAACAGACGGGAATAATACCTACCTGATTAAGAACGGAGACCCTATGATGGAATCAGTGACAGGTATGGGTTGTACTTGTACGGCAGTAGTATCGGCTTTTGCAGCTATCAATAAAGACTTTGCAGAAGCAGCAACACATGCCATGGCAGTGGTTGGTATTGCCGGAGAAAGAGCGGTTGCTTATTCGCGGGGACCGGGCAGCTTGCAGATGAATTTCCTTGACGAGCTGTACGGACTGAATGAGCAAAAAATAAACCAACTATATAGAAGTTAATCAATGGTTATGGACTTGGATGTAAGCCTGTATTTAGTAACTGACCGTGAGTTGTCATTAGGTCGGTCTTTAGAAGCTGTTGTTGAAGAGGCTGTTAAAGGTGGTGTGACGATGGTTCAACTGCGCGAAAAAGAAGCTTCTTCTTTAGAGTTTTACCAATTGGCACTACGACTTAAAGCCTGCCTTAAACCTTTCCATGTCCCATTAATTATCAATGACCGCATCGATATCGCTTTAGCTTGCGATGCCGAAGGGGTTCATTTGGGACAAAGTGATTTACCGGTTGATGTAGCAAGGAAGTTGTTAGGAAAGAATTGTATTATCGGGCTATCACTCGAAAGTGTTGCAGACGCTGAAGAAGCTAACCGATTAGACGTTGATTATGTAGCCGTTTCTCCTGTATATGATACAAGTACCAAGACCGATACATCTAAGGCTTTAGGATTGGATGGCGTGCGGGCTATACGTGCAGCAACTCGATTCCCGACGGTTGCTATTGGTGGTATCCATCTTCCCAATGCGGCATCGATAATTGAGGCCGGAGCCGATGGTTTGGCGGTCGTTTCAGCTATTATGTCGGCGACAGACCCACAAGAAGCGGCGAAAGAATTAAAACAAATTATTTATCATACAAAAAACAATAAAACAACATGAAGATGAAATGGTCTGAAATGGCGTGGGAAGCTGCTCTTCCTACCTATGAAAAGATACTGGAGCAACCTTTTATTCAAGAACTATCCAATGGTACATTGCCTAGAGAGGTGTTTGATTTTTATTTGATTCAAGATGACTTGTATCTACTTGAATATGGACGAGTGTTAGCCGGTATTGCTTCTCGCCTGGATAATAAAGACTTTGCTGAGGCATTCTTGCATTTCACAAAAGACACGATGGATGTGGAAAGAGGAATGCATGAAACCTTTTTAAAGGGGGTAGCTAAAGCTACGGAACCTTCTCCAACTTGTCGTTTATATACGTCTTTTCTATTAAACTCCTTATATACAAAACCTATTGAAGTAGCAGTAGCTGCGGTGCTCCCTTGCTTTTGGGTATATCAGAAAGTTGGTGAGCATATCTTATCAATCTCGTCAGTTGAAAACAATCCTTACAAGGAGTGGATCAACACGTATGGAGGTGAGGAGTTTGACAACAGTGCGAAACTGGCTCTTTCAATCGGTGATGAGTTAGCTGCTCATTGCACAGAAGAACAGCGAAAAGCTATGACTGAAGCGTATGTAATGTGCACACGCATGGAATGGCTGTTTTGGCAGAGTGCGTATGAAATGGAGAAGTGGAGAATTTAAAGAACGAACGATTGAAAACGATGAAACAATATAAAAGAGCATTGACGATTGCCGGAAGTGATCCCAGCGGTGGTGCCGGTATTCAGGCAGATTTAAAGGCTTTTTCAGCATGTGGCTGCTTTGGAACAAGTGCTATCACAGCAGTTGTTGATGAAAATACAGTAGGAGTTACAGGGGTTCACCCGATACCGGTTGACTTTGTGAAAGGACAAATACGCTCCGTATTGGATGATATAGGCACAGATGCCATAAAGATTGGGATGCTTCATTCGTCTGAATTGATACAAGGTATTCATGATACACTCAAAAGTTATCCTTACACCAATATCGTTTTAGACCCGGTAATGGTAGCAACTTCGGGCGATCATCTATTGCAAGAAGAGGCTATTGATGCGTTGAAAAATGTATTGATTCCTATTGCTCGTGTAATAACGCCGAATATTCCGGAAGCAGAAGTCTTATTGGGAGATAGCATATACGGGCAAGCAGAATTGCCGGATGCAGCTCGCGAACTTGCAGCTCGATTTAAAGTTTCTGTTTTGCTGAAAGCAGGTCATTTAACCGAAGATTTACTGGTTGATATATTTTACAACTTTGAAACGGGAGAGTTGATGGAGCTGCCCTCGCAGCGTATATATACTAAAAATACACATGGCACAGGGTGCACACTTTCTTCGGCTATTGCCGCTTTTTTAGCGCAAGGATGGTCGCTAGATGAAGCAATTCAGAGAGGCAAAGCGTATATGATAAAAGTGATTGCTGCCGGAGCAGACTATCAGATTGGAAAGGGTAATGGTCCGGTTCACCATTTTGCCGGAATTTGGAGTTAGACTATTCGGTTTTTCTTCTTAACTTTCACACAAAGTCTTTGAGATGGTTAGGGAAGAAAGAAAAGAACAGCTAGAAACAGCCTTAAATGAACAAATATATTCGATCGGATGGGGTGGAAGAATAGAAACCTTGTCCGGTCGTTCTTTTTTTCTAAAGGAAGGCAAACCTTCAGCGATTTATGCTTGTGAGGTGCATGGATTGCAGGAACTGCGTAAGTCAAATACTATTCAGACAGCCCAAGTTGCCGCTTATGGAGCTGATTATATATTAACAGAATATATCCCCTCTGCTACTCCGAAAGGCGATTTTTATGAACGTTTTGGAAGAGAACTGGCTGCATTGCATCAAACGCATGCAGACCGATTTGGCTTTTACGAAGATAACTTCATTGGAGATACGATGCAGCTCAATCTGACGACCGGAATAGAGGGAGAAGATTGGGCTGCTTTCTATTATACCAAACGCTTGGCATATCAATTCCGGTTGGCAGATTCAAATGGCTATTCAACACGGGTTTTGCAGCGAGGGATGGCTGTTCTTGAAATGAAAGCGAGTGATTTGCTTTCTGGTAGTGAGGAGAAACCAACACTTCTGCATGGAGATTTGTGGAATGGCAACTATCTCTGTGACGAGAATAATCGGCCGGTGTTGATTGATCCGGCTGTTTACTATGGACATCGTGAAGCCGATTTAGCTATGACTTATTTGTTTGGAGGCTTCCCCGATGAGTTTTATGCTGCTTATCACGAAGCTCACCCGCTTCCCTATGGATGGGAAGAACGGATAGGTTTGTATAAGCTCTATCATTTATTGAATCATTTAAATCTTTTTGGTCAGGGTTATTTGGGTGAATCTGAACGAATCATCCGAAGATATACCGGCGTGTGATATAATATTGTAAATAATATAGTTATGAAGCATTTAATGTTGTTTGTTTTATTATTTCTAGTTTGTATTTTGCCCATAAAAGCACAAACAGTTCATGTAGATACCGATGAACGAGCAGAGTTGGTAAGTATAGTGGGGCGGTTAGCTCAATTTCAAGAATATTCGTCCGGAGAAATCCAAGATTATAATGATGCCATTGATACCTATTTTTCTTCATTTACCAATCACCCTATCATAGCCTTGTCGCAGGAGTATAGGCGCGATTTTGGACTAAGCTATGATGCCATGATGTGGGTGGCTCTTCATGTAGATTTGATAGATAAAGGAGTTCAGGTGAATCAGTTTGCCTATAACAATCTACCGAGCAGATGGACGAAAGAGCGGTTTGAAAAGTATGTAACAGAACTGTCAGACTTTTATAAGCAAACAGACTTTGCTGAATTTTACTCTTCCCATACTTCGATGTATGAAGAAGCGGTTAAGGAAGTAAAGGATGTTTTGACTAGCCATGTAAGCTTAGCTTGGTTTAATGACTTTTGGGGAACGCAGTCTGCTGGCAACTTTCATGTGATTGTCTCGTTGGTGAATGGATGTGGCAACTACGGATTGAAAACGGTTGATGATAATCAGCATGAAGAAGTGTATTCAGTCATAGGAGTTTGTCCTATTGAACAAATAAACCCATCTATGACTGTTATCGATTATCTCGTTCCGTTGTTTGTACATGAAACCAATCATTCGTACGAAAAGGGCGTGAGTGAAATTGTGGAAAAGACCCGGAAGGCAGGAGAGATTATTTTTCCGACTATTGCTGAGTAAATGAAAGGACAAGCGTATGGGAGTTGGGCAATTGTGGTAGAAGAGGCGATGGTCAGGGCTGGTGTAATCAACTATATGAAGAATGATTCGATAAACAAGTTTGATAGTAATCGGGAGATAACCATACAAAAAGGTAGAAGCTTCTTCTGGATAGATAGATTGGTCAAACTATTTGATACCTACCAGCAAAATAGGGAGAAATATCCTACGATGAAGGAATTAGTCCCCGAAGTTGTACAGATGTATGATGAGCTGGCTGCCCAGATATCTGCACCCGGCTTTGCTTTTCCAAGTATAGCCGATGCGACAGTAAAGGATGGTGAAGTGATTTCGGCTGATACCAAAGAGCTAACCTTTACGTTTAACAAACCAATGCTAACCAGAGGCTATGGTTTTAATTATGGCAAATTGGGTAAAGAATCCATGCCGAAAATAGATAAAATAGAGTGGGTAGATGAAACGCACTTAAAGCTGGCTATACGTTTAGAAAAGAATAAATCGTATTCTCTTCGTTTGTTTACACAAGCTTATTCAGATACAGAGGGTTTTCCGATGCAGCAAGGTTTTGAATTGACGTTTACCACTGCGCCGTAATACAAGTATATCTCAAACTGATAGAAACAAAAAAGAGCGGAATCCCCGCTCTTTTTTGTTTCATTACTTGTCAATTACATATCAGTAATAGGTTTGTATTTAGGAACTAAAGTCATCATGATTACCCAGCCTATTAGGTAGGCAAAAGCACATATACAGAATATGATGAAATAGCCGGCCGGCTTACCTTCAAATCCCATAAACGTCAGGCTTACTTCGTCTGAATAAACAAACAATCTACCGGCAGATTTCTGCATAATCATTGAGCCGATACCTCCGGCCATACCACCAATTCCGGTGATGGAAGCGATAGCTGCCTTAGGAAACATATCACCAACAGTCGAGAAAATATTGGCTGACCAGGATTGATGAGCGGCGCAACCAATACCAATAACGATGATTGGGAACCAGGGAGATATTGTACCCAGTGGTTGAGCAAAGAGTACGACCAATGGGAAGAAGGCGAATATCAGCATGGCTCGCATACGCGCAGCATATGGATTCAATCCTGTTTTATTCATGATGATAGTCGGTAGTTTTCCTCCGTATAGAGACAACATGGTGATGGCATAGAGTGTGAAGATAAGAGCCATTCCCAAGCCCTCTGTAGTCTTGATGCCAAATTGTGTGCTCAAGTAAGAAGGTGTCCAGAATAGGAAAAACCACCAAACGCCGTCTGTCAGGAACTTTCCGATAGCAAAAGACCAGGTTTGTTTGTAGGCAAAGCATTTCCAGAAAGGAATTTTTCGTTCTTTCTCATCGTTCTGATTGTTGCCACCCACTTCGTATTTATCCTGCTCAATATATTCCAACTCAGCTTCGTTCACATGTTTGCTTTTGGCGGGAGAGTCATACATAAACACCCAGAACCCCATCCATATAAAACCAAGAGCACCGATAAGGATAAAGGCCATTTCCCATCCAAAGTGTTTAGCTAGTAGGGGGATAGATAGAGGGGCAACTAACGCTCCGATAGAAGCTCCGGCATTGAATATGCTGGTGGCATATGCCCGGTCTTTCTTAGGGAAATACTCAGCAGTTACCTTGATGGCTGCCGGGAAGTTTCCGGCTTCACCAATAGCTAGCACACAGCGAGCAACTAAGAAGCAGTACATACTGATTGTTGCAATAACTACCGCCACATCGCCGGTTGCTGCTGCCAGTTCGGCGGCACTATGCAATCCGACGAACGATTCAGTTACGACACCACAGAGTGCATGCAGACAGGCTCCGACCGACCAGACTCCAATAGCCCAAAGGAATCCTTTTTTACTTCCCATCCAGTCAATGAAGCGCCCGGCAAACAACATACCGACAGCATAAACAAGTGAGAAGAGCGAGGTGATGGTACCGTAATGATCTTCATTCCAATGAAACTCGGGTTTAATAAACTCGTCCCAGGTCAAGGACAACACTTGTCTATCCAAGTAGTTGATGGTTGTTGCGAAAAATAACATCATACAGATCATCCATCTGTAATTAGTCATTTTCTTGTTTGAGGTATTACTATTCATAAGTTAAGTTTATAGCCGGCTTTGAGACCCTCTTGGGGTTAGGTTTTTGCAAAACCAAGGTTAGTCTTTTTTCCGGTGGTTGGTTAAGATAGATATTTGTTTAAGTTGAATGATTAAGGTTGTTTTCCAATGTAAGCAAGAATCCCGCCATCTACATATAAGATATGTCCGTTGACAAAGTCAGATGCTCCGGATGCTAAAAACACCACCGGTCCCTCCAGGTCGTCCGGTACTCCCCAGCGTCCGGCAGGCGTTTTGGAGATAATGAACGAGTCGAATGGATGACGTGAACCGTCTGCTTGCTTTTCACGTAGTGGGGCGGTTTGTGGAGTGGCTATATAGCCCGGTCCGATACCATTCACCTGGATATTATGTTCTCCCCATTCGCAAGCCATGTTTTTAGTAAGCATCTTTAATCCTCCTTTAGCTGCAGCATAGGCAGAGACTGTTTCGCGTCCCAACTCGCTCATCATAGAGCAAATATTGATGATTTTACCGGCTCCTTTTTTAATCATGCCCGGCGCTACTGCTTTGGACACAATAAATGGACCGATTAAATCAATGTCAATGACTTCGCTGAATTCTTCTACCGACATGTCTAAGGCAGGAATTCGTTTGATGATACCTGCGTTGTTCACCAGGATATCAATATCTCCTAACTTGGCAGATACATCGGCAACCATGGCTTTTACTTCTTCTTCTTTGGTTACGTCACATGTATAGCCATAGGCTGCCAGTCCGGCAGCCCGGTATTCCGCTTCTGCTTTGGCAACCGCATCTGAACGGCGTGCGTTAAAGATGATAGTAGCACCTGCTTTTCCTAAAGCCATAGCCATAGCCATACCAATGCCATATGTGCCACCGGTCACTAACGCTATCTTGTTTTTTAATGAAAACTTTTCTAACATGAAATGATATTTTATGAATTTATTTATCTGGATACTCTGCCGGAACCATCGCCTTTTAGGAGGTTTTCAACTTCAGCAACACTTACTAAGTTGAAATCTCCGTAAACTGTATGCTTCAAGCAGGAGGCAGCTACAGCAAATTCTAATGCCTTTTGATTGTCTTCGGGATAGGTGATAAGTCCGTAGATAAGACCACCCATAAAGGAGTCGCCACCACCTACGCGGTCAACAATATGTGTAATGTCGTAGCGTTTCGATTGATAAAGCTTGTCGGCATATAACACACCACCCCACGTATTGTGATTTGCATTGACTGATCCGCGCAACGTAATAATAACTTTTTTAGCCCGAGGGAAGCGTTTCATTAATTGGGTACATACCGATTCAAACTCAGCAGCATTCACTTCACCTCCGGTATCCGTCACGTCAAATCCTTCCGGTTGAATGCCAAACACCTTTTCGGCATCTTCCTCATTTCCTAATATCACATCGCATCCTTCGGTGAGGATAGGCATCACTTCAGAAGCTGTTTTCCCATATTTCCAGAGGTTTTTGCGGTAGTTAAGGTCGGTAGAAACCGTAATGCCCATTTTGTTTGCTATTTGAATAGCTTCGAGACAGGCATCGGCTGCTCCTTGTGAAATGGCTGGTGTAATGCCGGTCCAATGGAACCATTGTGCGTCTTTAAAGACTTTTTCCCAGTCGATCATGCCCGGTTTAATTTCAGCAATGGCCGAATGTGCCCGGTCGTATACTACTTTAGATGCCCGAGCTACGGCTCCTGTTTCCAGAAAGTATATGCCCACCCGTTCACCTCCACGGACAATCTGTTCTGTGCCTACCTGATATTTTCTGAGTTCAGAGATACACCAGTTAGCGATATCATTTTCAGGCAATCTGGTAACAAAGTCAACCGGTATTCCATAATTGGCTAATGACACAGCCACGTTTGCTTCCCCCCCTCCAAATGTAGCGTTGAGGTTCGTAGATTGTATAAATCTTTGATATCCAGGAGTTGCTAGTCGCAGCATGATTTCTCCAAAGGAAACAACTTTCTTCATGATTTGTCTTTATTTTATTTTTATTTTCAGCGGGTTTTTCAACGCTTCCGAAAAGTTATTCATATATAGTTCAAAGTCAGCAATTGTTTGGTAACCAAACTTATCCCATCCGAATCCGGTATAATAAGTGATGGGCTGATTGGGCGTATATGTGCTCACTCCTAGTACATGCTTGTAATTTGTTTTTCTCTTAGAAGTAGGATGAATATAGTCGTATGTGTTTGTTACAGACCGATCCATTCCTTCAGGAAAAAGTATGCTAACAAATACATTGCCTGCTTTTTGGCTGTATTCATGATAGATGACATAGTTTTTCTCCTGATTGTGCTGATAGCCATCTTGTCCTGCTCGTAAGACAATCCCGGCAGCTACTTCCATGGGCTTATCTACTGTGTATGCTTGAATGACTTTTGTTAATTGTGTGCCGGCATCGATAGAAAATATCCGTTTTTCATGAACCTGCTTTCCGTTTATGTCTAGCGGAGCATAAGTCAATTCGAAGGTTGTCCGTAGCGGACCATTCTCCAAAAGTTGTTGTGTTACATAGTTGCTGTTTAAAACAAGTGAATCGTCAATATAAGGAGCCATAGCTCCGGCTCCCAACGTTTGTCCCACTTTGTAATCATCCAGCCCTTCGCCGTTGTCATTATGGTATGAACCTTTACCGGCTAAGTCTTTTTCATACCATTTGTCTATGATGAGCTCATTTGTGCGCTTATACCAAATATCTATGCCGTTGCTAGGTCCATCTATCGGTAGAAGTGCCGGACCATAAACCCGAAAAGCGACTCGGTCGTTTTCCCAGGCAAAGTCATCTTTTCGCTCACTGATGTAGCGACCATATGTTTTAGTGGGGTATGCTTTCGTATCTGATGCAGCAATGATCTGATACTTTTTGCTTTCTGCCTCTTTTGTTCCGGAAGGAAACACTAGCAGCCCATCATAAGTTGCCTGTGAAGTAACCGCTGTTTTTGTGTCATCAAGCACTCGGTAGGTTTGTCCATCAGCGAGTGGTAAGAGCTTCTGTAAGGTTGATAAATCAATTTCTGCCAACTCCTCACTCCGGTCAAAAGGCAATGGGTTGGTGATGGTAATCCGTACTGCTTTTCGGGGTGCACAGCCGATTAGCAGTAGGGATAGTAAACTTATGAAAAGGAAATATCCCGTTTTTCTCATTGGTTAGTTTGGGTTTTAGCGTAGTTCGTTTGCGGGGAAAGTATCCATATCGTTATAGTCTAGGTTTTCTCCGCACATAGCCCATATAAAGGTGTAGTTGCTGGTCCCTGCAGCAGAGTGGATAGACCACGAAGGAGAAATAACGGCTTGCTCATTATCCATAAATATATGACGCGTCTCTTGGGGTTCGCCCATGAAGTGACAAACAGACTGTCCTTCGGGTACTTTAAAGTAAAAATAAGCTTCCATTCGGCGCGAATGGGTATGTGGAGGCATGGTGTTCCACACACTTCCGGGATGTATTTCAGTAAGTCCCATTTGTAACTGACAGCAGGGGACAATTTCACTGAGGATGAGCTGGTTTAGTCTTCGCTCGTTGGATAGTTCCTTAACACCCAGTTCTTTTGAACGTCTCATCTGCTCATTAATCTTAACGGTAGGATATTCTTTATGAGCCGGCGATGAAGCAAAGTAGAACTTAGCCGGTTTTGTCGGGTCTGTACTTACGAAAGCTACTTCTTTAGAGCCTCTGCCAATATATACCGCATCTTTATACGCAAGGTCAAAAGTTAAGCCATCTACAACGACTGAACCTTCGTTCTCGATACAAATAACCCCTAATTCTCTTCGTTCGCAAAAATATTCAGAACGAATAAGATCGACCGTTTCAAGCTTCAAGGGGGTATCACCGGGCATGGCACCGCCAAAGATGAGGCGGTCATTATGGGTGTAAGTCATGTTGACCGAGTCGAGTTCGAAAATTTTCTCTACTAAAAACTCTTTTCTTAACTGTGTAGTATCATAGTTTTTCACATCGTTTGGGTGTGTCCCCCAACGCTCTTCAATCTGTGTCTTCATATACATATACTCTTATTGAATATGTTATTTAATGTTTGGATTTTCTAGTTTTCAAAGGTACGTATTTTGTCTTGATATAATGCCATGTGTGCGTACACTTTTTGGAAAAGCATGCTATTTTATGGTTTTGTCTTTTATTTTTTTACGATTAATTTTGTTTTTTGAGAGGTAGTGTAAAGCTTCTTTTGTACATTTGTGTTAATGAAAAAAAGGATATGTGAAATGAAACAATATATCAAAAAAATACCCGCATTAAATGTTCGTTTTAGGTCTAAGGATATGGGCTGTGTTGAAGTGTCTTTCTCTCCTTAGGTGGATTAAACCGATGGCTTTTATTGTTCCGGATGCATGAAAGCTTGGTGAATATTTGTCCGGATTGTTTGCTTTTGTTCATGAGCGGTCAAGTGAATTTCCTTCCGCTATGCTATATCGGCGACGAAAAATATGATACCTTACATGCAGTCGTCAAACAAATAACCAGGGGTTGCAGCTACCATCAAATGTAGCTGTAACCCCTAAGTTTTTTAGTGAAAAAGCCCCTTTTTCCCCCTAAATTCAATACTGTCATTTTCAAAAAAGACTATATTGACTTTGTAAAAAGGCTATAGAGTTTTACTAAAAAGGGTATAGCCTTTTTAAAATGACCCTTTTTTCAATCTTTTTCGCCTGTTTTTCTTCATTTTTTAGAAAACCTATGTTTTTCATTTGTTTTCAAAGGTTAATCTTGCATAAATATATATAAGAAGTCGAGCTTGTTTTTCTTTTATCAGTACTATTTTTCTGTTTTCCTGTTATATAATATAGGTGGAAAAATGTGTTTTTTAGATATATGACAGAGCGATTGTTTTTGATTGTGCCAGAAAACAAAGTGATTAAATCATAATCAAAAGAACACATACCATTAGATTTCATACTTTTACAGTGTCAATAGAAATATAACCTAAACTAACCATACTAATTATGTCTAATATATATAATTTCTTTGCCTTCGACCTTGGGGCTACAAGCGGACGTTCCATCATAGCTACCTTAGATGATGAAGGTTTGAAGCTAAAAGAAAATACCCGGTTTCCTAATAAAATAATTCGTGTTTTTGATCGGTATTATTGGGATATTTATGCTTTGTATCAATCGCTTTTGGAAGGATTGATAGCTGCTAAAGATATTAAATTGGACTCCATTGGTATTGATACTTGGGGTGTTGACTTTGCTTATATTGGCAAAGACGGGTCAATACTTTCTCAGCCTCGTTCATATAGAGACCCTTATACTAATGGGATGCCAGAGTCATATTTTGAAAAGGTATCCAGAAAAGAAGTATACGACTTGACGGGTATTCAGATTATGAATTTCAACAGTCTTTTCCAATTGTATGCTTCCGAAAAAGAGCAGTCAGCTGCATTTCAGTCAGCTGAAAATCTGCTGTTTATGCCGGACGCTCTTTCCTATATGTTGACAGGTAAAGCCGTATGTGAATATACGATTGCTTCGACTTCCCAGTTGTTGAATCCCCGAACGAAAGCATTCGAGCCAAAGCTTTTTGAAGCGATGGGATTGAGTGAGAAGTTGATGCATCCGCTGGTGATGCCGGGTACTGTCATCGGAAACGTGCTTGAGCCTATCGCTAAAGAATGTAACATTGCGTCTGTGCCGGTTGTGGCAGTAGCCGGACATGATACAGCTTCGGCAGTAGCTGCTGTTCCGGCTGAAAATGAGCGATTTGCTTATTTGAGTTCAGGAACTTGGTCGTTGATGGGGATTGAGGTAGAAAGGCCTATTATTAATGAAGAAACCTTCCAAATGAATTATACCAATGAGGGAGGAGTGGATGGAACAACTCGTTTTTTGAAGAATATAACGGGCATGTGGCTTCTGGAACAATGTCGAAAAGAATGGACTTTGAATGATAAAGAGTATACGTATCCGGAAATCGTAGCCATGTCAGAATCGGTTGAGAATTTCAAACAATTGATTGATCCGGACGATCCGACCTTTGCCAATCCGGACAGTATGCTAGAGGCTATTGCAGCCTATTGCGTACGTACCAACCAAGCACCTCCGGCGACAGACGCTGAATATGTGAGATGTATATTTGACAGTTTGGCATTGAAGTATAAAAGTGTGTTGAATGCACTTCAAAAAGTAGCACCATTTAAAATAGATTGTCTGCATGTGATAGGCGGAGGGTCTAAAAATCAGTTGTTGAATCAGGCAACAGCCAACTCTATAGGTATTCCGGTGATTGCCGGTCCTTCTGAAGCTACAGCAATAGGAAACGTTATGCTGCAAGCTAAAGGGTTGGGTATTGTAAATTCATTGCAAGAGATTCGTGCAATTATTCGTAAATCAGTAACCCCCGAAACGTATCTTCCACAAGATACGGCTCGTTGGGAAAAAGCATATCAAAAATTTAAAGAAATATTAAAACACTAAACTAAGAAGAGACCATGAAGAAGAATCAATTAGTAGAAAAATCGTATGAGATAGCTAAAGAACGTTATGCAGCCATAGGCGTGAATGTGGAGGATGCAATTGCTCAACTAGAAAAGTTGGCTATTTCTATTCAATGCTGGCAAGCAGATGACGTGACCGGCTTTGAAAACTTAAAGAATTTAGGTGGTGGCGGTATTCAAGCTACCGGAAACTATCCCGGAAAAGCACGTAATGTAGATGAACTTCGTTCAGATATTGAAAAAGTATTAACCCTTGTAGCCGGTAAGAAACACCGTTTGAGTCTGCATGCAATTTATGGCGACTTCAAAGATAAGGTAGTAGATCGTGACGAAATAGAACCGGAACACTTTGCAAGTTGGATGGAGTGGGGTAAGGAGAAAGGAGTAAAGCTGGACTTTAACTCCACATCTTTCGGACATCCTAAGAGTGGCGATTTGTCATTGGCTAATCCGGACAAATCCATTCGTGATTTCTGGATTGAACATACAAAACGTTGTCGTAAAATTTCTGAGGAAATGGGGATTTATCAAAATGATCCTTGTATCATGAATATATGGGTGCATGACGGAATGAAAGACATCACGGTCAATAAGTATTTGTATCGTCAGCTTCTAGAGCAATCACTCGATGAGATTTTTGCAATAGACTATAAAAACATGAAAGACTGTATCGAGTCTAAATTGTTTGGTATTGCACTTGAAAGCTTTACAGCGGGTTCGCATGATTTCTATTTAGGTTATGGTGCGAAGAAACAAAAAATGGTCACTTTAGATACCGGACACTTCCATTTGTCTGAAAGTGTGGCTGATAAGATTTCTTCTTTGCTGCTGTTTACACCTGAAATTATGTTGCACGTAAGTCGCCCGATACGTTGGGATTCAGACCATGTGGTACTATTGACTGATGAAATACTAGACTTGACGAAAGAGATTGTACGTGCAGATGCCATGAGCAAAGTGAATGTTGGTCTGGACTTCTTTGATGCTTCTATCAATCGGATTGGTGCTTATGCTATAGGTATACGTGCTACCCAGAAAGCATTTTTACAAGCGCTTCTTGAGCCACTAGTAAAACTGCGTGAATATGAAGCAAACGAGCAATATTTTGAAAGACTGGCATTGTTAGAAGAAGCTAAAGTTCTTCCTTGGAATGCTGTATGGGATTATTTCTGCTTGAAGAACGATGTGGCTATAGGTACAGACTATATCGCTGAAGTTCAGCAGTACGAGAAAGACGTTACTTCAAAAAGATAAAATGGCGTTCAATCCTGCGAGGAGGTTGTTGCGGTCTTTGCTGTACACAAACATTCGCGGGATTGTTTTTATATAAACAGAACAGTGTATCTTTGTTTCGTCTAACTTGAGCGAGCAAAGCTTATACAATGATAAAAATAATAACCGTACAGTTATGAATGTATTTATAGGCTTGATAATTATAGCCATAGGAAGCTTTGGGCAGTCCAGTTCATATGTTCCGATAAAGAAAATAAAAAAATGGTCTTGGGAGACTTTTTGGTTGACTCAAGGTTTTTTTGCTTGGCTCGTTTTCCCTATTTTAGGTGCGCTAATTGCTGTGCCTGAAGGAAGTTCTTTAGGGCAAATTATGATGGCAGGAGGTACAAGTGCTGCTTTTAAGGCCATTGGATTTGGTATTTTATGGGGGATTGGCGGACTGACATTTGGACTGAGTATGCGCTATCTAGGTGTTGCATTAGGACAATCGCTAGCCTTAGGAACATGCTCAGCTTTTGGCACGTTGATTCCGGCACTTTTAGCCGGCGACAACCTCTTTGTCGGAAAAGGACTTGTGTTGCTTATTAGTGTGAGTATTGCTATTGCCGGTATTGCGGTGATAGGCTATGCCGGTGCTCTAAAGTCGCGAAACATGACCGACGAGGAAAAGAAAAAAGCGGTAAAAGACTTTGCATTGAAAAAAGGTTTGCTTATTGCTTTGCTAGCCGGTGTGATGAGTGCTTGCTTTAACTTAGGATTAGATGCCGGAACTCCCATTAAGGAAAAAGCATTGGAACTTGGTGCAAATGCATTGTTGGTTTTGAATCCTGTAGTCCTGTTGGTGACTATTGGTGGATTTATAACCAATGCTATATATTGTTTGTCACAGAATTTTAAGAACAAGACATTTTCAGACTATACCTCTTCGCCCTCGGGAATATGGGTGAATAACCTACTGTTTTGTGCTTTAGCAGGTTTGCTTTGGTACTCGCAGTTTTTTGGACTAGGAGTAGGGCAGTCATTCTTTGAACCGGGCAGTGTGATGATGGCATTTTCATGGAGCATCCTGATGTCCTTAAATGTATTGTTCAGTAATTTCTGGGGCATTGTACTGAAAGAATGGAAAGGCGCCGGACAACAATCTTTGATTGTACTGGTAATTGGTTTACTAATCTTAATTGTATCTATATTCTTTCCTCAATTCATGAACTAAAAAGACTTTTAAAATAAATAATGTAATGAAAACAATCTTGGATAATCGTCCTGAGTTGACCAAGCAAATAGAAGAAGTGGCTGAAGTGGCCGGCTATTTATGGCAAAAAGGATGGGCAGAACGTAATGGGGGTAATATAACAATCAATATTACAGATGTAATTGATGATGAAGTTAGGGCTTTAAAGCCTATCAGTGAAAAAACACCTATTGGCATAGAACTTCCTAACTTGAAAGGATGCTATTTTTTCTGTAAAGGAACTAACAAGCGGATGCGCGACTTGGCTCGACGCCCGATGGAAAATGGTTCTGTTATCCGTATTTTGGATGATTGTGCTCATTATGAGATTATAGCGGATAATCCCGTACGTCCTACGTCAGAACTACCTTCTCATTTGATGATGCATGACTATCTGATAGGTAAAGGGTCGACTTATAAAGCGGCTTTGCATACACATCCTATTGATTTAATAGCGATGACACATCACGAGCCTTTTTTAGAGAAAGACAAATTGACTTATTTGTTGTGGAGTATGATTCCTGAAACACGAGCATTTTGTCCGAAAGGTTTAGGTATTGCTCCTTATGCTATGCCTGGTTCGATTGATCTGGCCGAAGCTACTATTGGGCAATTAGATGAATATGATGTGGTTATGTGGGAAAAACACGGGGTTTGCTCGGTGAGTGATAACATCATGGAGGCATTTGATATGGTAGATACTTTGTCGAAATCGGCACAGATATACATTGCAGCCAAAAGTATGGGATTTGAGCCCGACGGTACGAGTAGGGAAGACATGGATGCACTAAAAAAAGCTTTCAATCTGCCCGGATAATATCCGTTAATGTTTAAAATAATCTAAAACCCGCTGTTTCCTTAACATAAAGGACAGCGGGTTTTATCCTTTTGGAAAAATAGCTTAATTTTACACGCAGGTTCTAGTGTATAGGGGCAATAGACTGGCTTCTATCAGATATAGCATTATTTAAAATTTAAAATTTATGAGGAAATTTCTAATTTCATTTATTCCGTTTGTGCTATTGACAATCATGATGTCTTGCACAAACTCAAAGTACTCTTACGAGAGTGTGCCGAATGATCCATTGAAAGTTCGTATCTATACATTAGATAATGGGCTGAAAATTTATTTATCGGTCAACAAAGACAAACCGCGCATTCAGACCTATATAGGTGTGCGTGTGGGTTCTAAAAATGACCCGGCTGAAACAACCGGGCTTGCTCACTATTTTGAACACTTGATGTTTAAGGGGACTGAACAGTTTGGTACGTCTGACTATGAAGCCGAAAAACCTATGCTAGATGAGATTGAGGCACTTTTTGAAACATATAGAAAGACTACTGATGAAGCAGAAAGAGTGGCTATTTATGCACGCATAGACAGTGTGTCACAAGAAGCTTCTAAAGTTGCTATTCCAAGCGAGTATGACAAGCTGATGGCTGCCATTGGTGCGCAAGGCTCAAATGCATTTACCAGTTATGATGTGACAGCTTTTGAAGAAAACATTCCATCGAATGAAATTGAAAGCTGGGCTAAGATTCAAGCAGATCGTTTCCAAAATCCTGTTTTACGCTTGTTTCATACTGAACTGGAAACAGTATATGAAGAATACAACATGTATTTGACATACGATGCTATGACGGTGAATAATGTGATGATGGCTTCACTATTTCCACATCATCCGTATGGAACACAAACGGTTATTGGAACGCAAGATCATCTTAAGAATCCATCCATAACCAATATCAAAAACTATTTCGAAACTTACTATGTCCCTAATAATATGGCTATAGTCATGGCGGGTGATTTTAATCCGGATGAAGTAGTCGCTACTATTGACAAGTATTTCGGACAGATGGAAGCTAAGGAAATACCCGAACTTAAAGTAGAAGCTGAAACTCCTATAAATGAGCCGGTTGTTAAGGAAGTTGTTGGGCTTGATGCCGAGAATGTTACATTAGCTTACCGATTTCCTGCTGCTAGCAACGAAGATGTAGCCATCATGCAGTTTATCAACTACCTGTTGAGAAATGGTAAGGCCGGATTAATTGATATAAACTTAGTACAACAACAAAAAGTGCTCAGAGCCGGTAGTGGAATCTATGCGATGGCTGATTATAGTGTGTTTGAAATGAACGGAACACCGAAAGAAGGACAAAGTCTGGATGAAGTAAAAGAATTACTTTTAGAGCAGCTTGAACTTCTTAAGAAAGGTGAGTTTGAAGATTGGATGTTAGATGCTATCATCAATAACTTTAAACTAAACGAATATTATCAACAACAAGAGGCTGAATATGCAGCTTCTATTATGCTGTCATCTTATTATAACGGAGTGGACTGGAAAGATCAGGTGAATAAAATAGCCCTTCAATCTAAATTAACCAAACAAGATATTATTGATTTCTGTAATAAATATTTTCAGGATAATTATGTGTTGGTTTATAAAAGACAAGGTAAGCCGGATGATGGCAAGATTGAAAAACCATCTATTACTCCTATCTCTACAAACCGTGAGATGGAAAGCTCTTTTCTAGCTGACATAAAATCCCGCGAAGTGAAAGCCATTGAGCCTGTTTTTGTGGATTTTTCAAAAGACTTAGATCAACTGACTGCTAAGAGTGAAATTCCTGTTTTGTATAAAAAGAATACAACAAACCCACTATTCACTATGCAGTATGTGTTTGAAATGGGTAATAACCATGATAAAGCTTTAGGATTGGCTTTCCAATACCTTAACTATTTAGGTACGAGCAAGCGTACAGCCGAAGATATTACTAGCGAATTGTATCAGTTGGCTTGTTCTTTCCGTGTTTCGTCTACTAATGAGCGTGTTTATGTATCGGTAAGCGGTTTGAATGATAACTTCGAGAAAGCCATGGAACTGTTGGAAGAGCGTTTGGCCGATCCGGTGGTAAATGAGGAAGCTTTCAGAAATTTGATTATGGATATTCTGAAAAATCGTTCAGATGCTAAACACAACCAATCAGCAAACTTCCGTGCATTGGCACAATATGCTATTTGGGGAGATAAGTCTTCGTATAAAAACATCTATACTGAAAATGAATTGAAAGAAATGAATCCGGAAATGCTAATTGATAAAATCAAAAGCTTGAAAAATTATGCACATACGATTTTATACTATGGTCCATTAGCACATACTGAGTTCGTAAATGCGATTAATGAAAAGCATGCCGTGGCTGAAACTTTACAACCGGTGCCGGATCCTATTGTTTTTGTAGAACAAGAGACTTCAGAAAACAAGGTGTTATTAGCAAACTATGATGCTAAACAGATTAATCTGAGTATGATTCATAAAGGGGGAGTTTTCAATCCTTCCATTGAAAATATACGTTCATTATACAATGAATACTTTGGATCAGGAATGGGTTCTATCGTCTTTCAAGAAATGCGTGAAGCAAGAGGTCTGGCTTATAGTGCAGGCGCTAGCTATGGTCGTCCGTCAGATCCCAAACGCTCATACTTTTTGCAAACATATATTGGCACACAGACAGACAAAATGGTAGATGCTATCATCGCTTTTAATGAAATACTGAACGATATACCTCAATCAGAAAAAGCGTTTAACATAGCCAAAGAGAGTATGTTGACAGATATTCGTACAGGACGTATTATGCGTGATGATATCTTATGGTATTACATGGATGCAAAGAAGTTTGGCTATGAAACAGACTCGCGCAAGGAGCTTTTTGATGCGTTGCAAACATTTACTTTAGCTGATATTGTGAAATTTCAAGAAGAGTATGTGAAAAACAAACCATTTACATATTGTGTATTAGGCGATTTGAAAAGCTTGGATATGGAGTATCTAAAAAGTTTGGGCACAGTAAGGATTATGTCGCAAGAAGAAATATTCGGTTATTAATCTT
>CAZSWS010000034.1:0-29050 GCA_964610765.1 uncultured Parabacteroides sp.
TCTGTGAGTCCCATACTACCTTAGTGTTAAAACAAATTATTATTCTAGTATGAAAAAAAGTATTATATATACCGGAAAGGGAGATAAAGGAACTACTTCATTGGTCGGAGGACAACGCGTCTCCAAAACAGATATACGAATTGACTCTTATGGAACCATTGACGAACTCAATTCTTTTATTGGTTTGCTAGCTGCTGACATGAAAGATGAGATAGACTTAAAAACTTTATTATTTATTCAACATAAACTATTTACTATCGGTTCATACCTTGCAACCGATCAAAAAAATACGGAATGGGTGGTAGAAAGCGGCATTAGCGCCCAAAGCATTGAGCTTTTGGAAAAAGAAATCGACCGTATAGACGGAGATTTGCCTAAGCTGAAAAGTTTCATCCTTCCGGGTGGCACACGTACATCTGCATTAGCACATGTGTGTCGGACGGTTTGCCGTCGTGCCGAACGTGCTGTTTATTGCCTGCAAGAAAAAACAGAGATAGAAGAGAATTTACTCATTTTTATCAATAGACTCTCAGACTATTTCTTTGTTTTAGGCAGAAAAGAGTGCGTTGCAAACAACATTAGCGAAATTATATGGAATAAAACTTGCAACTACTGATATTTATTATAATTTTGCGGAAATTTTCATGAACCTTGACTGTCAAAAACACAGTCTTATAACACCTGGTGACTATGTATTGGACATTAGAATTGGCATCTAAACTGGAAGACGCTCCCTGGCCAGCCACAAAAGACGAATTAATTGATTACGCACAACGCTCAGGAGCACCGTTGGAAGTAATCGAGAATCTGCAAGACATGGAAGATGAAGGCGAAGTATATGAAAGTATTGAAGATATTTGGCCGGATTATCCCAGTAAGGAAGATTTCTTTTTTAATGAAGAAGAGTATTAACCAAGATTACAAAACACTTGTTGAATTCAATTTAACAAAAAAGAGGGAAGAACGTTTTAGTGTTCTTCCCTCTTTTTTTATACAAGCGTGTATCTACTACACGTTAAAACGGAAGTGCATAATATCTCCATCTTGCACCACATATTCTTTACCTTCAACGCTCATTTTTCCAGCTTCTTTGACAGCTGCTTCCGAGCCAAAATGTATGAAATCTTCGTATTTGATAACTTCTGCCCGAATAAAGCCTTTCTCAAAGTCTGTATGAATAACGCCGGCACATTGGGGAGCTTTACTTCCCTTCAAGTAGGTCCATGCACGGACTTCTAACACACCGGCAGTTAAAAACGTTTCCAGATTCAGCAGTTTATAAGCGGACTTAATCAATCGACTCACACCTGACTCCTCTAAACCGATTTCTTCTAAAAACATCTGACGCTCTTCGAAAGTCTCAAACTCAGCTATTTCACTTTCTATCTTAGCGGCAACTATTAAGATTTCAGCATCTTCTTCTTTCACCGCCTCACGCAACAGGTCAACATATTTATTACCATCTTTAGCTGAAGCTTCATCAACATTGCAAACATACATAACCGGTTTATTGGTCAAGAGAAACAATTCACGGGCAACCCTTTGCTCATCTTTCGTTTCAAACTCGACTGTACGTGCATTCTTGCCTTGCAACAGCACCTCTTGAAAGCTTTTAAGCACTGAGTATAGCAGCTGGGCTTGTTTATCTCCACCTGTCTGCGCCTGCTTTTGGACCTTAGCAATACGTGCTTCAATCGTTTCAAGGTCTTTGATTTGCAGCTCGGTATCAATAATCTCTTTATCTCTTATCGGATCAACAGAACCGTCCACATGCACTATATTCTCATCATCAAAGCAGCGAAGCACATGCAGTATAGCATCTGTTTCACGAATATTCGCCAAGAACTTATTACCTAATCCTTCACCCTTACTTGCTCCCTTTACCAATCCGGCAATATCAACAATCTCGACTGTTGTAGGAAGTATTCGCTGTGGATGAATGAGTTCTGCCAACTTATTCAAACGTTCATCCGGAACGGTTATCACACCAATATTGGGTTCAATCGTACAAAAAGGGAAATTAGCCGACTGTGCTTTTGCATTCGACAAGCTATTAAACAACGTAGACTTACCCACATTAGGGAGTCCAACTATTCCGCATTTCAATGCCATCTATTTATCTATTAGTTATTTTCCTAAATTCAGGGTGCAAAGGTAGGCATTATTTTCTATTCAAAAATTCACAAAAGGTTCTTCTAGGCCTTTTTTAGAAAACAACCCACTCACCAGCACTAAATATGCAGGCAAAGCGCCGTTCTCACTCCATTTCAATTCGATACCTAACAGTTCTTGTGTTGTCTTTCCTATATCAAATCCGAAAGACTCTAACGAGGGGCGTATCTTGTCCGGATATCGACATGGCTGCCCTGCCTTACGCGTACACGTGCCTGTTTCGCAAAAATGACACGTGCCGGCAAAGAACACACGCGCATCTTTCAATTCATTTTCTAAGCTTAGCAGCTTTTCGTCTAACAATAGCCGCACCTCCTTAATGATACCTCGAACAAGCCGCCTGCCTTCTTCCGGGCTATAGTCCTTTCCAACATCTTGGGGTATCAAGGTAATCTTCGTGCCTAAAACATATGCATACATGTATGATTGAAGAACACCGTCCAAATCAAAATGGAAGGGCGGGCATGCCCAGCAGTTTCCATATTGTTTACAGGCTTTACAATAACCGATAAACTTATCTACCTCTTGATATGATTGTATATACTCGTCTACAGCCATTTCAGCCGAATGATGCGTGAGTGCGTATTGCATAGTTTTATTTTTCCTACAAATGTACTTGTTCTCTAGGGTAATGAAAAGCCAACATGCAAAAAAGGGGTAAAAGCTTTCGCCCTTACCCCTTCCGTTATTATAGTTTGTATCTAATTCTTACAACAACAATCCGGCAGCCACTTCTTCTGCCACATCTTTGCCACGTAAATAGGTGACCAATGCCAAACCAAAGTCAAAAACCAAGGCCGGTCCTTTACCGGTTATCACATTGCCATCCACCTCAACGGAAGCTCCGGTTGCATCTGCACCAATAAGCTTAGACTCAAATCCAGGATATGCCGTAGCTTTTCGCCCTTTCAAAAAACCCAATCCACCCAAAACAAGCGGAGCTGCACAAATAGCAGCAATGAGTTTTCCATTGTTATATTTCTCGACCAACATGTTTTTCAAAGCAACACTGGCATCTAAATTGGTTGCCCCGGGCATTCCTCCGGGAAGAATAAAGGCATCTCCTTCTGAAAAGTCAGCTTCATTCAGTAAAACATCTGCTAAAACAGTTATCTGATGAGCACCTATAACCTCTTTCGTATCCAAAATGGAAACGGTTTTTACATTTACACCACTCCGACGCAAAATATCGACGGTCCCTAATGCTTCAATTTCTTCAAAGCCATTGGCTAAAAATAAAAATACTTTCTTCATGATACATATCGTTATGTTAATGAATATTTGTACGTAATCGTACCGGTTTGGTTATTCGTACCGGTAATGCTATTGAACTTGGCTTGTTTAGCAGCAGTTATCGCACTGTTTCGCATGGATGCGTTATCGATATTAGTTCCTTTGCCTATACGGGCAGAAATTACATTACCGTTGCTATCCACTGTGATATCCACCACAATAGTTCCTTCTGTTTGTATGGTATATGACGGACGTGGCAAAGCACCTCCGCGAACCATTCGTCCATTCAAGTTAAACGAACCTCCATACCCTCCTACGCCTTCATACGGACCGCTATCTGAGTTCCCAAACGGACTTCCTTGATTTCCTTTCCCTGAAGCAGCCGTTCCTTCACTATCGCTATCGGTATTTCCCATACCTCCACCGAAAGCACCGGACACTTTATTCTGGATATTTTGACTTTTCTTACGTTGTTCATCTTCTACCCGTTTGCGTTCGACTTCTTCTTTCCTTATTCGCTCTTCTTCCCTTGCGCGAGCTTCAACAGCCGGATCTACCGTTTTTACTTCCTCTTTAGGAACAGCAACTGTCTCTTCAAAGTCTTGCGTCAATGTCTCTCCTTTGCTCTCAGCAGCAGGCGCAGTTCTAGCAGGAGGAGGCGGAGCTGCATCCTCTTCGGTGAACACTCCTGTGTACATAGGTTCAAATGCGCCGGAAGCTTCATCTACCGTCCCATAATTAACCAATATACCCCCATACACCTCGGGAGTAGCAATCTTCAATACTGAGAAGACCAACACTACAACTATACCGACATGAATGAGTAAGGATATTAATAATGCTTTTGTATCTAGTCTAGATTCCATAATTTCAAGTAGCTGGTTTGTTTAAAAAGTTTGTAAATTCAATTACTCTCGAGTCAACAATAATCTCTATCATAGAAACCTGTTTATCGATTGTGTAATATGCAACATAAATCAACGTTGCAGAAAGTATACCTGTTACTAAGCTATTAATCGGCGTCATTAAGTTTGCCCCGTCCAGCATTCCTCCTTGCAAGTAGAAAAGCTGACCCATCCAAACCACAACACCCAAAGCTGCTATACAAATAGCCAACACATTCAACAGACGAAAAATATCTGCTTTACGCCTAAGCCGCTTAATCTCTAAATCCCTCAGCTGATTCATCACCTGCAAAACATCCGGCAAAGGACGTCCTAAAACCGTAATACCCTTCCCTATCACTCTCGATGAAGGGGTATTCATATTCTTGCAAGCTTTAAGAGCCGACTCCACCTTGCCCTCTGTCAGGTAGTCTTTAATTCGATTCATAAAAGTACCCTCATCTCTCATTGCATTTTTAAGATAAAGATACCGTTGCATGAAAAGATACAAAACAACCAGTAAAAGTAAAATCAGCACAATCATAGACCAGTTATCAAGCAGAATAGAAGTCAGATCCAACCCGGATGATAACTCGCGCGATACGACCGGCGTACTCAACGTCGGAGTTGCCTCAAAAGTATCTGGAATTTGTACTACGTCTTGTAACATGTGTTTTCTTGCAATTATTTCTGTAACGAATCGTTTTTATCATCTCTTTGACAAAATAAGAACGAAAAAGGACAAAATCATCGCTTTTTAGTACATTTGTAAAGAGATATATGCAAATGTAGCAGGTTTTAGTAAATTTATAGGTAAATGTTTGTAAAAGATTTCATAACAAAAGAATACCCTGTGTTAAAAATTGATGATACAGGCGAATATGCTTTAGCTTTGATGGATGATTTCAAAACGCGCAACCTTCCTTTACTCGATTCAAATGGACTATACAAAGCACTTATTTTTGAAAAAGATTTGCTTAATTTCCGAGATGCGCAACTTCCTGTTATAAATGCAGCCAAAGTCAGCTACTTCATCCGCCCTGATACCGACTGGCTAGAAGCATTGGGGTTTATTTCGCAGTATAACCTAAGCATCTTACCCGTAGCCAGCAACGAAAAAGACTATTATGGGATTATTAGCACCGATACACTCATTGAGCAAGTTTCTAAACTCACAAATGCTGAAGAGCCCGGCGCAATGATTATCCTGGAGATTTATCCTCAGGACTATTCAGCAACTGACATTGCCCGCATCATTGAGTCAAACAATGCTCACCTTTTAAGTTTGCTGACTCAAATTGATCCGACAAGTGGAAATTGGCTAGTCAGTCTAAAAATAGATATAGAAGATGCATCAACTGTTTTACGCAGCTTTGAACGCTTCAACTACCAAATAAAGTATGCATTCATGAAAGACAGTGTGATTGATGATATTTTAGCACAGCGTATTAGTGAATTAAACCGTTTTATGAATATTTAGCAACATGATTATAGGAATTTTCGGAAGCAAATATAAAACCGAACGAATCGGACAAGTGCGTCATGTATTTGAAAAGCTACACCAACTGAAAGCAACCATCTATATAGATACGGCATTCTTTTCTTTTTTGGTTGAAGAACTAGATTATACGCCCCCTTTGAACGGACTACTTACAGATAGCGAACCCTACCCCATCAATGCCGCCCTTAGTATTGGTGGTGATGGAACATTCTTACAAACTGCCACTAAAATAGGCCGACAGGGGATACCCATCTTAGGGATTAACACCGGACGCCTGGGGTTTTTAGCCGATGTAACAACTGAAGAGATTAATGAAGCCCTTGAAGAGCTGGTAAGGGGCAAATACAGTATCGAAGAACGATCGCTACTTCAACTTCACACAGACAGCCCGGCATTTAAAGGGCAAAGCTATGCACTAAACGAAGTTGCCATACTCAAACGCGACACTTCATCAATGATAACGGTGCATGCCTTTTTGAATCATGAGTATTTATCTTCCTATCAGGCAGACGGACTGGTCGTAGCAACGCCAACCGGATCGACCGCCTATTCCATGAGTGTAAACGGACCCATCATTCTCCCGCAATGCAACAACTTTGTATTGAGTCCGGTCGCTCCACATACCTTAAACGTAAGACCGCTTGTCATCCCGGACAGCTATACCCTTACAATGACCGTAGAAAGTCGGAACAACTCATTTCTAGTATCGCTGGATGGCAATTCAGCAGTTTTACCTATAGGCGTTAAGCTTTCCATCAAAAAAGCCGACTTTACCATCAAGATAATCAAACGATTAAATCATACATTCTACCAAACCCTCCGCGACAAACTGATGTGGGGAGCTGATAAAAGAATGCAGTAAAATCATAATCATTGTTAAATAACAGGTGTTTTATGCTGCAAAACTATGCTGCATAACATAAAACCATTATATTTGCACTGTGTTTTTCATGGTATTAGATTTAAGGTTAACAATGAAGATTGGTTGTCGTGAGACAACCTTTCCTTTTTTATACCCCTAACGTTCTGCTTTCACCACAAACAGCGCAAGCCCCATCTGCTTATTGATTCACAAAAAGTGACTATACACCCCTACAAAAAGGTGCATATACCCATACTGATATATACTGATAAAAAAAAGACATCACCAGACAACACACTGGTCATCAGGTGAATCTAAAAGGATAAAAGATTAGTTCCAGTTACTTTTTTCAGAAAACAAGCTATCAGACAGCGACCATTGGATGGTTTCGCTTTCAGAAACTCCCATACCTACCTCCTCGGATAGCTTCTCAAGCATCAACTCCTCTTCGGTGTTATAATGCGTAAGAATATCGGCAAACCAGTCAGCATCACCCAGCTTCATATAAAAAGACGAAACTAAGTCTAGCAAATGACGTGCCTGTTCAAACTCATTTTCTTCGGGATATAGATGAGATAAAGCGCTCAATATTTTAGAGAAGACCAGTTGCTCAAAATCAATAGAAATCAACTTATTCATCACAAACAAGTATCTCTTAGCATCATTCTCTATATCAAAAAAATCTGCTGTAAATAAATTGGATGCATCAGCCATATCTTCTAGCTCAGGCATATATTCATTCAAATCGGCTAATCTTTGCTTAGCTTCTTCCTCACGATTGGTTTCGATACAAATGTATATACCGTTCAAATAAAAATTCAGAACCGATCTTTTATCGCTGTCCGGAACCTCCATTTGCATCAAAACGGCATAAGCCGATTCAAAATTCTCCACTTGGATATAACACGATAATAGATAGGGACTGATAAATGAACGTTCGAGAAGATTCTGATCCAATAATTCCTCCGCTACCTCAATCGTCTTTAAGTAGTTATGATTAAAATAAAGACAGAGCATTTTCAATGTTTGCAACTCTACAATCTCTACCTGATCGTCTTCACATGAGAGCGCATAGTCAAATGCTTCAATCGCTGCATCATACTCACTGCGTATGGAGTGAAGTTTTCCTTTCAACGACCAATAATATGCATTAAAAGGATCTAACTCGACCAAATGATTAAACTCATTCAAGGCTTCATCAGACGAACCAAACTCCTGAAGCAGCAATGCATAGTCTTCCTTCAATAGCTGATTATCCGGAAACATCCGGGTTGCTTTCTTCAGACACTCATAAGCAAACTGCGAATAGTCCATATTTAGACTCAACATCACAATACGCTCATACAGATACTCCATCTCAACCAGTCCTTCTTTCTCTAAAGCGATGATATACTGTTCCAGCTCATCTGTTTTCCCCATGTACAACAAGTACTCAGCCCGAATCACTTTAAATTCGGCTTCGCCTTCATGCTGTTTCAGCTTCTGACGCACCAATTCAAAATTAGAGGAAGCCATACTCAATCGGCATAGCCTTTCGTCTAGCTGCGAATCAAAGGGATAAAGCGTGGAGGCATAAGCAGAGATCTGCTCACAAAGTTCAGCACTCACTTCGCTGCACGCATCCGGATAGTTTACCTCAAAGCATTGTAATATGTAGTCTAATACGTCTAGCATATCATCCAGACCCAAATAAGGTCTTTCTCCGGATTGATATGCTTTGAGAAATGTAGTAATTTCTTTATCTGACATTCTTCAATTTAAAAACCGGCTTTATTAGTTTTTCGCACTCACCTTACTCCAAGTGTCCTTCAAAGAAACGGTGCGATTAAATATCAAGTGGTCTTTTTTACTGTCGGGGTCTAAGTTAAAATAGCCGGTACGCTGAAACTGGAAGTGGTCATATGGCTTCGCAGTAGCTAATTCTTCTTCTACACGACAATTAGTCAACACTTTCAAAGAGTCCGGATTCAACAGTTCCAGGAAGTCCACTTCTTTGTTAGCCAATGGATCTTCTTCCGTAAATAAGCGGTCATACAAACGCACTTCAGCCGGCAAACTATGTGCCGCAGAAACCCAATGAATAGTTCCTTTTACTTTACGTCCACTATTGGGCATACCACTTTTTGTATCCGGAAAATATTCTGCATATACTTCTGTCACATTCCCATCTTCATCTTTCTTGAATCCGGTACAGACAACGATATAAGCACTTTTCAGACGCACTTCTTTTCCGGGAGTCAACCGGAAGTACTTCTTAGGTGCATCTTCCATAAAGTCTGTCCTTTCAATATATAGTTCTTTCGAGAAAGCCATGCTATGTGTACCATCCTCTTCTCGCTCCGGGTTGTTTTGCATCTCAACATATTCTGTTTGACCTTCCGGATAGTTGGTGATGATTAATTTAATTGGATCCAACACCGCAGATACACGCTTGGAGTTCGCATTCAAGTCTTCACGAACAGAATGTTCTAACAAAGCAACATCAATAGTTCCGTCATATTTGGTATAACCAATCCGCTTAATAAAGTTTTTAATAGATTGAGGGGTATAGCCTCTTCTCCGATACCCACTAATAGTAGGCATGCGCGGATCATCCCAACCAGTTACTTTTCCTTCTTTCACCAACTGCATCAATTTACGTTTGCTCATTACTGTATAAGTAAGGTTCAAACGGTTGAACTCTATTTGTTGAGGACGATAGTTGTTCGTTTGCAGTAAGTCGATAAAATAATCATATAACGGACGATGAACTTCAAACTCAAGTGTACACAATGAATGGGTTACATTTTCAAAGAAGTCACTTTGTCCATGTGCAAAGTCATACATCGGATATATTTTCCATGTAGTCCCTGTACGATGATGTGGCGTATAAATGATACGATACATAATAGGGTCTCTGAAATGCATGTTCGAAGCCGCCATATCAATCTTAGCACGCAACGTCATACGACCTTCCGGAAATTCACCGGCAGCCATACGCATAAACAAGTCCAGATTTTCTTCCACAGGTCGATCTCTATACGGACTGTTTGTTCCTGCTTGCGTAGGTGTTCCCTTTTGACGGGCAATCTCTTCTGCGCTTTGCTCGTCGATATAGGCATGTCCTTCTTTAATTAAGCGAATAGCAAAATCAAACAGTTGTTGGAAGTAGTCAGAAGCATAGTAGATATTTTCCCACTGGAATCCTAACCATTTAATATCCTCCATTATCGAATCTACATACTCCACATCTTCTTTTATAGGATTCGTATCGTCAAAGCGCAAATTACAAACGCCATCATAACGCTCGGCAATCCCAAAGTTTAAACAGATAGCCTTTGCATGACCGATATGCAAATAACCATTAGGCTCCGGCGGGAAGCGCGTTTGCACACGTTTACCGTTTCTTTCAGTCAGCAAGTCTTTTTCAACTATTTGTTCTATAAAGTTCAAGCTTCTCTTTTCTTCTTCTTTGATTGTATTATCGGCCATAGGTCAGATGTTTTGATATTGTTATTTTCTTAGGTGATATTCTTTCGTATAGTTATATAAAAAACAAGCAACCATCTTTCCTCTTTATCACAGCATCAAATGATTGCAAGGTGCAAATTTAGCTATTTCTTTTTTAATATTCGTAGCTATCAACTTATTGTCAAAAAATACAGGAGAATTTTCCTTTTCTAAAAGGCTGCATATCCATGTAGTTACACCTCATTCATTTGCTTGAAGTGTTTTAAAAAGAACAGCAAATGGTAGTCTAATGAATTTACCCAATAAGGCCATTCATGCCCCCCGGGTCGTATAATAAAGTCATGAGCAATCTTCCGATCCAGCATTTTTTGATGAATAGCCCGGTTTACTCCCAGAAAAAAATCACTTGAACCACAATCAATAATCAACTGCGGCTTCCCACTCTCCATCGTTTCCACCAAATTAATCACTGAATGCTTCGCCCATACATCCGGATTTTCATCCATTTCACCCAGTTGTTTTTTCATTTCCCAATTGTCCGGAAAAGGACAAATATCCAACCCTCCACTCATACTGCCCGCAACACCAAATACTTCCGGATGACGGATTGCCAACCATAATGCTCCGTGCCCACCCATGCTCAACCCGCTGATGGCTCGTTTGTTCGGATTATCCTCAACAGCATACTGTTTCTGTATATAATTCACTAACTCTTTAGACACAAAGGTTTCAAACTGACTACCGGGGTCTTTCGGACTATCCCAATACCAACTATTCTCTCCATCAGGACAAACAAATAAAAGGTTAAACCGATCAGCCACTTCGGGCAAATCTGTACGCTTATCAATCCAGTTTCGAGCATCGCCGGTATATCCATGCAATAAATAAACAGAAGCGGCCAATTCTTGTTGCTTTTCAGGAACCACGACAATCACTTCAATCTTTCGTTTCATCACTTCGCTATAAACAGCTAAAGTATCCACCTTAGCAGCTTGTAGTGTGATTGAAACAAACAACATAAACATTCCAACAAGCCAGGTTCTCAACCCGGTTTTACGCATATACATCATGTAAAGGTTTTATAGTTAGCAAAACAAATCATACATCCTCTCTCCCAACCCAAGGGTTCAACTAGCTAGTAAAGGTAAATATTATTTTTTGGAAATAAATACAGCTACAAAGCCGTTCCGCTTAAACAAGCAACCACTACAAACTAAACCAGTAGTTTATTTTCATCATAAACGTATTCGTGGCAGAAAGCCCAAACATCCGGTCTAAATTACTTCCCCATCCTGAACGATAGTGATCGTCTTGATTGCTCCGGTTATGCTCCCAAACCAAATAGAGGGTCGACCCCGGCAGATACTCCCAGCGAGCGACCAGATTAGAACGAAATTCATTGAAGCTGAAATTTGGATTCGGAAACGAAAAAGAGTCTCCTTCTTGCGCAACCACATAACGACCATCCTGAGTGCTTATTTGACTGTCAGCGAACTCAGAAAACCGCTTTTCTCGCTGACGAGAGCGCGTATCCGCTGCTTGCTTAAAGCGATCAAACCGGGCGATAGAGGTAAACGGAGCCCCATAATATTGAATGGATATATCCGGGGTCACATTCACTTGCAGTCTCATCGTTAAACCATACGTTTCCTGCTTCATACGCCCCATGATATAGCGAGATTTAACCGTCTGTTCAGTGGGTGAAACTGTTGCTACATATTGCTGGTTATCTTGATTCCACGCATAACTGACTTGTCCGGTCAAGTGGATATGCTTCCCTAATCGAAACGTCAGGCTGGGACGTATCTCGTTATATTTGGTTATACCATCCAAGTAGTGACGCCCCTCGTACTCCATCCGCGCCATTAGTTTACGTGCTCTATCGGTATTAAAAGTAACAAGGGTTTTGAAATTAGCATCGTATCGCATATCCGGACCTCCTCGCAACACACGACTATCCAGCGTGTTCCAACTAAACGTTTCTTTGATATTTGTTTCTATCCGATGTCCGGTCGTTAAACTTTGCCATTGCAATGAAAGGTCATTATTCACCATCGTTCCACCATAGTCCCACACGTTTTTCTGTTTCAGGTTGATACCGGCAAATCGAAAAGGCCCCCACGGATCAGTTCGTCGAAAAGCAATTTCCGACTCGTTAGACCGAAAGTCCGCCTGCTTCATATAGCCCACATCATTCAAGTCAAAGCCCGGAGACGACCAACTGTAAGTTTCAGAAAACACCCACTGCGCATTCCCTTTCCTTCCGGCTTTCACATAACCACCCGTTCCTTGCAACGACCGCTTGTCCGGGTCTAAATTCAGATAATCCTCTCCCGACTCACGTTGATAATAATGGGAAGCATTCATCTTCGTATGCAACAAAGCTGATGGTGAACCATGCAGCGAACTGAACATCGCTTTGGCATCGACATAATACAATCGATTCGCAAAGTATTGGGTGAAATCAATCCCGGCAGTAAATGCATTTTCAATCATCACATCTTTCAGATGTTTTGCATCCAAATCTCTATTAACAGACGTAACCATCCCACCTAAAAGTGTATTCCCCTCCCAGTTTTTCTGAACACGGGCAATCGTATAGTTTGTCAAGGGTTCTGTCACCTCTTTCCCACGTTCACCGTTACGCATCACTTTAGATGAAGTACGTGCCGTCACACTTTCCAACACGCCTATCGTAACTCCTTTTTTATTCGTTCCGGTCAGTTTTAAAGCTCCGATAATAGGAATATACTGAGGGGTAGCCGCAAAACTTTCTTGATTGTCAACCAACGGGCGATAACTAGGCATAGAACCAATCCTACGCGTATAAAACATCTTATCCTCCTCATTATCAAACTCCAGTATATGTCTTCCCTCCAAAAAGAAAGGTCGTTTCTCTTCGTAGAAAGTCTCATAAGCAGACAGATTCATCACCGATGGATCTACTTCTACCTGACCATAATCCGGATTAATCGTTAAGTCAAGCGTAAAATCACGCAAAGCAAATTTGGCATCCAGCCCGGCATTGCCTTCCCATTTATCCCCCTTTTGAAAAGGACTTCCGGGTATTTTCGGTTCATTGCGATATTTCCCCATCACGTATGGAAGAAATTCAACTCCACGCGGTTTGGGCAAGTCGTCCATTCCATGCATTTCTCCAAAAGAAAACACATGTCCATTATTCTTGATAGGAATTAAGCTCCAGTTCTGTACTTCATTGTTCCGACGGATTATCCGACGTACATGCAAGCCCCACACACCTTCTTGATTATCCTGATTATAACGCAACTGACTAAAAGGAATACGCAGTTCGGCTGTCCAACATGAATCAGCTTTATCGATATAGGTACGACCTTCCCACACCGCATTCCAGCTTAAATTGACAGAGAGTTTGTCTGTCACCGTCAAATCGGTTTTATTACCTCCTAAGTTGATGTTAAATTCCGGCGCGGCACGATAATCATGGTACGTATCGAATGCAATACTTATCAAGTCGCCATTGCTGTTATCATCCCGATTACCGATAAAGGCATTCATTCTTTCGGGAAATTCATCTTTACAATATACTCCCACGTAGATATTTTCATCGTCATAAAACAATTTCACTCGTGTCCATGAAGCAGTAAATACGCGTTCAAAAGGAATAACTTGCGAAAACTTTTCCGACCACTCGCCTTCATGCTTCCAAACGTCTTCATTCAGTCGACCATCAATGCGCGGTTTTATGCCTTTCTCCAGTTTTGTGATGTTATAAACACGTTTATAAGCATCTTCAAAAGTAACCACTTCTTTTCGGGCATCTTCTTGGGCAAAGCAAACAATCGTTACAATTAAAAAACAAAAGGAGCATAGATATTTCATACGTTATTATTTTATTTTTCTCCAAGGTCGTATAGAACTCACATGATTTTTCATTCTCGTGGGTTTGAGTGATTTAACAAAAATCATGTATCGTTTCATAGGTCATGCAGTCATACACAAAACAAGGCTACACAGATTGAGCGTATTGTTGGTTAAAAACACACACAATAATCAGGAACCTCATTATTTGGGTAATGGGTTAAGGGTTTATACGTTAAGAGCTGCAAGATACGGATTAAAACAAAGTCAGATACTATAATCCACCTATTCTTTTCAGTAAAAAGCCAGGATGATTTAATCTTTCAACGTTCGTTAAAAGCTCTTTCAACGAACGTTGAAAGCTCTTCCGACGAGGCTCAAAAGCTCTTTTAAGCCTTGTCAAAAGATTAGTTAGGTCTAGTCTTTCACATAAAAGGGTCTACCGATTGCACTAAACATCCCTGTTGAATAAATCAGTTTCCCCTTTCTACTTTCCCCTTTTTACTTTCTACTCCAAAATACTGCCTAAAACATCCTTTTATCCCAAAGTTATCTATTACTTTTGCAGCGTCAATCAGCTTAAGAGCTTATCATAAACAGATTAACTTAAAGACAAACAGTTTATACGCTTTCTATATATAAGGTAAAGAAAAATGAACAAAGCACCTTTATCAACTACGCTCTCCTACCGCTGGGCACTCTTAGCCATCATTGCTTTAGCTGCCTTTTCAACCCTTCCATGGATTGGATTCAGCGAGTTTTACACCAAAGGAGAACCGCGTGAGGCCGGACTTGTGGTGTATATGTTAGACCAAATGACTTGGGATGCATGGATTATCCCACAAAGCTATGCGGATGAATTTGCCTACAAACCTCCCTTAACTCATTGGCTAATGGCGGTGTCCTCCATGATTTTCAACGGAGGAGAGGTATCTCCCTTAACAGCTAGAATACCCTCAGCTTTGGCACTAATCGTTATGATGGGAAGTTTCTTTGTTTTCATTGCCAAACGTCGCTCGATTAAAGAGGCCTTCATAGCCTGCTTCATTGCTATCACCTGTTTTGAGCTGCACCGTTCGGGCATGTCTTGCCGAATAGATATGGTATTATCCAGCCTGATGATAGGTGCACTCATGCAACTTTATTGTTGGTATGAAAAACGTAAGCCCAGTCAGCTAATAGCCGTTTGGGTGCTATTGAGCTTTGCCACCCTGGCTAAAGGACCGGTAGGATCGGTCGTTCCGCTGCTAATATTCTTTATATACTTATTGGCTGTTCGTGAGAAGTTTTGGAACGCATTCAAATGGTGTGTTATGTTCTTTTTTCCCGCACTTATCCTACCGGCTTTATGGTATTATTTTGCCTACCAGATAGAAGGAGAACCGTTCCTGATTAAGAGCTTAAGTGAAAACGTAGGTCGTTTCTTAAGCTTAAAGACTGAAAACATGGGGGCAGACTATGTGCTAGGTGTCGAAAATCCTTGGTACTACTACCCTCCTTCCATCTTAGGCGGGTTGATTCCGTGGACGATACTCTTACTTTTATCCATTCCTTTGATTCCTTTCCGAAAAATCAAAAAGTTCAAAAACATCTTTAAAAACAGGGAGCAATGGCACCCATTGAATCTATTCTGTTTTATAACGATTGTAGTTTCTCTGATTTTCTTCACGATACCCACGTCTAAAAGAAGTGTATATATCCTATACCTCTATCCCTTTTTTAGTTTCTACCTGGCTAGACTCTTCATGCTCTTGGCAGATAGAAAACACATCGCCATCAATATCTCGACCGGCATTCTTGCCTCGGTGTCAATACTGGCGCTTGCCACGATGATTCTATCAGGCAGCAATATCGTGTCTTTGGAGGGATTGTCGGGTAGAGAAAGAACGGTGCACGATATAGAGCTATTTGTTGCCCTCTTCCGCAATCCCACATTCTGGGGATATACCACCATGTTAATACTCGGATGTTTGGCAGTATATTCATTCGTCGCTTTATCAAAAAGCAGGGGTTATAAGATCTTATTTTTGGGATTTGCATTATCCTACACCATCAATATTATGCAGGACTCTTATTTACTCCCGGCATTTAAGAATGCTTATTCGTCAAAACCTATTGCCGAAGCTTTCACTGCCAAATATAATTTGAGAGACAAAACCTATGTCACCAACAATCTGCTTGCAGAATATTATAATATGTACGGATTGAATTACTATATGGGAAACAACTTTAAAAACTTCGAAAAAGAGCTACCCGAAGAAGGCTATTTCATTACCGGAAAAAGAGTCAATGAACGTTTCCGGGAAACGTATAGTGACAGGTATAACTTCACACTGCTGGAAGAGTCTCCCGACAGGTTCAATGATTTTCGCGATCAAATAATGTTGTTCCGATTTGAGAAGAAGTAAAAAAGGCTCTTACTCAATCTTGACCAATCCTTGCCAAGAGATGTAATGCTCCTTAATGCCTATTTCATCCATCCATCGGCGGGTCTCCAAGGTTTCTAAATCGCCATTCACATTGTCCCATACCCAAGAGGGTGTAGGCCATAAACAAGCCTTGAAGCGAATTGATTTGTAGAATTCTTCGCTACATCCTCGCTGTCCGTGGTGAGCCATTTGCAGATAGTCGCAGTCAAAGTCTTTCGGGTATTTGGCTAAGGCTTTATCGCCGCATTCAATTCCGGCATCGCCTAAAAAGACAATGGACTTTTTCTTATCCCACACACGCAAGATTAAGCTTGAATTATTGTATGGGTTGCTAGTTATCTCCGGGTTAGTCACCCCCAGCACCTTAAAATGCAAACCATCTATCTTATCCGTCAAACCCGTTTCTTTCAACTGGACAACCTCAACACCCGAAGCTGCCAGTGCTTCATAATACTCGTCAGCATGACCACTATAAGGAGCTTCCAAGGCTAATAATTCCGGCGGAAATGCCGATTCATAGACGCGATTAATCTTTATCCCATTCGGATTCTTAAGTATCTCCGTAATTGCCCCCACATGATCGTTGTGTGGATGACTCACAAACCACGCCTCCACCTCATTACCTAACGCAGCTAAAAAGCCTCGCAAATACGATTCTTCCTCTTTCATACCGCCATCAATCACGACGACCGAACCTTTCGAGGTCTGCATTACATACGAGTTTCCAATCGTATTGACCTGCGAAGGCAGTTGCCACAGTGTAAACCCCGAACGGGAAAACGCAGACGAACTAACACAAAGAAAAACTAGCAATATAATAATCCGATATTTCATAATAGAAAGGTTTTTAGGTTTATTCGATATTCCAAAAATACGATTAAATGACGAACTAAAAAGATGATTTAAGAGAGAACTGTTCTAAAACATTACTTTCTTATACCTTCCCGCCGTCATCCCGCACACCAATGCAGAATAACGATGGTAGGCGACTGGCGGTCGCCCTAATACAAACAAAAGAAACGTATGACCAAAAATCAGCTCTTTGTCGGGATAAGGCGACCGCTAGTCCCCTACGAACTATCCCCTTTTCCCTTTATACTTGTCCCTTCTATACTTATGCATCCCCGTGTCGATGCCCGGAATGACGATGGTGGGGACTTAAATATCTTTTAGCCAAGAGGCGAGCAAGGTGGTCATTTCTTTATGGAAACGGAAATCTTTCCGTAGTCCCCATCCGTGTCCGCCGTCAGGGAAAATATACATCGTAGCAAAGATGTCATTATTCTTCAAGGCATCGTAATAGCGTGTACTATTGACCGGCAACACAACTTTATCATCGTCACTCAAAAGCAAAATGGCAGGCGGTGTATTCACATTGATTTGTTTTTCGTTCGAAAAGCTGTGCAGGTCAGACAATGATGGGTTATTTCCTAACAGGTTCTGACGCGAGCCACCATGAGTTGCAATATCCATGGTAATAACCGGATAGAACAGAATGGAAAAATCCGGACGTGTACTCGTGCCGGAAGGGGCGTAATGCGTAGAAACGGTAGAGGCCAGGTGACCTCCGGCTGAGAATCCGGCTACACCTATCTTATCGGTACGGATATTCATTTCGGCAGCATGCTCACGCACATAGCGCATCGCCTGCCAAGCATCGTCTAGCGGCACTTCTTTGTGTCCATTCGGCATCCGATATTTCAATACAAAGGCAGCTATTCCCCGCTCGTTCAACCATTCGGCAAACATGGTCCCTTCGTGCATTGATGCCAACCCGGCATATCCACCGCCCGGACAAATTACAACAGCCTTGCCCGTACTCTTCTCTTTCGAAGGGAGATAGATAGTCAGTTCAGGCACGGAAACATTTGTTATCCAATGGTCTTTATTGATATTTTCCGCTTCCTTAATTTCATTGGATGTAGGAGGTTTACTATCCCACAGGCGGATTGTTTTTTGAGCATTTACAACAGGCACTAGCAGTAACAATACAAGTACAGAGAGGATAAAGTTTGTTTTCATGGTTATTCGTTTTTTCAATAATAGAAGGTAAATATACAGATATATTTCTTTAGTCAAGCCCCGATATAGCTTAAAAACAGCCAAAAGAAAGAAGAGGAAGCCAAAAGAATAGTCATCAAAAGGCTTTATCACACACAATACGAATGTTTATAAATAAGCGAATAATCCAATAGGTTTTGTATTTTTGTATCAGATAAACAAGCATATGAAACAATATTTAGACTTACTGAATCGCGTACTCAAGGAAGGTACACATAAAGAAGATAGAACAGGAACGGGAACCATCAGTGTATTTGGTCATCAAATGCGCTTTGATATGCGTGAAGGATTTCCGCTACTGACTACAAAGAAATTACATTTAAAGTCCATTATATACGAGTTGCTTTGGTTTTTAAAAGGAGATACCAACGTCCAGTATCTACAAGAAAATGGAGTGAGAATTTGGAACGAATGGGCGGACCCGGACGGAGACTTGGGTCATATCTATGGGTATCAATGGCGCTCATGGCCGGATTATAAAGGAGGTCATATCGACCAAGTCAGCCAAGTAGTAGATCAAATCAAAAACAACCCGGATTCGCGCCGCATGATTGTAAGTTCGTGGAACGTGGGCGACTTGGAAAACATGAACTTACCTCCTTGTCATGCTTTTTTCCAATTTTATGTAGCTGATGGCAAGCTCAGCTTACAGCTCTACCAACGAAGTGCCGACATTTTTCTGGGAGTACCTTTCAACATAGCCTCGTATGCACTGCTCTTGCAAATGATGGCTCAGGTGACCGGATTAGAAGCCGGAGACTTTGTACATACGTTAGGCGATGCACATATATACAGCAACCATCTGGAGCAAGTAAACTTGCAATTATCCCGTGAGCCGAGAGCACTTCCAACTATGCTTATTAACCCCGAAGTGAAAAGCATTTTTGACTTTGACTTCAGCGACTTTGAGCTGAGTGGGTACGACCCGCATCCTCATATCAAAGGAATCGTAGCTGTTTAACACTTCAACCAAATAACTATGCAAACGATATCCATCATAGTAGCCATTGCTGAAAACTATGCCATCGGCAAAGACAACGATTTGTTGTGGCATCTGCCGAGCGACTTAAAGCGTTTTAAGCAGTTAACAACCGAGAACACCATTATAATGGGTCGACGCACTTTCGAGTCGCTACCTAAAGGTGCGCTTCCGAATCGCCGTAATATTGTCCTTTCAAGGAACTCCCAAGCAATATTCGAGGGTGCTGAGAAAGCAGCTTCACTACAAGAAGCGTTAGAACTATCTAAGAACGATTCACACGTCTTTATTATTGGTGGGTATGCCGTTTTTAAAGAGGCTTTACCGCAAGCACAACGTTTATACCTCACACAAGTTCATCATAATTTCCCCGATGCACATGTGTTTTTCCCGACCCTCGACATGAACGATTGGATAGTGTTGGAAAAGACAGACTATCCGGTGGATGAACGGCATCAATATACCTATACCTATTCTATATTGGAGCGAAAATAAAAACGTAAATGAAAAAAAATAAACGTCCTATATACATCGGCTTAGTCACCTTATTAGGTTGCTTGTCATGGCTGTGCATAAGCACCTCATGCAACCAAAATACTGAAACCAAGCGAATCATCAGCATGACTATTGAGCCACAACGATATTTTGCGACGCTTATAGGGGGTGACCGATTTGAATATGTTTGTATGGTACCCGGCGGACAAAGCCCGGAAACCTACGATCCTACTCCACAAGACTTGATTAAAGCCGGCAAGAGCATGGCTTACTTTCGCATTGGTCCTATCGGGTTTGAAATGATGTGGATGGAAGCGATTCAGTCTAATCAGCCCAACATGAAAGTCTTTGATTTATCTGAAGGCATGCCTTTTATTACAGAAACAGCACATGCACATGAGCATGAAGAACATGTACACACTGAAAAGCACGAAGAAACTCATGCACATCACCACCATCATCCGGGAGGAATAGACCCACACATCTGGAGTTCATTTGAAGGGGCTCGCACCATTTGTTCAAATATGCTCAAAGCCTTTATCGAACTAGACCCGGACGGGGAGGAGTTTTATCGAGCAAACTACCAAGAAGCTATTCAGACTATTGACGATACACAAGCAATAGCTAAGCAGCATTTGAGTGAATCATCTACCCATGCGTTTGTCATTTATCACCCTTCGCTTACTTACTTAGCCATAGAAATGGGACTGACACAGCTTATCATTGAAAAAGATGGAAAAGAGCCTTCCCCTATGCAACTCAAAGAGCTTATCACAGAGGCTAAAGAAAGACAAGTACGCGTAGTTTTCATTCAACAGGAGTTTGATCAGAAAAACGCAGAGCTGATTGCCAAAGAGCTTGACTGCCCTCTAGTACCCATCAACCCATTGACGTACGATTGGAAAGAAGAGATGTTGGATATAATTAAGGCTTTATCCGGTCATGAATAAAGTAGTTCAAATATCCAATCTCACAGCCGGATACGATTCGAAAATGGTTTTGAGAAACGTCACATTGGATGTTTTTCAGCAAGACTTCTTGGGCATCATTGGCCCGAATGGTGGCGGAAAAACAACGTTACTCAAAGTAGTCTTAGGTTTATTAAAACCACTCAAAGGTTCTGTTACTTTCTATAATAAACAGGGTGAAAAAGTTCCATCCATCCAAATTGGGTATCTGCCACAACTAAACAATATAGACCGGAAATTTCCAATCTCGGTTTGTGATGTTGTAGCTTCCGGATTAGCACACGAGAAAAGTCGCTTTTTCGGCTATTCAGCCAAACAGAAAGAGGCTATCGAGCTAACTATCCACCAAATGGGGCTAGATGGTTTGCAACATCGACCCATCTCGGATTTATCCGGTGGACAGATGCAACGGGTACTATTAGGCAGAGCCTTAATTTCTAAGCCCGAACTACTAATATTGGATGAGCCTAATTCGTATGTAGATAAGCGATTTGAATCTCATTTATATGGTCATTTGGAGGCAATCAATAAGGATACGGCGATTATCTTGGTATCGCATGATGTCGGAGCCGTAGTCAGCATGACAAAAAACATTGCTTGCGTAAATGAATCTTTACACTACCATCCGGGAACAGACGAAACCGAAGAATGGATTGACAAGGTGTTTGATTGTCCGATTGAGCTAGTTGGTCATGGAGACCTGCCCCACCGAGTATTAAAAAAACACGAACATTGACAGTGAAAAGAATATTAATCACAGGAGCAAGCGGTTTTATCGGCGGACACCTAACCCGGGCTGCACTTAACGCAGGCTATGAAGTATGGGCCGGGGTACGTTCATCAAGTAACACCCAAAAACTTGAAGAGCAAGGCATACAGTTGGTTGTTCTAAACTATGACGAGGAAGAAATTCTATATAGACAGCTAGCAGAGATAGGAACGTGGGATTATGTGATTCACAATGCAGGAGTAACCAAAACAATCCATAAGGATGATTTTTACCGTGTTAACCACCTTTACACTGAAAGATTGGTTAAGGCTTTGAATAAAATGCAACATCCGGTTGAGAAATTCATCCTCATGAGCAGCCTGGGGGTGTATGGTCCTACCGCCGAGAAAGTGAATAGGGGAATCCGTATGGACGACCCTCAAATTCCTAACTCAGACTACGGAAAAAGCAAACAACTGGCTGAAGCATCCGTCACTCAACACGCACGCATGCCCTACCTCATCTGCCGACCAACAGGGGTATATGGTCCGGGAGATCAAGATTATTTTCTGATGATTAAAAGCGTGAACCAAGGGATAGACGTAGCCACGGGATTTACGCCTCAACGCCTTTCATTTATCTATGTGGAAGACTTAGCCAAAGTAATTATTGAATTACTGGACACAAATATCTCTCAAAGAGCATTCTTTATAGATGACGGAGTAATGGTTACCGATACCGAGTTTTCGTCTATCCTAAAACAGTTATTAAAGAAAAAACGGGTGTTACGTTTCCGCATTCCTTTATGCTTAGTTTACCTTGCTTGCCAAATCATTGGCACCTGGGGAGTACTACGCAATAAAGCGGTTACCTTGAACCGGGATAAATATAAGATACTGAAACAACGCAACTGGGCTTGCGAGTCTGACCTGAAAGATGTATTGACTGCTGAGGGGAAAGATATCAGTTTCCACACACTACACGAAGGGCTTTCCCATACCATCGACTGGTACAGGAAACAACACTGGATTTAAAATAATTATAGAGGGGGAGTTGAGTCGTTATTCGACTACTTCTTTATCGACAATTTCCTCGATTGTTCCGCCTATCTTGGATGAATCAACCGTCTTTGCACCTTTATAACGTATAGTACCTTTACCAACTACACGTGCTTTTAGGGCATTGCTGCAAAAAGCCTCAATCGTTCCATTTCCGGTGATACTGCAAGAAAGAACCGGCACATCAAAGCCTAGTCCGAAAATCTCACCACCTGACACACTGGAGTATTTACCTAATTTCGCTTGTCCGCCTTTAAGATAGATAGTGGCTTTTACACCTGCTGAAGCGTCTATTTCGTCAATCTGTGCATTTTCAACAATAATATTGGAACTATTACTGGCATCAATAGTCAACTTTCCTACTTCAATCGGGTTTTTCAATTCAACCAAAGCAGAGGCTCCGGCACGAATCTTGAAAGCATCTCCTTTTAATGGTCCTTCAATATGAAAGCCGGCATTTTCATCTAAACGCACTTCACTGAGCCAAGTGGAACTCGCTTTTACTACAAATTTTGTAAAATGGTCTACTTTAGCACCGGTAAACCCCAAATGCAACGTGCGATTTTTAATCTCAGCTTTTACGAAAGGGTGCAAATTTTCATCTAACGTCACCTCAAGCGTCGGTGCACCTTCACTTTGTTCATACACCAAATCAATAATGGCATCTACGCGTATGGCGTTAAATTCATCTATCTCAACTACTAGCTTTTCCAGCTTTCCATTTCCCTTAACCCGCTCGTCAGCCGAGACAAAAGGAACTATCAACAGTATCAAAAGAGTTGTAATGAATAATTTAGCTTTCATAGTTATGCGCAGTTTTTGTTTTCTACAATAAAGCAAAAATAGTGATTTTAAGCGGTGTTCCCCCTTTATGCTACCCAAAAAAACATTTGAAAAGTTAATAAAGCATAGAACGAACCTTCGGGCAAGCTCATTCAATACCTACTTTTTTCTTTTCAATCTTCATTTACGCCAGAATAGAAAATGCCCAACAAGATACTACACAAATTATTATTAACTTTGTACGATTAAAAATAAAGATTGAACTTATGGAGACAGTTGTGAGCGGTATAAGACCTACCGGTAACTTACATTTAGGGAATTATTTTGGTGCAGTAAAAAGCTTTTTGCAGATGCAAGAAGATTATAAATGCTTCTTCTTCATAGCCGATTGGCACTCATTAACCACGCATCCACGCCCTGAAAACATTCGCAACAGTGCAAAAACAATCTTAGCTGAATACCTCGCTTGTGGACTTGATCCGGACAAAGCAACAATCTATATACAAAGTGATGTTCCTGAAGTGCTGGAGCTTTATTTATACTTAAATATGAACGCCTATTTAGGAGAGTTGGAGCGTGTAACTACTTTTAAAGACAAAGTACGCTCGCAGCCCAATAATGTCAATGCCGGACTGCTGACCTACCCCTCTTTGATGGCTGCCGACATACTAATCCATCGTGCACTCAAAGTTCCGGTAGGAAAAGACCAGGAACAGAACATGGAAATGGCGCGCAAATTTGCCCGCCGCTTCAATATGCTTTATGAAACAACATTATTCCCTGAACCGGCATCTTTTCATCTTTCAGAAAAAGCGGTTAAAGTACCGGGGTTAGACGGATCGGGCAAAATGGGGAAAAGCGAAGGAAACGCCATCTATCTGATAGATGACACCAAGACTATCCGCAAAAAGGTAATGAGAGCGGTTACAGACTCCGGACCTGAAAAGATGAATAGCGAAAAGCCGGAAGCCATACAAAATCTCTTCGCCATCATGGACATTGTTTCATCGCCGGACACATACAACTTCTTTGAAGAAAAGTACAACACCTGTGAAATTCGCTATGGCGATATGAAGAAGCAGCTGGCCGCCGATATTGACGCATTCAACCAACCTATCCGCGAAAAAATCAAAGAATATTTAGCAAACGATGATTTCCTAAACGAAGTAGCTGCAAAAGGTGCGGAAAAGGCACGTGAAAGTGCTGCAAAAACACTCAAAGAAGTGAGAAGTACGCTAGGATTCAAACCGTATATTTGAGAATTAAAAGCGTACCCAACCCTGCAAAAAAGGAGTATTCCTGCTTATCAAACAATCAAATAGACTTAAAAACAGTACTTTTTCAAAGAAAAGGAGCGTAAACGAGATAGAAACAGTGGGAATATTAGTAAAAAGCATATTTTTGTATTAGGAAACTATGAAGAGGCTCGAAAAAAGAATGAAAGTTCATAAGGAAGGAACCGGCTTGCTACTGATAGTCTTTACCATCTTTTTTACGATTAACATGGTAATATATCATACAGTAGGTGCAAGTGCTCTTTTCTATATAGTTCTTGTTCCCACATCTGTCTTATTTCTATTGATGCTTAATTTCTTCCGTAGCCCTTACAGGCGATTTCCATACGACTCGGAAGGATTGGCTATTGCACCGGCAGACGGACGCATCGTAGTGATTGAAGAAGTGGACGAACATGAATACTTTCATGACCGTCGCATTCAAGTGTCAATCTTCATGTCAATCTTTAATGTACACGCCAATTGGTTCCCAATAAACGGGACAGTCAAGCACGTTTCACATCAAAAAGGGCGTTTCATGGCGGCTTACCTGCCTAAGAGCAGCACTGAGAATGAGCGGTCAACAATTGTAGTCACTTCTCGTACCGGAATCGATATCTTAGCTAGACAAATTGCCGGAGCTATGGCAAGAAGGATTGTCACCTACGCCAAGCAAGGTGAGACCTGCCATGTAGATGAACACATGGGTTTTATTAAATTCGGGTCACGGGTGGATGTCTTCTTACCCCTAGGTTCAGAGATACTTGTGGAAATGGATCAAACGGTCACAGGCAACCAAACTCCTATTGCGCGCCTGCCCCTATCTAACTAATACATCATGTCAATCACCAAACATATACCCAACTTTCTTACTTGCTGCAACCTACTATCCGGTTGTGTTGCCATTCTTTTGGCTGCTAAAGGAGAATTTACTTACGCTTTTGGCTTTTTATTTATTGCTGCTGCCTTCGACTTTTTAGATGGCTTTGCAGCCAGACTGTTAAAAGCCTATTCATTAATAGGTAAAGAGCTGGATTCATTGGCAGATGTGGTAAGTTTCGGTGTGGCGCCCGGCATGATGCTCTTTTACTTGCTTTCACTCAACGGTGAGTCCTCTTATCTATTGAATATGCTGCCCTATGTGGCATTTATTATCCCGGCACTGTCTGCCTTGCGACTGGCTAAATTTAACGTTGATGATAGACAGACTGAGTCATTCATCGGTCTTCCCGTACCGGCTCATGCTCTTTTTTGGGGCTCATTGATTTGCTTCATTCTTGAAAACTTCACAGCCCCCCTATCTCCACTATGCATGGGTGGATTAGCTCTTTTAGCCATACTCACCTCGCTCTTACTCGTTTCTGAGATACCGATGTTTTCACTTAAATTCAAGTCATGGGGATGGAAAGCCAATAAGCTACGCTATGTTTTCATCCTTTCATCTCTTATACTCATAGTCTTTTTGCAGTTTTCCGGCATAGCTGCAGCTATCATTCTATATATTATCTTGTCTATTTTTAACAGATTAACTACATAAGAATCTATATCTTTGCTTCCATTCCACTGAAAATACTAAACTGACATGTTCAAATTCCTTATTATTATTGTATTCTTTTTTGTTTTGATGCTCTTCCTACTGGGGTTTTCGGTAGTCAGAACGTTGATGAACTTTTTCTTTGGCTCAAAAAAGCAACAAGCAACCAAGGGAAGAAGTCAGAAGCAGTCTTCAGGACAAAGACAGCAACGCAGTAATTCACACACAGGAATGAAGATTAGGAAGAAATTGATACCGGAAGATGAAGGTGAATATGTGGATTATGAAGAAATAGAATAAGCTCGGATATTGACCTAAAAGTCACAGCATCGTACAAGTACACTGAACGACTCTTTTATTCTTCTTCTTTCACCTTTACAAACGAAGTGTACACCAAAAGGACGGCAGCAATCAATACTAAAACCACCCATTCTTTTCGATTCATAAACATCAGGGAAGAGGCTGCAATCATCAATACGCCGGCATACATCGTAAACCGATGCAACCTTTTAGAACGAATTCCCAAGTGTTTATGTGGAGTCAGCAACGCCATCAAGGTAAACCCGGCAGCACCAAAAGCAAATAGATAAGGGGCATACACCCAATCGATATAAGCCAGCACAGCACCAATTAGCACCAGCACCGATGATACGTTTGATATGATTATTCTATTCTGTGGACTCATTACTCAACAATATAAATATCCTCATCATCCTTTTTCATCAGATACTCTTCACGGGCAAAGCGTTCTAATCCTTCTCTGTCTGTCTTGAGAGCTTCCAGCTTTCGCTTGTCTTCTTCAATCGACTTTTGATACGCCTTAATCTCTTTATCTAATGAACGAATTTTGGTGTCATACTTATACATCATGAACGGATTGCTATCAGTAGCAGTAAATATCAAAAGAAGAAAGAAAATAAGCACCAACACATACTTATTCACCTTTGACAAATAGTTTTGATAAAATTTCTTTAATAGTTCCATCCACAAATCATTTCTACAAAACTAACTATTATTTTGCATATCTTTGTAAGAAACCTGCACTATTCATTGCAACAAGGATAAGGAGAAAAATGGATAACTATATCGTATCAGCTAGAAAATACAGACCATCAACATTTAAAGACGTAGTAGGTCAAAAAGCGCTGACTACAACACTCAGAAATGCAATTCTAAGCAACAAACTAGCACACGCCTACCTATTCTGTGGTCCCCGTGGTGTGGGAAAAACATCGTGTGCCCGTATATTTTCCAAAACAATCAACTGCTTCCACCTCACACCGGAAGGTGAGCCCTGTAATGTATGTGAATCGTGCATCGCATTTAATGAGCAACGGTCACTCAACATTCGTGAACTGGATGCAGCCTCAAACAACTCGGTCGATGATATCCGTTCGCTGATTGAACAAGTGCGCATACGCCCTCAGATTGGCAAATACAACGTATATATCATTGATGAGGTACATATGCTAACCTCGGCGGCTTTCAATGCTTTTCTTAAAACGTTGGAGGAGCCTCCTCATCACGCAATCTTTATTTTAGCGACTACTGAAAAGCAAAAGATTCTACCTACGATTCTTTCTCGCTGCCAGATTTATGATTTCTCCCGTATTTCTGTGTCGGATGTTGTAGAGCACCTACAACACTTAGCCGGGTTAGAGCAAGTAAATGCTGAACCTGAAGCCCTAAACATCATTGCACAAAAGGCGGATGGAGGGATGCGCGACGCCTTATCCATCTTCGACCAAATCATTAGCTTTACTGCCGGAAACATCACCTATCAAGCAGTCATTGACAACCTCAATATCCTCGATTATGAGTATTATTTCCGCTTGACAGAAGCTTTTCTAACCGGGAATGTGCGCAGCAGCTTGCTCATATTGAATGACATTCTGAACAAAGGATTTGACGGACATAACTTCATTACCGGGCTAGCTTCCTACTTCCGAGACTTGCTCGTCTGCAAAAACGAAGAAACATTGGTATTACTTGAAGTAGGTGAGTCGATTCGCGAACGTTACCGCACATTTAGCGCACAATGTTCTGAAGAGCTGCTTATCAAAGGGATTGAGATAGCCAACAACTGCGATTTAAACTACAGAAACAGCCGAAACAAACGACTGCTTATAGAGCTCACACTCATTCAGCTTACTCAACTTAGCCAATCGCCTAACGCAGGAGGGGATAAAAAAAAAACAACCATTGAGCCGTTAGCTACTGAACAAAGCGATAGAAAAGAGGAGGTTAAAACAACGACTCAACCAACTGTCACTCAAACAGTGTCTACTACTCCTACTCGCTCCCAAACAACGATTAGCAACCACCAAGCGGTTGAAACGAAAACACCTGAAGCATCACCTGCCACCAACTTGATAACAGGTATGGGAGGCATGACTTCTTTCAAAGACATCATCAAAAGTACAGAGCAAACGGAAAGCACTGACACAACCACAGTACAACAGACCGACACACCACAGGAAACACAGACATTCAGCATAGAGTCACTGCATAGCTTCTGGAAAGAGTTTGCTGCAAGCCTGGAGAAACAAGCGCACTTAGAAAACACAATGCTCAATCATCTACCCTCTCTAACGGAAGGATACAAGTTAGACGTACTGGTTTACAATCAGGAGCAACAGAAAGCACTCTTATCTATTGGCACAGAAGTACTCACATTTCTCAGAGAGAAACTGCATAACGGACTCATCACAATGGATGTTCGAATTGATGAAGAAAACATACTAAAACAAGCGTTTACTGCTGAAGAAAAACTCCAACACTTCCAGCAAATCAACCCCGCCATCCAAAAACTCCGCGA
>CAZSWS010000035.1:0-26714 GCA_964610765.1 uncultured Parabacteroides sp.
GCACGGAATGACAACGAACATCTCACTAAATGCATACAGTGAGTATCTAATTAGTATATAGGCATTTAGAAAATTCAATAGGGATAACTAAGCTTTTAACGGCTGTTAAAAGCTCTTTTGACACTCGTTGAAAGAGCTTTTGACGTGGGTTGAAAGCTCTTCTAACAAGCGTTGAAACATGAGTTGTACGTATTCTTTTCATGAAATAGGTTTACACTTTCGCTGTATTCATCCTGTTCTACTTGTCTTTTGCTGCATGAGGGAAGGAGAAAGTAGAAAGTGAAAAAGAGGAAAGGGACAAAGGGGGAAGAGCATAGGCTTTACAACTTTCAACATAAATAATGATGTAAGGTATAGTTCATTTGCTTATTTTTGTTTAAAATCAAACGAAAGCAATTATGAAAAAGATTCTAGTGACATACAACCTATTCAGAGATGCATTTGCTGAACTGGAAGAAAAATATGAGGTTACCTTTCCGACCGGGAAAAAGTTTTCATACGAGGAAGTATTAGAAATGATACCGGAATATGACGGTTTATGCTCGTTGTTCAATCTGCCTGTTGATAAAGAACTTATAGACCGAGCAGAGAAATTGCAAATTATAGCCAATTATGCGGTGGGCTACGACAATATAGATGTGGCTTATGCCCTTGAAAAAGGCATTACGGTAGCCAACACACCGGGTCCGGTGACTGCACCGACTGCCAACTTAGCGCTAGCACTGATATTAGACACGGCTCGTCGGGTGACCGAATTTGACCGCAACCTTCGTTTGAAAGGACAAGGATATAAAATAGCCTTGGGGGAAAGTTTGGGTACGTCTATCGAAGGAAAAACTTTAGGCATTTTCGGCATGGGTCGCATAGGGAAAGCGTTAGCCAAACGAGCAACGGCTTGCGACATGAAAGTCATCTATCACAATCGCCGCCAACTGGACATGAACGAGGAAACCAAACTGGATGCCATCTATGTTTCGAAAGAAGAGCTTCTGGAACAAGCCGATTTCCTTTCATTAAATGCCCCCTTCACGGCTGAAACCAAACATTTCATCCATGCAGAAACTTTACAGATGATGAAACCCACAGCCATTCTGATTAATGCCGCCAGAGGTGGTCTAGTGGATGAAAAGGCACTGATTGAAGCACTAAACAACGGAACCATCCGAGCTGCCGGTTTGGACGTTTTTGAAAACAACGACCGCCCTTCACCCGAATTACTCACCATGAATAATGTCGTAATAACCCCTCATATTGGTACACAAACGCTGGAAGCACGGCTGGCCATGGGGAAAAACGTATGTGACAATGTAATTGGGTTTTTCGAAGACGACCGCCCCGTGTCAAAAGTGATTCGCCCATGACCGCAGCCCGTCTCATTGCTGAGATGCATGCCTTGGGTAATCCGGAGAAAGCCACTCATCTGCAACGGTTTTTCAAAACCGGCGAAGGAGAATATGCAGCAGGCGACCTGTTCTTAGGTATCGTCGTTCCGGAAACACGCCGCATGGCTAAACAGTATCAATCGCTGTCTTTTGACCAACTGCAAGAACTGATACAACATCCGTATCATGAGATTCGTCTTTGTGCTTTACTTATTTTGGTAGAACAATATAAAAAAGCATCCGAACCGGAGAAAACCAGCTTGGTTGACTTTTATTTGAAGCATACCGCCTATATCAACAACTGGGATTTGGTAGACTTGAGTGCTCCTTATATTATAGGGCATTACCTCCTTGACAAAGAACGAAGTCTGCTATACCAACTTGTGGCTAGTAATAGTTTGTGGGAACGTCGCATAGCGGTAGTATCAACCTTAACGCTTATTCGGGCGAACGATTTCAAAGAGGCGCTGGCACTGGCAGAACTATTAAAAACAGACCAACAAGACCTGATGCATAAGGCCACCGGATGGGTATTGAGAGAAACCGGCAAGAAAGACCGAAAAGTCTTAACCGATTTTCTTGAAGCACATGCCACCACTTTGCCCCGAACGACCCTTCGTTATGCCATCGAGCATTATCCGGAAGAACAACGACGCTATTTTTTACATAAACGCAAAACAACACTTCAGTAAGCTATGGAAAAACAGCCTTTTATATCTCTGGTCATTCCACTTTATAACCGTCCGGACGAAATAGCAGAACTGCTTGACAGTTTGACTAGACAAACAGATCCTTCTTTTGAAGTCATCGTTGTTGAGGACGGATCGTCTATACCCAGTAAAGAAGTAATTGACGACTTCACCGACCAATTGGTTATAAAATACGATGTAACACCAAATGGAGGACCGGGGAAAGCTCGGAATCATGGAGTTGCCCGCAGCAAGGCTGAATATGTAATCGTGCTTGACTCAGACTGTGTCATTCCACCCAACTATATAGAACTGGTCAAAAAAGGCATTCAAGAAACAAATGCCGATGCCTTTGGCGGACCCGATAAAGCTGCTGACAGTTTTACCCCGGTTCAAAAAGCCATCAACTACTCCATGACCTCATTTTTCACTACCGGAGGCATACGAGGCGGAAAGAAAAAGATGGACAAGTTCTACCCCAGAAGCTTCAACATGGGTATACGTCGTTCGGTTTATAACGAATTAAATGGATTCTCAGCCATGCGATTTGGAGAAGATATAGACTTCAGTATCAGACTTTACAAGGGGGGATATAAGGTCCGACTTTTTTCGGAAGCGTGGGTCTATCACAAAAGACGAACAGACTGGCGTAAGTTTTTCAGGCAAGTGCACAATTCGGGAATTGCCCGTATCAATCTGTACAAACTCTATCCGGACTCACTTAAATTAGTACATATTCTTCCGGCACTATTCACATTAGGGGTGTTCTTTTTCTTAATCGGGGGCATCTTTTGCCCGTGGTCTTTGACTCCCCTCCTACTATATGCCTTACTGATTTGGATAGATGCGTCTATTAAAAACAAAAGCCTCAAAATTGGGTTTTTATCCATCATTGCTTCCTATATTCAGCTGTTGGGATATGGAACCGGTTTTCTCGCAGCCGTATGGAAACGATTGATATTACGCAAAGACTCTTTTTCGGCTTTTGAAAAGACCTTCTACAAATAAGCGATGTATGCGTTTACTAATAAAAACGGCTTCGTTTCATATTTTAAAAGGCACAGCCTATCTTTGCAAAGAAACAAAAGGCGGTAGAGAGAAAATTTATTCCAGTTGACACTTTACCGAATGAAGATTTTAATATGACAAAAACTGAAACATACCTCAACCAATTACCGGCATCTGTTCAGCAGAAGTTTACTCCATTGTTTGGAGATGTTTCAACCTTTTATCAAGTAGCCTATCTGATTGTACGCAATGAACATTATTTATCTCTCAACCCCAATGAACAATCCGGAATAAATCAGGATATTATCCGCATGCTGATATATAAGCTGAAAGACCTCGTTAAACCCATGGGGCTAGACGGTAAAAAAATCATGAACGATATCCATCTGGAGTATATGGAAGACTACAAAGCAGATACCGTACAAGATGTGCACATTGAGGATGCACGCTTCATTGAAATCGTACAACATATTTCCACTTTATAGAATTGTAATGATGCGTCAATCCTTCTTCATATTCCTGTTTATTTGCGTGTGGACATTACATTCATGCATACCGGAGATGCCCGTCAGTTCTGAAATAACTGTCGAAGGAGGACTACCGGGCATGCCTGTCAATCCTATGCTTTACGGCATCACACTAGAAGAAGCCAACCATGCCATAGACGGAGGACTATATGCAGAATTGATTTTAAACCGAAGTTTTGAAGAAGGAAAAACTCCGCCCAACTGTCGGTACGACCGGGCTAGTAACAGACTTATCACCCCCAACGGCTGGTCTATACCTTTTGTTCGTCCGGACTCTATACCCGGATGGAAAAGTGTGGGAAGCACCTATATCTCGCTTGACGAAAAAGAGCCTATTAATGGGGTTAACAAACAATACCTAAGTGTATACAACTCCGGTCAATCCGGACGAGGAGGAGTTATAGCCACCGGATACGATGGCATCACACTGAAGAAAGGGGAAAAATACGACTTGGAATTCTACGTCAAAGGAAGCTCGTTTTATGCAAAGACCCTCTACGTATCGCTACAAGACTCGTCTTTACAAACACAAGTTAGCGACCCACTGACAACACTTATCACGAATGGATGGAAGCAGGTAAAACATACATTCACAGCCAATAAGAACATAAACGCAGGTGTACTTAGCTTTACCACAGACAGTACAGCCGCGTTTGCGCTGGACGATGTCTCTCTATTTCCTCAAAGCAGCTATAAGAACTATCGATTACGCAGTGACTTGTTTGAGCACATACAAGCCTTGCAGCCTCGCTTTATCCGATTTCCCGGCGGAATATTTGTCGAAGGATACACGCAAGGCAGCTACCCTATTTGGCACGAAACAGTGGGAAACCCTAAAAGCAGGAAACAGTTTTTCACTATCAACGGCTATACAACGACCAATGGAATGGGTTTTCATGAATACTTACAACTATGCGAACAGTTAAATGCTGAACCTGTTTATGTCATCAATGCCGGCGTGACCAATCAAAAAAGACGTCCACGTTATGAGGATATCACCAAAATGAAGTTTTTGGTAGAAGATGCGTTACATGCCATTGCCTATGCCAACCAACCGGCAGACTCGACTTATGGAGCCATGCGGGCACAAAATGGGCACCCGGAACCATTCAACCTAAAATACATTGAGATTGGCAGCGAGCACAGCGGGTTTGAATATCGCCGTCGCTTCCTGCTGTTTTATGAAGCAATTAAAGAGAAATATCCGGAAATATCTGTTATTAGCAATGATTTGTTTGAGCAGCGAGGGATGAATTACCTCATGGACTATCATTATGCTGCCGACCCCCAATTCTTCCGAACCAATTCAGGGCGATTTAAACCCGATCGCTACCCCAGACGATCACCCGTGACTTTCATCAATGAATTTGGAACAACCCATGCCGAAGCTGCAGGCACGCTGGAAGCAGCATTAGCCGAAGCAACCTTCCTCATAGGGATAGAAAATTATCCGACTCATGTGAGCGGAATAGCCTATTCGCCTCTATTGTCGAACGATGATTTACACAGGAATCAAGCCTTGATAAACTTCAATAGGGAGCAAACATTACTCTCTCCCTCCTATTATACCTTTCAGTCGTTTTCAAAAAACAGAGGACACGAACTCCTTAAATCAACGGTTAACACCTATCACAAGCCTTTCATAGAGAGCGGCCGCATACAAATAGTTCCCTTCGACCAACATTTCGCTATCTCCGAGATACATGTTGATGAACAGCCGATGGAAAGCATCCATCACCCTAAAATAAATGAGCCTGTGACACTACCGGAGCCTGCTACTAATTTCAGGTTCAGCGCAAACGTAAAAAGAGAAAAAGGAAATGGGAGTATCCAATTCCGTTTTAGACAAAATGACTTTCCGCATGGAGAACGTTTTGTTGGAGTAAATATTGAGAACAACCTGTGTGAATTGTTCATTCAGCATGGAGAAATACAAGACACACTGACCGTTGACAAAGGTTTTGTCTTTGAAAATGAGCGAACATACCCATTTAGCATCACGTTTATAAATGACAGCATAGCTTGCCAGCTTGCAGACCGAACCGTATTGCAAGCTAAACTCCCTTCTATCCCCTCATTGGCAACGACGGCAGCTGTAGATACCGTTCAGAATATCCTGATACTAAAAGTAGTGAACAACACTTATCACGAAGAACGTACGCAACTGAACTTAAAAGAATTCTCCATAGAAAATAACGTCTCTATCATTCAACTCAAAGGAGAACCGGAAGATAAAAACACCTATAAACGTCCGGACTATTGTATTCCTGAAGAAAAAGAATTTAGTTTTTCAGCTCAAAGACCGCTCATTTATGTCTTCCCTCCTCAATCATTAACGATTATCAAAATCCCTATCAACTAACTCTCTATGTCGCCTTTGGCTATCAGGTACTCACGCCAAAGCTCGTCAATCTGAAAGGTATCGCCCAACACATGCTTGATGGCAGCGTCAAATGACCAAGGAACTACCTCAAGCGTACTGAGATTGAACTTCCGTATAAAATCTGCCTCTTTCGTATCCCGAAGCCAAACAAAGAAAAAGCCCGCATGACGGTATCCATCCATATAGTTGCCTCCCTTCGGGCGGTCTGCTTCTGTAAAGCCTCCATTAGCAACACGGACCGCATCAGCCATGCCTTCAATAAAGGCAAAAAAAACTTTGCTCGTACCATAGCTGCCTATACCCTGCGGTTCGAGTTGATAAGCATGAGTCAACTCATGTAGCAACACTCCACGTGTTTCAAAAAACACTTGAGCCGTATCGTTGTTTACAAAAGAGTTTTCGACATGACGTGTACTATAAAAAATACCAACCCGACCATTTCCCCCTCCTTTTGCCGAGATACCTTCTTTATCTTCCAGCGTATAGCGCAACGTATGCACCGGCACGATACTGTCTTCCGGACTAAAGTATAATGTATGGAGAACAACACGCGCCTGCTCAGCAATATAAGCTTGCGGGTCAGGAATCAAACTATGGTATATCTCTGACCCTTTTGTTTCCGATGCCTTATCTTCAAATAGAATCTTTCCCACAAAGTAATTATCCCAGTCGGCAACCGTTGTTTTAGCTGCCAACTGTGTATCCGCGTGTGTTTTCACCTTTTGCTGAGATGATACGGAGCAAATCGTGCATACCATCAGCAAAAACAAGAACATGCGTACAAGCTTTTGTTTCATACTTTTCTACTCTAAACCGTCAATTTACTCATGCTTTGAGAAAGAATAAGGAAGATCAGCATCTTGAATGCCACGTGTTGTTTCGGGCTGGTCACTCATTTGAAAATTCAATTTTGCACCTTTCAATAAGTCAAAATGATTCACATAGTTTTTTGTGTATTTCTTTCCGTTATACTTCATGGATTGAATATACCTGTGCGTGTCGCTATTTCCTTTTGCTGTAATTTCTATCTTCTTCCCATTTTCCAGATAGATAGTTGCTTTCGGAAAGTAAGGAGCACCCACTACATACTGATCGCTGGCCGGACAAACCGGATAAAACCCTAAAGCCGTAAATACATACCAGGCTGAAGTTTGTCCATTGTCCTCGTCACCACAATATCCGTCAGGTGAAGGCTGATATAAACGCGTCATTACCTCACGTAACCAGTGTTGAGCCTTCCACGGTTCGCCGGCATAGTTGTATAGGTAAATCATATGCTGTATGGGTTGATTGCCATGTGCATAATTTCCCATATTCATAATTTCCATTTCACGTATTTCATGGATTACACCTCCATAATAACTGTCATCAAAGATGGGCGGCAAGTAGAATATAGAATCTAACATAGCTGTAAAGTCTTTTTTCCCTCCCATCAAATCTATCAAGCCCTGAACGTCATGAAAGACCGACCAGGTATAATGCCAACTATTGCCTTCAGTAAAGGCATCTCCCCATTTGAATGGGTTGAACGGCGATTGAAACTGACCGTTTTTATTCTTTCCACGCATCAACCTCGTTTCCGGATCAAACAGGTTGCGGTAGTTTTGCGAGCGCTGTTTATAGAGTTCTAACTCAGCAGCCGGACGTCCTAACTTTTTACCCATCTGGTAAATGCACCAGTCATTATAAGCATACTCTAAGGTGCGTGCTGCATTTTCATTGATATCCACATCGTAAGGAACATAGCCCAAATCATTGTAGTATTGGAATCCCAAACGACCGGTTGAAGATACTTGTGGATGCACACTATTAGCTCCAACCAGCAGTCCTTCATACATTTCCTCAGCATTTGCCGGGATGATATTTTTAATAAGTCCTTCAGCCACAACCGAGGCTGAATTATTACCCACCATACATCCGCGATGACCGGGACTGGCCCATTCAGGGAAGAAACCACTTTCTAAGTACGTATTCAGCAAGCCTTCTTGCATCTTCGCACCCATGGAGGGATAGACTAAGTTGACAAAAGAGAATAAGCAACGGAATGTATCCCAAAAACCGGTATCTGTAAACATATACCCGGGAAGCACTTTACCGTTGTATGGACTATAATGTATGGGGTTGCCTTTTTCATCGAATTCATAAAACATGCGTGGAAATAAAACAGAACGATAGAAGCAAGAATAGAACGTACGCATCCGATCGGAATCGTCACTTTCAATCCGGATACGCCCCAAGGTCTCATTCCATATTTTTCGCCCATCTGTTTTTACTTGTTCGAATGTTCTGGAACCAATTTCTTCCATATTGCGCTCAGCCTGTTCCCAGCTTATAAAAGAAGAAGACACACGTGCTTGCACCTGTTCATCTCTGTGCGTTGAAAAGCCTATGGCTGCACCGGCATGCTCTGACCTCATTTCTAACTGATTCGAAGCCAGTTCATACTTATCCCATACTTCATGAAAAGTAAAAGGTTTGTCAAACTGAATGATGAAATAGTTTTTAAAATTGTCCGGAACACCTCCGCTGTTACGCGTGGTATAGCCTATGATTTTTTGCTCGTCGGGAATGATTTTCACATAAGACCCCCTATCAAAAGCATCTACTACTATATAAGCTTCGTCAGCCTTCGGAAAAGTAAAGCGGAAAAACGCCGAGCGTTCAGTAGGTGTTATCTCTGTGGTCAAGTTATACTCTGACAGATAGACACTGTAGTAATAAGGCATCACCTTTTCCGCTTTATGCGAAAACCAGGATGCACGCTCATCTTGATTGATTTTCAGTTTACCGGTCATCGGCATAATGGAAAACTGACCATAGTCATTGATCCACGGGCTGGGCTGATGCGTTTGTTTGAAGCCCCGTATTTTATCTGAGGCATACGTATAGGCCCAGCCGTCTCCCATTTTCCCTGTCTGGGGCATCCAGAAGTTCATTCCCCATGGAAGGGCTATTGCCGGATACGTATTTCCATTAGACAGAGACACTTTCGAGTCGGTACCCATCAAGGGGTTTACATAGTCGACCGGTTCTTTTGCTGATTGAGCAAATAAGGTGTTGGCTGAAAACAAGACAACCAAGCATAAAAGGGCAGGAATTTGTTTGATCATATCTCGTGGTATTTTACGATTGTTTTTAGTTGGTAACTGTTAGTGGTTCACAAAGATAAAACAGAAACTTGTATTAACCCAGCTTACTCGGTTCACTTTAGCATAAAAAAACATAAACAAAAAACAGCCAATGAAACGAACGCATGTTCTGATTCATTGGCTGTTTAATCGTTTAGTCGTACACGACTTTAAGACTCTTCTTTATTTTTCCGCAAAATATTTGTAGAATAACGGAATGGTACGAATGCCATTAAAGAACTGCTCCAACGGGTAATTCTCGTTGGGTGAATGGATGGCATCTGACTGCAATCCGAAGCCCATCAATATAGACTTAATACCTAATATCTCTTCGAACGTAGAGATGATGGGTATACTGCCTCCCGAACGGAAAGGAACAGGTGTCTTGCCATACACATCGGTATAAGCTTTTTCAGCTGCCTTATAAGCCGGCAGGTCTATCGGACATACATAAGAAGGACCACCATGCAGATATTCAACTTTCACTTTCACTGATTTTGGAGCAATTGATTCAAAGTAGTTAATGAATAGTTCTGCTATCTTGTCATGTTTTTGATTGGGTACCAGACGCGTGCTGATTTTAGCATAAGCTTTGGATGGAAGTACTGTTTTTGCACCTTCACCTGTATAGCCCCCCCAGAATCCACACACGTCGAATGTTGGGCGTATTCCTGTGCGCTCGTTAGTTGAGAATCCTATCTCTCCGGCTTCCTCTTCAATATCAAGTGCTTTCTTGTATTCGTCGAGAGAGAAAGGAGCTTTAGCCAGCATTTCTCTTTCTTTTGCTGAAACTTCCAACACCTCATCATAGAATCCGGGAATTAATATGCGCCCTTCATCGTCTAGCGTTTGAGCAATCATTTTTGCCAATACATTGATTGGATTAGCCACTGCTCCACCAAAAATACCGGAGTGCAAATCAGCATTCGGTCCGGTCACTTCCACTTGCCAGTATGACAAACCTCTCAGTCCGGTCGTAATAGAAGGAACATCTTTTGCTATCATCGAAGTGTCAGAAACCAATATGATATCTGCTTTTAGCATCTCTTTGTATTGCGTACAGAAAGCCGGCAAACTGGGTGAACCTACTTCCTCTTCTCCTTCAATCAAGAACTTCACATTACACGTCAATGAGTTAGTCTGAACAAGGTATTCAAAGGCTTTAGCATGCATAAACGCTTGCCCCTTATCATCGTCGGCACCCCGTGCCCAGATTTTTCCGTCTTTAATAACCGGTTCGAACGGATCGGTATGCCAAAGTTCGATGGGGTCAACCGGCATCACGTCCATATGTCCATATACCAATACTGTTGGAGCGTTAGGATCAATCAGCTTCTCTCCATATGTAACCGGATTGCCTTCCGTTTCATATACCTCAGCTTTATCAGCACCGGCTTTCAGTAATAGTTCTTTCCACTTTTCGGCTGCACGATACATGTCTTGCTTATGCTCCGGAAGGGATGAGATGGATGGAATACGTATTAACTCAAATAATTCTTCTAAGAATCGTTCTTTGTTCGACTCAATGTACTTTTCAATGTCTTTCATGTTTTATTGTCTATTTAAATGATTTAAAAATATACCTATCGGTCAAATAAAATATCTTTTTAAGACTTCTCTCGTCTTGAAGTAGCAGTAAGTGAGCAAAACCTTCACGCACGTTATTGGGTGTAAAACAATCATTTTGCAAGCACCAACCAGTAGCTTCTCTTGCAAATATACACTAAAACAATCACTTTGCTACTTTCACCCTTTATAAAAAGCTTACTCTTTTGGTTGTTTTTCCAATTCAATTATTTTGACTAGTTGCATCTGCTCAATAAAATACATATCATGGCTGACAACGAGTAGCGTACCTGAATAGCCTTGCACCGTTGAGGACAACACTTCCATACTGTCTATATCCAAGTTGTTGGTCGGCTCGTCTAATATGAGCATATCAGGAATTTTACGGGATATCAGCAGTAAGCACAGGGAGAGCTTCATTTTTTCTCCGCCACTTAATACTGAACAAAGTTTGTCCCAGGTTTCAGCCGGGAATAACGAACGCGCCAAATGTCGCTTTACTTCATGTTCAGGCATGTTTATGTTGTAGCCTTGTGCTTGCTCATAGACTGTTTTTTCAGTATTTATGAGCGAATATGCCTGGTCAAGATACAAGTAATCAAATGTTGCTGTCTTTACAATCCCTTTCGTAGGAAGTAAACTTCCTACCACCAGCTTAATGAACGTTGTTTTTCCTGCACCATTCAAACCTTTCAACCAAACTCGTTCTCCACTTCTAATAGATACATTCAATCCTTCATTCCACAACCATTGCTGATCGTAAGAGAAATTTGCACCAACCATCTCTACCAATACTTTCCCTTGATGAAGTTGAGAATCATCCAACTCTATTTTAAGGGGTTTACTTTTCTTTATTGTTTCAGATAACGACCGAATTTGATTTGTCATCTCGGCTATCTTCTCTTCATGCTTTCCGGACATAGAAGCCGTGGTATTCTCGGCACTACTGCGCCGTGCATTAGCAATAATCGTTGGCAATGATTTCTTAGCTGTCTTTTCTTTCCCTCGTGAGTCGATTCGCTGCCTTCGTTCGGTTACTTTTTGTTGAACCCGTTTGGCTCGTCTTAATTCGCCTTGCTGATTTTCAAGCTGCCTGACTAAGGCTTCGTATGCTTGTTCTTTCTGTTCAACATAAGCGTCATAGTTGCCCGGATAGCAGACTATTTTATCAGCAAAAAGCTCATAAATCCCGGAGAGTAATTGAAGTAGTTTTCTGTCGTGAGAAACGAGCAGGACGGTGGCTTTAGTCTCGTCAATCCAGCGAAATAGTTTCTCGCGGGCATAAACATCTAAATTATTCGTCGGTTCATCCAAAAGGATTAGCCGAGGCTGTTGAATCAACAGTCCGGATAGAAACACTTTTACTTTTTGCCCGCCACTCAATAAGCTCATGGGAGTATCCGGAGTGACATCGCTTAAGTTCCAAAAATCAAGAGCCGTTGCAATACGGTTTTCAATATCCCAGTCATCATCCAATAATTCATAAAGCTCTTCATCGGTCTTTCCATCCAGGATTGCATGCAAAGCAGCTAACTTAGCTTCTACACCCAGCACCTCGGACACGGAACAGCCATCCCAAGCTGACAAGTCTTGCGGGATATAATAAGGCGTACCTTTCACCTCTACCTCAGCATAGGCTGCATGCTGAGCAATTGCTCTTAATAAGGTTGACTTGCCTACTCCATTCTTTCCAATCAACGCAACCTTTTGTCCTTCCTCAATATGAAGAGTGATGTGTTCAAAAAGCTGTTCTCGGTTAGTATGCTGATAGGTAAAATCTCTTACACTGATTATATGCATCATACTCAATTTTAATAATTACACCATCGAAATAACGAATAACATGGTGGAAAGATCCACCTGATTTCATCTAATTGAGTATCACCCATGCATACAGGAAAAAAGACAGGACTATACGTAGATAGTTTTTTCTAGCAAGAAATTGTATGAATAACCAACGACAGAACAATACCCTGAGAAGGTATTGCTTCAACAACAACCGTTATTAAAGTGAAACCCAAGATGTAGTAGAGGTTTCTTATCTGTACATTGAACTGGTTTTAAATGAATACTTTGGCAAAGATAATAAAGAATAACCATATCTAAACGAAAGAAGTAAGGAACAAAGATAAAAACGTTAGAATGGATAGCCCACAGCAAAGTGCCAGGCAAAGTTGCCATCGACTCCACGGTTGAAGTTGGGGCGTGTGATTGCCCATTTTCGAGAGCCCTTTTCATGTGGATTGTAAATCTTCCACCCCACATCAAAACGCAAAACGAAGAAATCAAAATCTAATCGTAAGCCTAAACCATAAGAAGCGGCAATCTCTTTATAAAAACGGGAAAAATCAAAGTTCCCTTGTGGTTGATGATCATATTTGCGTATAGTCCAAATATTACCGGCATCAATAAACGCTGCGGCTTCAAGCTTCCAGAACAGCTTAGTACGATATTCCACACTGGCTTCTAAGCGGATATCTCCTGTTTGAATAGCGAAATAGGCTGAATCAAGCGACATGCTACCCGGACCCAACGAACGAACACTCCATCCTCTGTTATTATTGGACCCTCCGGCATAATACCGCCGTTCAAAGGGCAGTTCTCGCCCATTTCCGTACGGAAAACCAATGCCGCCTCCCACATGAAAGGCTATGGAGTTGCGCTCATCCAAAAAGATACTTTTAGCATAATCTATATCGCCTTTAATATATTGGCGATAGTTTAAGCCAAACAACTCATACAGTCCGTTTTTATTTTTCTTTGCCTTGGTCAGGTTGGACATGGCATATAATATATTACCGGCCAGTTCGACAGATACACGCAGAGAGTGAGCATTCCGTTGAGGGGTAAGCGGATCGAAGTTGTTGAAATAATAGGAATAACCGGAGCTCACTATAAACTGGTCGGAAAAGTTATAAAGCTTTGTAGAAGTGGGTAGTTCAGCATTAAACGTACTGTCTAAATAGGGTAAATAAACATAATCTACATCTAACAGGCTGAATGTATGTCGTGCAGAAGTGTTGCTACGGTCTTGCCAACTATAGCTGATTCCTCCAGATAAGATTGCCCGCTTATACTCCGGTCTTTCTTGTTGTCCATAACTGATTTTCAATTCGGTAGTAGCTTGCAGTCTTCTTTTGAAATCCCGACTGATAAAAGGAAATATCATACTGGGAATTTTCAGCGAGGTCTCAACAGCATACTCCCAGTAGTTTCCTACATCAAATTTTCGTTTACCGGACAACGATTCATAAGCCCCCCGAATCCGGGCAGAAAAGGTTTCTGATCCTTTGAAGATATTTCGATGTTGGTACGTCACACTCGAAGCTACTCCCAATTCGCCATCTGAATGTGTCCCTTCAATATCCCAGCCTACCGTTTGAATCCTGGATGGGGTAGTCAGAATTACAGTATTCAGCTTTAAAGTATCATTCTCTTCAAACTCTTCAAACCGAATATTAATACCTTTGATTGCTTTCAACCTTGTAAACGATGAGTAAGTACGGTCTATATTTCGCTCGTCAAACATAGCTCCGGGTCTAAGATAGTTGTTGAACGACAACACCCCCGGACGTATAGAACGTCCATTCACTCCATACTTGACATGTATATTCCGATGCATCAGTGAGTCTGTGATAATCATTCCATCTGATTGATTGCTTTTTTTCAGCGGATCATAATCGGTAATGATATCTACCTTATTAATATAATATTTCCGATGTTCAGTCTCTTTTATCGACCCATCGGGCATGATACGCCGGAAAGGCAACACGACCAAGTCTACATCTGCTTCAAAAGGAGCTACCGTTGTATCAGCCAAGAAAGCTACATTATCTTTATTAAAAGCATAATAGCCTCGCTGTCGAAAGAGGCTCGTAACGCGCTGACGCTCTTGATCCATGACCATGCGGTTAAACAGCTCTCCTTCTTTTATTAAAGGGGTATAAGCTAAATCTGGTGAACGAAATGCCGAGCGTATCCAAGAGTATTTCGGCTTCTTAATCTTTAACAGACTATCCAGCTCTGCGTCCTGAACCATTGTCCCATAGTTTCGTACTTTAAAGGGTTCGTTTGCCTCTATCAAGTATTCAACTTGTGCCTTCTTCTTCCCGGGAATGGTATCAATGCGAGGGGTAACCTTGGCATTTACATAACCTTTATTCAACAAATAACGTTGCAGATTATCTACAGATTGATCTACAAGTACTGAATCTAACACAACCGGGGGTTCACCTATCTTTCTCAACTGTTTGTCTATCCACCGCATTCCATCAACTTTTGACAGACTATACACATACAAAGGCCAACGAATAAGACCGAACACTTTCAGGTTGGGCTGCTGCATAGCATAAGGCTTCACCTCTGAAGATTTTATCTCAGCACTATCACTACTGAACGATACTTTGTCCAATAAGTATTGTCCGTCTCCCACAAACTTCGTAGAGCTACAGGAAGCGAGATACAAAACTGACAGTAACAGAAATGATATCGAGACTAAATTCTTCATTAAACACTTTATAGGACAACAAATGTACTGCATTTTAATTATTTCCCGTACTTTTGATTTAAAATACAGGAGACATGCTCAGTAAAGCAAAGATTAAATACATACGTTCACTTGAAGTAAAGAAATTTCGCAACGAATACCAAACTTTTGTAGCTGAAGGGAACAAACTGGTTGCAGAGCTCATCAACCAATTTGAATGTGAATTACTCGTTGCCAAAACTTCTTGGCTAGCGACCCAAGGTAATATTCAAACGGATGAACTCTTGATGGATGATGAAGGGGAAGGTATTAAAAAGGCTAGTTTCCTGAAGACTCCTCAAGATGTACTGGCCGTATTCAAACAACCTATTTACTCATTGGCTGACATCAATACAGATGAGGGGCTTGTTTTAGCGCTGGACGGCATACAGGACCCGGGTAATTTAGGCACGATTATTCGTATTGCTGATTGGTTTGGCATAAGACATATTGTCTGTAGCACCGATACTACGGATGCTTTTAGCCCTAAAACAGTTCAAGCTACTATGGGCGCACTAGCCAGAGTACAGATACATTACACTGACTTATCCTCTTATTTAGGAGAACAAAAAACAGCTATTTTCGGAAGTTTTTTAGACGGAGAAGATATATACACAAAACACCTACCTCAATCCGGTATTATTGTAATGGGCAATGAGGGGAATGGAATAAGAAATTCTGTTGAAGAAACTATTACAGACAGATTGTTCATTCCTCCTTTTCCGGCTGAACAAGAAACGTCTGAGTCACTAAATGTGGCAGTGGCTACTGCGATTATATGCAGTGAATTCAGAAGGCAAAACCGAGATTCCGAAGTTATAACGAATCAAACGAAGTAGTCAATCTCCCTGAAGTTATTGAAGCTGTTAAGGCTCTTCGATAAACAGGTCATCTTCCGACTTTAGCAGCTGAAGACTTTTATATTTCATCAATGAAATACTGTCTAAATAAATTTGATGATAGTCACTTGTCGGCTTCTTATAAATATATCCATATATCTTTTGAATACTCTGGTTAGGAACACCGGAGATACTCGTTTTGAAAAGCCCATCCTCATCAATTCGTTGGGTTAAATAAACCATCGTATCCTTTTGCTGCAAACAGATATAGACTTCCGGGAATGTTTCCATACCAATATGTACTCCCCAAACTTTTGCCTGAAAATCAAACGTTGTTGCTCCATCCATAAAGACATTGGGTTGTATATTAAAGACCATCACCGGATTCAAGTCTGATGACGCCAACGTATGCTTAGATGAATAAGGCCAAATGTTTACGGAGTCTTGCAAACCTACTGAAATCACATCGTGCACTTCATCAGTAGCATTTAGCTCCAACTGACGATTAATCTCTTTAACCGCCTGGTCAAACACCTGTATATAGATTTCTAGATTCTTTCCGTACCACATCAGCGAACTATCATATAAGGCTTGTGTCACCCCGTGTTTTTTAAACACCGAGTTATAGAGGTTTATGCGTGACGACGAATCATTATAAACATGGCTATTGAAGTCAAGCATAGCCTCAGCTATCTTCACATCAATAATCAAGTCTTTCATCTTTTTTTCTGAAATAACTCCTTTAGGAGTGCGACTACAAGAAAAAGCGGTGAGTATACAAAGAAATAGAGTTAAAAAAACAGTCGATTTACGCAACATCAGGTTTCTTTTTGGATAAACTCTCTGAAAAATCATGTCTAAAGAACAGGATTAACAAGAACATGCCGACGGTTATGAATGAGTCTGCCAAGTTGAAAATCGGGCGGAAGAAGATAAATTCTTCTCCTCCCCATAACGGTAACCATTCAGGTAAAACTGTTTTTATCAATGGAAAGTAAAACATATCTACCACTTTACCATGCATCCACTCGCCATACCCTCCTCCGGCTGGGAATAAAGTTGCTAGCTGTCCATAACTGGTATCAAATATAACACCATAGAACACACAGTCAATGATATTGCCCAAGGCTCCTGTAAATATTAAGGAAACCGCAACCAAAAAGCCAAAACGGTAGTTTCTATTAATCAGGGTATAGATATAGTAGCCAATAAAGATAACGGCTATGATACGAAAGATAGTAAGTAGTAGTTTATCAACAAGTTCAATACCAAAAGCCATACCGGGGTTTTCAGTAAAGCTAATATAGAACCATGAAGTAATTTCTATGCTCTCATACAAGTGCATATGGGTTTTCACCCAAAACTTAAGTAGTTGGTCAAGAATTAGGAGCAGTAATATAATAACTACCACTCCTAATGTTTTATTTTTCTTCACGCTATTTAACACCGCGCTGTTTAGCTTCAATGCTTAATGTTGCATGTGGCACTGCTCTTAGTCGTTCCTTCGGAATCAGTTTCCCGGTTTCACGACACACGCCATAAGTCTTATTTTCAATCCGTATTAACGCAGCTTGCAAGTTTTGAATAAACTTCATTTGGCGTTGCGCTAATCGTCCGGCTTCTTCTTTCGAGAGGGTTGACGCACCCTCTTCCAACACCTTGAATGTCGGAGACGTATCGGACACATCATTACTCTCGGCATTTGTTATTCCGGATCTCAACATCTCATAATCCTTTTTAGCCGTGTCCAGCTTTTCCAAAATGATGGCACGAAACTCTTCGAGTTCTGCATCCGAATACCTAGTTTTTTCTGCCATAATCCGATTTGATATTTGTTTATAAATAATTTTCAAATATAGCTATAATCTTCTAGACTACAAGTATGATTTAAGCTTTCGCTTACTTCCTTATAGCTTTTCAATCTTAATTTGCACCTTGAATTCTTCTAAATCAAGTTCAACAGCATCAGCTATTACATCCACCAATTCTATTTTATCTGCCAATACCTGATTGGCTATATAGTCCTTATGTTCATTCAACGCTTCATCTATTAAATCAGATGAAAGAAGTGTCACATGAATCTTATCTACAATATCCAGCCCGGAGCTTTTCCGTAAGTTCTGTATTCGATTCACCAACTCACGAGCCAATCCTTCGTTTTTCAGCTCAGGGGTCAAGGTCACATCCAGTGCGACGGTCAGCAATCCTTGATTTGCAACTAACCATCCCGGTATGTCTTCTGATATAATTTCAACATCGCTTAACTCAACACGAGCTGTTTCATCTCCTACAGTCAACGCTATTACTCCCTCTTTTTCAAGCTGTGCAATAGCATCCTGATTCATTTCCTGAATAGCAGCAGCCAACGCTTTCATGATTTTACCATAACGAGGTCCTAATTTCTTGAAATCAGGTTTAATCCGTTTCACTAACACACCATCAGCATTGCTTACAAACGTAAGTTCTTTCACATTGACTTCTGATAGAATCAAGTCTTTTATCAATTCGATAGCTTGCTGTTGGTGCGCATCAGTAACAGGAATCATGATTTTCTGCAGAGGTTGACGAACCTTCACATTTACTTTTCTACGCAATGCAAGCACCATAGAAGAAATATCCTGTGCCAAGCTCATACGCTCTTCCAAGTCTTTATCTATAAGTTGCTCATCATATATCGGGAAGTCTGTTAGGTGAATAGACTCTGCATTTCCTTTTCCGGTAACCGCCACCAAGTCTGTATACAGCATATCTGAATAGAAAGGTGCAATAGGAGCTATCAACTTAGCAACCACTTCCAAACAAGTATATAACGTTTGATAGGCAGACAGCTTATCTTCTGTCATCCCACCTCCCCAAAAGCGACGTCTATTCAACCTCACATACCAGTTACTCAAGTGATTGTTCACAAAGTCTGAGATAGCTCTTCCGGCACGTGTAGGTTCGTAGTCTGCATAATACGCATCTACATCTTTAATAAGCGAATTTAACAACGACAATATCCATCGATCTATTTCCGGTCGCTTACTTATTTCAACATCTGCTTCAGCATAGGTAAATTCATCTACATTCGCATAAAGCGAGAAGAAAGAATAGGTATTGTATAATGTCCCAAAAAACTTGCGACGCACTTCCTCAACTCCCTCCATATCAAACTTGATATTATCCCAAGGTGCTGCATTCGTAATCATGTACATACGCAGTGGGTCTGAACCAAAGTTCTCAATAGCTTCAAACGGATCTATCGCGTTGCCTAATCGCTTAGACATCTTGTTGCCATTCTTATCCAGCACCAAACCATTGGATACTACATTCTTGAATGATACATTATCAAACAGCATGGCAGCAATTGCATGGAGTGTGAAGAACCAACCACGTGTTTGGTCAACGCCTTCCGCTATAAAATCTGCGGGAAACACTTTCCCGCTATCAAACAATTCTTTATTTTCAAACGGGTAATGCATTTGCGCATAAGGCATCGCACCCGAATCAAACCATACATCAATCAAGTCAGCTTCTCTACGCATAGGCAGTCCGGAGTCAGAAAGTAAAATTATCTGGTCAACATACGGACGATGAAGGTCTATTTTATGATAGTTTTCTTCTGTATATACTCCCGGTTTAAAACCCTCCTTGCGAAGCGGGTTGCTTTCCATTAGCCCCGCTTTTACAGCCTTATCTATTTCATCAAAAAGTTCCTGCACTGAACCGATGCACTTTTCTTCTTTCTTATCTTCCGTTCTCCATATTGGCAGAGGTGTTCCCCAGTATCGACTACGACTCAAGTTCCAGTCTTGGAGGTTTTCCAACCATTTGCCAAAACGCCCGGTTCCGGTGCTGGTTGGTTTCCAGTTGATAGTTTTATTCAGTTCTATCATCTTATCGCGCGAAGCGGTAGTACGTATAAACCAGCTATCTAATGGATAATACAGGATAGGCTGATCCGTACGCCAGCAATGCGGATAACTGTGCATAAACTTCTCTATTTTAAAAGCAGCATTTTGCGCTTTCAACATCAGTACCAGACTCACATCCAATGTTTCATCCACAGGAGATAAATTGGCATCATAGCCATTTTTCACAAACCTGCCTTCATAGACGGAGTATAGTTCTTTATCCATTTGCTTGGCTACGAATACGGGATCCAAGTCGGCCAAAGGGAAGAACCTTCCGGTCAAGTCAACCATCGGACGCATTTCTCCGTTTCGGTCTTTCATCATCAATGGAGGCACTCCATTCACCTGTGCTACCCGGTAGTCATCAGCTCCAAAAGTAGGTGCTATATGTACTATCCCCGTTCCATCTTCAGTTGTAACAAAGTCGCCGGTTATAACCTTAAAGGCTCCTTCACCCGGATTAACCCAGGGGATAAGCTGGTCGTAAAGGATACCTGCTAATTCTGCTCCTTTCCATTTACCAACCACTTTCCAAGGTATTTCTTTATCACCTTGTTTGTAAGCTTCAAAATCTCCTTCTTTGGCTTTAGAAGAAAAATAAGCATCCAGTCTTTCTTCTGCCAACAGTACAGTCATGGGCAGACCGGAATATTGATTGAAGGTACGTACAGCCACATAATCTATATTAGGACCAACGCACAAGGCTGTATTCGAAGGCAATGTCCAAGGTGTAGTAGTCCAGGCCAGGAAGTAAGCATCTCCAAAGCCGGTCATCTCTTCTTTTGGATTTTTAATATAGAACTGAGCTATACATGAGGTATCTTTCACATCACTGTAGCAACCCGGTTGATTCAATTCATGCGTACTCAAACCGGTCCCGGCTGTTGGCGAATAGGGCTGGATTGTATAACCTTTATATAAATAGTCTTTTTTATAAAGCTCTTTCAATAGATACCAAAGTGTCTCGATATATCGGTTGTCGTAAGTGATATAAGGATCATTCATATCGACCCAATATCCCATCTTAGAAGTTAGGTCTTCCCACTCCTGCGTATATCTCATAACATTTTTACGACAAGCAGCATTGTAGTCTGCTATCGAAATCTTCTTGCCAATATCTTCTTTCGTTATACCTAATTCTTTTTCAACACTTAGTTCTACAGGCAGACCGTGAGTATCCCATCCGGCTTTACGCTTCACCTCAAAACCTTTCATCGTTTTATAACGACAAAATATATCTTTGATAGTACGAGCAATCATGTGATGAATACCCGGCATACCATTAGCAGAAGGAGGTCCCTCATAGAAAATATAGGAAGGAGCATTAGAACGAATATCAAGACTCTGTTGAAAAACATTTCTCTCTTGCCACTTTTCTAGCACCTCTTTATTGATTTGCGACAAATCAAATTTCGAATATTCTGCGAATTTCGTTTTCATAATGTTCCTTATATTATACAATCGTGTAAAAATTGACGCAAAGTTACTTTTTTTTATTCACTTACAGAAAAACCCTATCCTTTTCTTCGGGAAACTCCCTCCCCCTTATTCATAAAATCTATGGTCAATACGTTTTCCTTTATATTCCTCTCAAGTACGCCCTTAAGAGCTATAACCCCAATAAATACCATAGACTTCCCCTATATTTAAAATAGAATGAGATAAGCATATAAAAACAAAGCCAATAGCACTTACAAACTAAAGAAAAACCCTATATTTGCTCGCAAATTCATTCTAAATGGTAAATCTATGAAAATTAAATCCCTTTTTATTTTATTAGCAGGATTAGTCATCCTGTCCGCATGTGACTTTAAGTCAAACTCCTACCGTGTGGAAGGTGTAATAGCAGACTCAACATTAAATGGTCAAACCATTTTTATTACCGGAAAACATGCAGGTAATATTGACTCTACAGTGGTTACAGACAGCAAGTTCAAGTTTGAAGGTACAATTGATACGGCTCAAGTAGTTCAGCTTAAAATAGGCAACATACCAACACTCTTTGTCCTAGAAGGTGGGAAAATCACCATGGATCTTGAGAAAGGTTTTGCTACCGGAACTCCGCAAAATGATGCATTAAAAGCATTTATTGAAGAAGTTAGCAATATGCAAGAAAACATGAAGAGCGAAATGGAAGCAGCGCAAGATGACCAAGAGAAACAAATGGAACTCTACAACGATCTTATGAAAAAAGCTCAAGACCTTCAACTAAACCTCTTCAAAAGCAACAACAACAATGCATTAGGAGCGTTTGTACTTTCTATGATTCTTCCCAACTTACCTATTCCGGAAGCTGATGCCTTATTAGCTGAAGCCGGAGAACTAGTCAAAGCAGATAACGATGTGCAAGAAGCAATAGCTAAACTGGACTTAATCAGACCTACTTCTGAAGGTCAACCTTTTAGTGACTTCACGATTGAATATGAAGATGGCTCTAAAGCATCACTTTCTGACTATGTAGGTAAAGGAAAATATGTACTGGTTGACTTCTGGGCTAGCTGGTGTGGACCTTGTCGCGCTGAAATTCCTAACTTGAAAAATCTCTATGCTAAATACAAAGACAAAAACTTTGAAATCTTAGGGGTAGCTGTTTGGGAAAAAGACGTAGAGGATAGCAAGAAAGCCATTAAAGAAGAAGGCATGACTTGGCCGCAAATACTAGACGCACAAAGCATTCCAACTGAGATTTATGCTATCAAAGGTATTCCTACAATTATCCTATTTGGTCCTGACGGAACAATTATCTCACGTAGCCTACGAGGCGAAGCTATCGGAGAAAAACTAGAGGAAGTTCTAAACTAATCTTCTAAGATAAACTTATAAAGAAAGAGAGGCTGTTCCGCAATCGGTTCAGCCTTTCTTTATATACAGCTTCAACCATTTCATGAACACTTAGCTATTCAATATTAAAGAACACCTATAAATTAAGAAAATAAACTATATTTGTCCATCAACTCATTCTAAATGATAAAACTATGAAAATTAAATTCCTCTTTATTCTATTAGCAGGATTCATCAGCCTATCCGCTTTTGGCTATCAGTCAAACTCCTACCGAGTACAAGGTACAGTAACAGATTCAACATTAGATGGTGAAACTATTTTTATGACCAATAAATATGCAGGAAAAATAGACTCCACCGTGATTGCAGATGGCAAATTTGCATTTGAAGGAGTTGTTGAGACAGCTCAAATGGTGCAGATTAAAATAAATAAGAAATCCATACTCTTCATCCTGGAAAGTGGGGATATTGCAATAAATACTGAAAGCGGATCAGCTACCGGAACTCCGCAAAACGATGCGTTTAATGCGTTTATTGAAGAAATGAAGGAAATGCAACAAAGCGTAAAAGACGATATGGAGGCAGCTCAAGATGATAAAGAGAAGATAAAAGAAATTTACAACAGCTTTAACCAAAATGCGCAAAAACTGCAAAGCAACCTTTTTAGAAACAACAAGAATAATGCACTAGGTGCTTTGGCGCTTTCCATGCTTCTCCCCAACTTACCCATTGATGAAGCAGATGCATTATATGCTGAAGCCGGCGAAATCATCAAAGCAGATAAAGACATTCAGAAGGCCATTGACAGAATGGAAAAGCTTAAACTAACATCTGAGGGTAAACCTTTTGCTGATTTCACGATTGAATATGAAGACGGGACAAAAGCATCCCTATCTGATTACGTAGGCAAAGGGAAATATGTACTGGTTGACTTTTGGGCTAGCTGGTGTGGTCCTTGTCGTCGCGAAATTCCGAATCTAAAGAACATCTATACTCAATACAAAGACAAAAATTTCGAGATTTTAGGAGTAGCTGTTTGGGAAAAGAGCATAGAAGAAAGCAAAAAAGCCATTGAAGAAGAGGATATGACTTGGCCGCAAATACTAGATGCCAAAAACATTCCGACAGATATATATGCCATCAGTGGCATTCCGACGATTATCCTATTTGGCCCCGATGGAACAATCATTTCACGCACCCTGCGAGGCAAAGCTATTGGAGAAAAGCTAGAGGAAATATTTAATTAATCCTTCTCTAACAAGATATCATAAAAAGAGCTGCCTAGTAGATTAGGCAGCTCTTTTTTATATCGATTCTCATACCAATAAATATACGCTGCTGACTTTCTCTGCGTCTTACTCAATATATAGTTCTTTGTTTTTAAAACAATTCGAGAGAAGCTTACATAAATGAAAGTCCAACAGATAAACCAATCATAGACATTTTTTCTCCCTTAATCAAAACATTGCGCTCGATATTTTGATTGAACGTATTGGTAAATTTAGCGGTATAATCCAACTTGCTAAAAACCCACATATACTCTAGCCCAAACATCAGACTCATCTTTTCTGCCACCTTGTACTTCGCATTTAGCCTGCCGGTAAGATAGCCGGGGGTAGGTGCTTTTGTTTCTCCAAACTCATTGCTATTCCATGCATACATAGCTTGATATTGTAAGTTAGAACCATCTTCTTTCAAGAGAACATCATACGACTTCTTAGACATGGTCATAAACCCAATACCCAAATGAGGTACTATACGCAATTTATCACCCGATTGAATAGTAAAAAACAAACCGGCTGTTGCTTTAAAATGCGCGCTCGCACTACTGCTTCCCGTTTCAGAAAGCATCTCTCGCAAATAGTATTTCGTCCCGTTATGTGGCATCTCCATCTGACCTAAATCAAACGACTTCATCTTTGGAGCAGGCATCAATCCCAATCCCACATCACCAAACACACCCAAATTTGAGTTTCCTAATCGTATATTAAGCACCCCTCTAAGTTCGGTTAGCGAAGCCCGTGGGAGCCCGTTGTTTACATAATCCACACTACTCCAATCATTCACACCGACCAATTGTGTCAACTGCAAATCAACCCAAGCCGACTTTTCCTTTTCATTTTGTGCCGAAACAGACAGCGAACACAATACAACCAACAACAGCAATATCATCAATCGTTTCATAGTCAATCAAATTTAATTAGTGGGGTATCATGAAAAAACATTAATTTATCTCCGTCGTAATATTCTACCCTGAATGAATGTTCACCCGGATCAGGCGCAACAAGCAATACAAAGCCTTCATGCACATCCTTAGGCAGATAGTCACGATCAATCTCTTTAAAGAATTTAGACACATACTTTCCGGCAGGAATTTTTTCATTAAATGGGGTATTGCACTTGATAGCCTTCGAATAAAATTCGCTCGTTCTGCTAAAAGTCTGATCCCCTTTTTGAATAGAACCGGTGATAAACTTATCATCGTCCGTAGGCGTATTATCAGTCAGCCACTTAACACCCACCATATAGGCATCCTTTTTCACCGAACTATTCGCAACCACCGGAAATTCTCCGGAATTATCTACATTAATCGTCTCAATACCTACCAACGACACCGGAATCGTCGGATCTGCCCAACTAACATTGTCATCATCTGAACAACCGACCAAAAGAACAGCCAGCGTTATAAACAAGAAGACTCTTTTCATATACATTTTTTTAGATGTTTTGTTTTAATTAGATTATTCTCTGTTAAAGGAAAGATGCGGGTCGCCAGATAAATGCTGCATGCCTTATTGTTGTTTTCTAGGAAATAATATAATTAGATAGTATCTTTAGCACGCTATTTACAAGTATTTCAATCAATAACTAACATTCTATTATGAAACGATATTTCTTCGCTCTTATCGTACTTTTTGGCACCTTGCCCCTAGCAAGTCAAACAAAAAACGCTCCTACCCATTGGGAAACGATGGCCGATGGCATGACACAAGCTTTGATTAAACATTTCTGGGGTGCCGGGTTTGACGACTATCCTACCCGATACTATTTCAACTACGAAAGCGACTTGGCAAATATGACTACCAACCATTACTGGCCGCAAGCTCATGCTATGGATGTCATTATCGACGCCTATATGCGTACCGGAGAGAAACAATACCTCAACTTCTATCCGTTGTGGTGGAAAGGTGCACCGGAATATAATTTCTCCGGAAAAGAGATTGACCCCTGGTGGAATGATTTTGTTGATGATATGGAATGGATGGTACTGACACAACTACGGATGTACGAAACGACCCAGCGTGAAGAGTATTTCTTGAAAGCTAAACAAATGTACAACGATTGGATATGGTCTACATGGGGTCCCGAAAGCGAAGAACCTTGGAAAGGCGGTATTACCTGGAAAACAGATGTAAGCAAGTCTAAAAATGCTTGTTCAAATGGTCCTGCTGCCATCATCGCTGCTCGTATATATAGCATGTACGACGAAATCATCGACCCCGGGAAAAAACCTAAACAAGCATATCTAAAAGAGGCACAATATATATATGCCTGGCTAAGAAATCACCTATTCGACTCAACGACTGGTGCTGTCAGAGACAACATGAACAGAAATGGAAGGGTAGACCCGGCGGTCTACACCTATAACCAAGGCACATTTATTGGGGCAGCCCATGAACTATATAAAATCACCCAAGACCAACAGTATCTGAAAGACGCTATTCAGGCAGGCAATTATATTGTTGAACGAATGAGTGGCAATAAAGGAGTATTGTCTGATGCTACCTCAGGGGATGGCGGACTCTTCCACGGTATTTTCTTTCGATATTTTGTCCGTCTAATCAACGAACCGGAAGTAGAACGTATAGACTCAGCTAGCAGAAAGAAGTTTCATAACTTTATGACACACTGCGCCACGGTCATGGCAGAAAAAGGGGTAAATCCCCGGACCATGCTTTTTGATGGACATTGGCATCAAGCACCCACCACAAC
>CAZSWS010000036.1:0-15919 GCA_964610765.1 uncultured Parabacteroides sp.
CAAGAAGAAAGTATATATAATAAAAAAGAAATGGCTAAAAGTTTTGTTTTCATACTAGAATAATAATTTGTTTAACACTAAGGTAGTATGGAACTCACAGATTTTTTATTCTCATGGGTTTGAGTGATTTAACAAAAAATCATGTGTCGTTTCATACGTTCGAATAAATAGTTTTTATTGGTTTTATCATATCCTATAAAGGATCATTGATGGAGATGCAAATTACATAATGATTAGGCTCTTTTTTAAGCATGGCGGGGGTGTCTATACGCAGCATCCCATTAACTGTTTTAAACGTTATGGGCATGCCCGTTTCCAACCATTCGCATCGTTTGACTTTAGTGGGATTAATGGGTAAGTAGATGATATCTTTTGGTTCTGTGACGAATACATATATATAAGGTTGCCCATCGATACTTTTTTGTGATAGATACAATCCTTTGTCTACTTCAAGATGTACAGGTGATGCGCCATAAATCGCTTCTCCATGGGTGTAGAGCCATGCGCCCATTTCTCTGAGTCTTCGTATAGCAGGTGCAGGAAAAGTTCCATCTGCTTTTGGACCAATGTTTAGCAAATAATTCCCTCCTTTGGATGTGTTGTTAATTAGATATTCCAGCATTTGCTTGGATGATTTCCAGTTGAAATCGTTTGCATGCCAAGCCCATGAATGAGTCATGGTAGCCGGTGTTTGCCACGGACGTTTTTGTATCTCATCCGGATACCGATTGTCAAACATTTCCAGAAAATCAACGTGCTCTCCCGGGTCTGAATACATGATGCGACCGTTTATTAGACATTTATCACTATGCGTGCGAACCAGCGCAATCAGTTCGTCCCGTAGCTCAGGTGTGATATGTATACCTTCTGTTCCCCATGTGTCAAACCAAAATAAATCAGGGTCAAAGTTTTTAATCAACTCTTCTACTTGTGGTAAACATTTTTCTTTCCAATAAATAGAGAACTGTTCTTTTGAAGGTTGTATATCCCATTCGGGCATTGCTCCCTGTGGATGCTCCCAGTCTTGCCAGTGCGAATAATAAAATCCGTATTTAATGTCATGTTTCTTACAAGCTTCTACGAGTTCGGCCAAGATATCTCGTTTGAAAGGAGTGTTCATGATGTTAAAGTCTGAGACTTTAGTATCCCATAAGGCAAAACCATCATGGTGTTTAGATGTGATGACGAAATAGCGCATGCCGGCATTCTTTGCCTCAATAATCCACTTTTCTGCATCGAAGTTGACCGGATTAAATTCTTTGGCTAACGCTTGATACTCTTCGGCGGGAATTTCGAACCGGGCTTGAATCCACTCGGCATACCAGCTCTTTCCTTGAGGAAAAGATGCATCCGGGAGCGTATGTCCATTGTATGTTCCTGCCAATATCGAGTATAAGCCCCAGTGGATAAACATACCAAACTTAGCCTCTTTGAACCATTCGGCTTTTTGCGGTTCTAAGCTTAGCGAAGGTGTTTGCTGAGCAAATACAAGCTGTATGCTAAGAAGTAATCCTATGATATAAAATAATAATCTTTTCATGTAGATGATTCAGTCTTTATAAATGATTCAATTATTGAAGTGTTTTCTTTTTATTTTCTTCGTTTTGATGTTTTCGTCTCAGTCTTATGCGATAGATAATATAGCCAATATTCACGCAAATAACAATTAGCAGAGGTATTGCCAGGCGACTTGTTCCCTGACGTAAAAGATAAAGGGCTACTATTAATAATACACCATTGATAGTCAGTAACACTTTGTTATAGGTAATAAATTGCTTGTTGCTAATCATTTTTTACTTTTTTCAAATGATAGAGAAGAAATACGATATTGGATGCAATAGCAATCATTGTAAGCATACTTCCCCACCTAAAATCATTTATCAATAAGACGAAACTAACTATCAGGAGGAGCAAATTAGATAATGCCAATATAAATTTAAACTTTTCTAATCCGGATATTTTTTTCATGATGCTTATCTTCTTCTGTTTTTCCAATTATCATTTTTCTTGCCTTTGTTGTTTTTCTTATTATTTCCTTTGATGCTATCATAAAATACAGCAACAGTCAAAAGGATGAATCCAAAAACAATATTAATGGAAGCCGTCCAGCGACTATCTGCAACAATCAAATATAAACTGGTGAAAATGATGATAAACGCTAATATGAATAGTACATTTTTCATATAGATGCCAACTTTACACAAATATAATGACTTTCATGTGAATTAACTTGAAAAACAAGCTGCAATAATTGTTCAATCCTTTGCTTTATGCTTTTAGACTTGTTGCGAGTTTTAGCGTGTTCAATTGAAATCCGGGTCAAACTAAAATAGGTGTCGACCCGGATTATCCTATTATTTTATTCTTGTTGTTTCTATCTTTTCGCCGGATGTATGTTGTGTGAATTCCGGTGCATATTGACTTTGGATTGTAGTCATACCGCCAGAGTAATGACCTTCCCGGTTAACGTATGCCTGATATTCTATGACCAGTATGCCTTGTTTAAGGTGTTCAAAGAAATATTCTTCCGAGGCATCTTTGGATGCATGATAAGCCATATTCCCTTCAATAAACTCGTATCTTGATGCTTGGTTGATGGGCTCAAAACAAGCCGGGCGTAAGTCTTTTAGGTGGACGTAGTCGAAATGGTCGGAAGCACGTACAACCATGCGTACCGTTACACGGTCACCAACTTGAAGCGGTGATTGTTCATCAATCGGGCGAAGAATGATTTTCCCCTCTTCATTCACTTCTTTATAAAGTTGTTTTTCAACCGAAAGACCGCTGGATGCAGAAGCATTTACTTCAGATACCGGTTGGAAATATTGCACATATACAGCCCCCCAGGAAGGTGCGTCTCCGGATGAATGGATATAAAGTTTTTGCATATCCGGTGTCAACAAATCTCCATCGACAGCCCTTTTAATATATCCGGTGGTTGCTTCTTCCGGTTTAAGTTCAAGCTTTGTTTCTCCCCATGTAATCGTGGGTGAGTTTTTTTCTTTCAACCAGTCGCTGCCGGTTTCGATTAACTGATAAATGGCAGCTAAGGTGGCAGGCGTAGTTGTCCAATCTTGTACACGTTTTTGACTGATTAGCCATTGTTTCATACGGTCAGTTTCTTCCTGATTAGGACTAATCTTTCCTAATGCACGCATCAGGATACTATGTGTGTTTATGGCAGAACCATTCAGTCCTTCTCGGTTACCTCGGTTGTTTGCCCAATACATTCCTTTGTTATTCATAGTGGCGGTACGCCTCAGCCAGCTTGTTATTTCTTGAGCAAGTTCTTTGTCGCCATTCCTATAAAGGAATATGGCTAGTTTCCCTTTTTCCTGAAGTCCCAAATGGGGCTTATTCCATTGCTCGTTGATTAATGATATGTAAAAGTGTGAGGCTTTACGTCCACTTTCTGTTTCCGGTATATCTCGGTAAAAGCTGCGCATATATAAATAGTCAATAATGAGCGCAGTTAGCTTGAAGTTGCTCTGTTTAAGTGTTGTTTTTTCTCTATATCGCTCGCCCATGTAATTGTCTATGTATCGAAGTGCCCGTGTCTGCATTTTCTTTTCAACTTCTTTGTATTCAACTGCTCCCAGTTCAGTAAGTTCAGCCATCATTCGCAGTATTTCTATCGTAATAGATGGGCTGGGAGAGAAGTCTTTATACCAGCTCCAGCTACCGTCTCCTTTTTGCAATTCAATCAATTTATTTAAAGCTTCGTCTCGGATGACTTCCGTGCGATTCTTGTCAAACAACAGAAATAGTTTTTGTTTGTTTTCCCGCTCAAGCATAGCGGCAGTCCTCCAGGGAGTTTCTTCTAAAGAGATGCTTTTCAGTTCTTCGTTTTTTTCGAGATTAGCAAGTGAAGCATCAGCTTTTTCATTCATCACTTGCCAATTGGCTATCACATTACGTATGTCTTGATTACGAAGTAGAATACCTTTGGTTAACGTAGAGGCATAATAGGTCCCCATCCAGCTGATAACGTCTTCGTTGGTCGGAGTGCTGAGCGCTGGTAGCGCCTGAATAGCATACCAAACAGGGTTTGATGTCATTTCTACCGTTGCTTGTAAAGGTTTTTTATTTCCTTTCGAGAAATCAGGCAAGATGAGAGTCGTTTCTTTTTCCTCGGTTAGGAAAAATGGTTTGCTTTCAGTCACTAACACCTCTTCGGGCAAGACCGGGATCAGGTGTTGTTCTCCGTCTGAAGCCTGGTCGGTATCAGCTATGATTTTAACTCCCAGCAGTGAAATGCTTTTAGGAATGGTGAATTTCCAACTAAGCGCAGCAGAGCTGTTTGCTTCTACCGTAAAGGATGCAATGCTATCCGTTACGATAGACAGTGGTTGCCCGCTAATCGGATCAAACAAAGATAGATGTGCGCTGCCTTTTATCCCATTATCTAAGCTGTTAATAACTTGTGTAGCTATAGATACCTCATCTCCCTCTCGTACAAAACGAGGTAAATTAGGAGCAACCATTATCGGTTTGGATGCGGTTATTTGAGCAGTATGTATGCCATAGTCCATGTTGTCCGTATGTGCCAGCATTTGTAACTTCCAGGATGTGTTGCTTTCAGGTAATAAAAACGTAAAACTGACACTGTCTTGGTGTATCAGATGCGGATAGAAAAACGCTGTTTCTTGAAAGTTTTGTCGGATAGACTGTCCGTTGTTAGCTGTTTGATCAAGGATGTTTGGTGGTGGAGGTGGAGCATTTTGAGCTGTGCTTTGGTCTAGATTAATGCTTATTTTACTTTCCAGTGCTGTTTCGCTAATCATACTTCCCGTCCGTAGAGAGGTCGAGTAAGAGGTGCTTTGAATGAATGGCTTAAAATTCATCCAATTAAATTGATAAAAACCATGTTCAGGAACGTTTGTAAGTTTTTCTCTCCAGTTATCTTGAGCAGAATCATAGTTGCTATCGAACATTTTCCCACTCAAATAATAATTCCTATAATTAGTGTTTTGTTGATACAAAGGCGAAAAATGCCAGTTGAAAGGCTGTATTTTATCTAATGAAACGTCATACATAGATGCCAATACCTCGGCTTTTATCGGATTGCCCTGTGCATCCATGATTTTGAAGGTCCATGTTTCACGTTGGCCGGGAAATAAGTGGTCACGAAACGTGACCGGTTTAAATGTCAGTTGCTTATTGGGTTTCGTTTTTTTGAAAATGATTTCCTCCCGAAAGGCTTTACCCTCTTTAATAAAAGCAAATGAAGCGGTCAGTTCGTTGTCTGCCTCTTGAGGATAGATGAATCGTAATGTTTCGATTTCATTATTCACCCGTATCCATGTTTGTTTTATAAGCTGCGTTTTTGAGTATATTTCATGAAGCACATACGTGTTTTTAAGTGATGTGCCGAACCGATACGTGATTTCTTCGCCGGGAGCTGCCTGATAAGTGCTTTCTTCAATCCAAATGGATGTATGTATGGGTGGGCGTTTATCATCTTTGTCAAAAAGAATGAAATTGGTTTCGTATTCAACCGGTCGGTTGTTATTGTCTACTGATTTTAGTTTCAGTCTGTATCTTCCGGCAGGGATAGAGGCAAAAGTGCTTGCGGGGATTTTTTCATTGCTGCGAAACTCGCCTTCCAATACAACAGCTCCTTCTTTGTATGGATAGTAGTCCTTCTCTCTTTCAGATAGCTGAATCAGCTTCCATGTACCCGAAGCTGTAGTTTGCTCTCCGTTGAGAGTTTGTGCGTTAACGATGATATCCAGACTGTCTTTTTCTACTTTGCTATTGATGGAAGTTTGGAGGGAGAATTCACGATTGCCTATAGAAAACTGATACAATCCTTCTTGTGTTTCTCCTTTGCTGTCAGTGATGTTGACTCGCACCTCGTAGCCAAAAAAGATTGGATACTCCATCTCTTTGTCAGTTGCTTTTGGTGTAAATAAAAAATTGAATCGACCATCTTTACCCAACGTTATTTCTCCTGTATCTACCCGATCAAATGAGCCTCCCCAGGGGTAATTACGCAGCCAGGGCATTGGACGTTTAAATATTTCATACCTGACTTTGCCCTCGCTCAGAGGTGTGCCTGCGTAGGTTTGTGCGGTTCCTTCCAGGTGGACGGTCTGATTGAAAGTTGCGCGCTCTTTGATGCTGTCTAGTTCGACCAGAAAAGTGGGTCGTTTATATTCCTCGACTCGAAAGGATGTTGTTTCGTATTTGTTTGTAATCTGAAACCAGCCGATAGGAGTCGTATGAGGTATGGTAAATTCAGTACTGAATGACCCATATGCATTGCTTCGGACGGTTTGGGTATGTAGGTTTTTACCGGAAGCATCTTGCAGTGTCAAGACAAAGGTCTTGTCGGTAATGGCATTCGATGCTTCTTTTTCTTGTTGGTAGGCTATACCTTTCACATAGACCACTTGTCCCGGTCGATAAATTTTTCGGTCGGTTAATAGGCTGAGTGAAACTTCTTTTTTTATTTCCGTACCAACATGATTTTGGTAGAGCCTGGAAAAGACGCCGGATGTATCTCCCGGTGTGGTTGCTCGAATAAAGAAGTAGGGATTTTTAATATTGATAGCCGCGATACCGTTTTTGTTTGTTGACTGACTGCTTTCTTTTTTTAGCATAGAATTGTCGTTGGTGTAAGAAGAGACCGTAGCATGCTCAATCGGTTTTCCACTTAAAAAATCGACAACCACTGCCTGAAGAGTGTCTTGACCTATTTGTCTGGACATAAGACCTAGTTTGCTGATAGAAAATTCGGTTCGTCCATTTATCTCCGGATATTCATCAGAAGAGAAGGTGCACAAGTATTGTCCGGCTTTCCCAATTCGTACATGGATAGTGGTGTCAGTTGATTGATAAGGAGCTTGATTGGGCAGGGCTAACATGATGCGTTTAATCAATTTCCCGGCTATGTTCGGCTTCCCCCGGCTATTTAAATCCAACGGATTGTCAGTGCTTTCATTGATGTCGATAGATAGCGTTCGGACATTTCGATAACTTAGGCTTATTGCTATTTCTTCATTAGGGTATACATTCCAAGGGGTTCGAATATGTATATATGGAGCTGTGAAAGTAGTGCGTTTGTTTTTGAGCAAATCAATACGTGGATAGTCAGGAAAACGTTCAATAATTGCCTCTAATTCCTGATATTTACGTTGAAGCATTGAATCATCTTTTAAGTAGTCTACGATTTCATTAAAAATCTCTACAGACCAAGGAGAATCTTTATGCTCTTCATACAGTGACTCCAATGCTTCGTCGTATGTTTCTTTGTCAGCATACAACCCTTTTTTATAGTTGCTTTTCACTTCCTTGATTTTGAGAAGGATATAGGGTCTTTTATCTGTTTTGCTTTCGAGCTCATTCATCCATATGCCGATGGATTCATCTTCAAACTCCATATTTACAGCACGCCACATCAGAAAGTCATAGACTGAGTCGAACTCGATGGGGGGCTCATCCACTTCTCTGGTTAATAAAGAGGTGATTATATCTATTGGCAGCTGTAGCAATGCATCTTTAGGTTCTATAGACTGTTTAAGATGGCTCGCAATGGTTGTTTCAAAAAGATTACTACTCCAGATGCGCATATCTTGGGGAGTCTCTCCTTCAATGAGGCTACGGCTGTCAATCGCCCAACGGTTTTCAATATAATAGGTGCTATACATTTCAGCCAGCATTGAGTGTATAAGGGCTTTCATAGCCAGGTCGGTGCAGCTGGTTGCTTGTAGGCTAAGTTCTTGAATAATATCCGGAAACTCATCTGTATCTTTTTCCATTCTTTCGGTCCATGTCTGGAGCCATTCGCTGACTTGTTCCGGCTTACAATCTTCTTTGAGTGGGCGATTGTCTTTGCTTGTCATAGGCGTAGCGGTTGAGAGGATACTAAGGGAAAGGAATAAAGCAAATACCAAGGCTTTTTTTATGTTTTTTTCTAACTGATTCATATGGGTTGCTTTTAAATAAAACAAATCTCTTTTACATAAAGATGCAAAGCATACATAGATTCCATAAAGTTAAGGATGTTTTATTCATAAACATACGATTGTCTTGTTAGATATTTCAGTCTTGTGTCAGTGCATGGGGTGACTTGGGAAGGGGCACGGGATTCCACAAGAAATGACGATAATGAAGAGGTGTCTTTCTTGAGGGGGGAGTCTGTTATTAAGCCGGTGAGTTCCATATCTACCTATATCTCATACGGTGTCATTCCACATGCCGATACGGAATCGCATTAGCCGCGGCGGTGATGAGAGAAGAAAAGGGTAACTGCGTCTTTATCTAGCTGTTCATAAGGTGCGGTGTGATGGCTAAAGCCCTATGTTCTACTGCGAAGCTAAATAGATTGACTCATTGCTTAATCAGAAAAAGATGCCTGATTATTTTGTATAATTACCTACCTTTGTAACATTCTAAAAAAGACAATTTTATGACACGTGGTTCTATTTATTTTTTACTGGTTATTTGGTTGCTCTCTTCTTGTAGTCACTTGAAAGAGAATCATTTTATCACAGATGCATCTTATCGAAGCAAAGTTAAAAGCACCTTGGAGGCAAAGAAAAAAGCATTCGCCGATCCGGGCTTATTTGAAGTACTAGACGATGCGTTGACGCTTAAGGAGCGTGAGGCGCTGATGTTTTTGTATGCTTATATGCCCATAGGTGATGTGACAGATTATAGTGGTGATTTTTATTTGGCTAATGTGCGCAGCTCTTTTCAGGTTAGCGAAGAAATGCCTTGGGGTAAAGACATCCCGGAAGTTATCTTTCGTCATTTTGTGCTTCCTGTACGGGTAAATAATGAAAACATGGATGAGAGTCGCTGGATTTTCTATGAGGAACTAAAAGATCGTGTCAAGGATTTATCGTTAGCAGATGCTGTTTTGGAGGTAAATCACTGGTGTCATGAAAAAGTTATTTATACGCCTTCTGATGGGCGAACCAGTTCCCCCCTGGCCTCGGTAAAGACAGCCTACGGACGTTGTGGAGAAGAATCGACGTTTACGGTCGCCGCTCTTCGTTCGGTAGGTATTCCGGCTCGGCAAGTATACACGCCCCGTTGGGCTCATACAGACAACAATCATGCCTGGGTAGAAGCCTGGGTAGATGGTAAGTGGTGCTTTTTAGGTGCTTGCGAACCGGAACCGGTATTGAATATGGCCTGGTTTAATGCACCTGCCTATCGGGGGATGTTGATGCATACCAAAGTGTTTGGTGCGTACGATGGTCCGGAAGAAATCATGGACGTTACCGAATGCTTTACAGAAATTAATGTGATAGATAACTATGCTCCTACGGCGCGTGTTGATGTGACTGTTGTGGATGCTGACAATCAGCCGGCAGCTGATGCGGTGGTGGAATATAAACTCTATAACCACGCTGAATTTAATTCTGTAGCCCGTAAAACTACGGATGCAGCCGGTAAAAGCTTTTTATCTGCCGGAAAAGGGGATATGCTTATATGGGCTAGTAAAAATGGGACGTTTGGCTTTCAGAAAGTCTCTTTTGGTCAGGACACGGAGGCTGTTATCGTTTTGGATAAGCAACCCGGCGATATGGCTACTGTTGAGTTAGATATTGTTCCGCCTGTAGCCGGCGAAATTCCGGTAGAAGTGACCGATGAGCAAAAAGAAGAAAATGCCATGCGGTTGGCTGCTGAAGATGTGATACGTGAAGCATATGTATCTACGTTTTATACGGAAGAAGAAGCTAAATCATTGGCGAAAGAATTAGGCATTGATGCGCAGCGAACCATACGCTACCTGATTGGAAGTCGGGGTAATTGGGCAGTCATTGAAAAATTCTTACGTGATACACCCCAAGGTAAGCGGTCGTTGGCAATGGATCTGCTGGGTGTGATTTCTTCTAAAGACTTGCGTGATATTCCATTCGATGTGTTGTTTGACCATCTAAATAATACTCCGGAGGTGGAATCGCCTTTATTCACACGTTATATCTTAAATCCGCGAGTGGCTAACGAGCAGCTGACTCCTTATAAAAGTTATTTACAGAACGAGTTTGACCCGGCTTTGGCTGCTAAAGCCAAAGAGAACCCAATGGAACTGGTTAAATGGGTGAAAGAGCAAATTCATGTCAATGAGGCTCTTAATCCCCAGCGTATTCCGGTTATGCCGACCGGGGTTTGGAAAGGTCGGGTAGCTAATGATGGTTCGCGGAATGTGTTTTTTGTTTCTTTGGCAAGAAGTTTAGGTATACCGGCACAGATTGAACCGGTCGCATCGAAAGTACAATATGCTAAAGATGGGGTTTGGATGGATGTAGACTTTGAAGCTATGGAGGAAAAAGTAGCTGCGCAAGGAGCTTTAACGGCTACTTACTCACCGACTAAAACATTACCCAACCCAACCTATTTCACTCATTTCACAGTAGCTCGTCTTAAAGATGACGGACAATTGCAAACGCTGAACCTGCGCTCGAACAAAAGTGTAGATATGGGTGGAGGAAGTAACTGGACAGGACTGTTGAAAGATCCGATGCCGATGGACGAAGGGCATTATGCATTGGTGACTGGAACACGGATGGCTAGTGGTAAGGTGTTAGCAGCACTAGCTTTCTTCGATGTGAAAGCCGGCGAAACAACGCAAATCCCATTGACTATGCGAGTAGATGAAGAAGACATCCAAGTGATTGGTAATATAGACGCGGAAGCGAAGTTTAAACTAGCTGATAGCGGAGCTGAAACCAGTATATTGAATGTGACTGGTCGTGGATATTTTGTCGTGGGTATTTTGGGTGCTCGTCAGGAACCGACTAATCATGCGATGAGGGATATAGCCTTGTTTAAAAAAGAGTTTGAATCGTGGGATAGAAGTATGATTTTACTCTTTAAAGACGAGCAAGGGTATCAAAATTTTGATACAAACGAATTTGGAGAATTGCCACAAACGATTACTTATGGCATAGATGCTGATGGAAGTATCACCCGGATGATTGCCAACGGCACCAACCTGTCCAATCAAAATACCTTGCCAATATTTATCGTTGCCGATACATTTGGGCGTGTGGTATTTGTTTCACAGGGCTATACCATTGGTATGGGTGAACAATTGATGAAAGTCATCAATCGGCTGTAGCAAAGAATTTGGTATGTAAAATCGATTTTTGCGCGGAAAAACTATTTGATGTGCAACAGACCGATTATAAAGAATGAAAGTAGTACTAATCAATACGTCAGAACGAACAGGGGGGGCGGCTGTTGCAGCTAACCGGTTGGTGAAAGCCTTGCGGAAGAGTGGGGTGGAGGCAACCATGTTGGTGCGTGACCGCTCAACGGACGATTCGTATACGGTATCGGTAAGTAAAACTTCTCGACAACGGTTTGCTTTTCGCTTTCGTTTTCTATGGGAGCGGTTAGTTATTTTTCTACAAAATGGATTTAGTCGTAAACGCTTGTTCGAGGTTTCGATTGCCAATACGGGGGTTGATCTGCGTGACCACCCTTTGGTGAAAGAGGCAGACGTAATCCATTTACATTGGATAAATCAGGGTTTTTTATCTATTCGGGATATTCGCAAGCTTCAACAAACCGGCAAACCTCTTGTATGGACTATGCACGACATGTGGCCATGTACAGGGATATGTCATCATGCACGCGAGTGTACACATTATTATAACTTCTGTCACCATTGTCCTCGACTTCATTCCAGATGGAAGCATGATTTATCTGCCCGTACCTATAAGAAAAAGGCTTATTACTTATGTACGAAAGATATTGCTTACGTTCCTTGTAGTCAGTGGCTGGAGGGACAAACTCGGAAAAGTGCCCTGATTCAAGGTTCGATAACGCATATCCCTAACCCCATTGATACTTCCGTTTTCAAAAGACAGGAACAAGAAAAGCACGCGATTAGAGTGCGTTTGGGGCTTCCTTTAGATAAACGCCTGGTGTTGTTCGGAGCTTTAAATGTGAATGATCAACGCAAAGGAATAGGCTATTTAGTTAAGGCTATTCCAAAAGTGAAGTCCGGCATTGCTCTGGTGGTGTTTGGTCAGGTGAAGACTGAGATTGCTTCTTTCTTTTCTCTCCCTATCTATTCGTTGGGTTATTTGACCGACGAGCAGGATATACGTGATGTGTATGCTGCGGTAGATTGCTTTGCTACGCCTTCTTTAGAAGAAAACTTGCCCAATATGATTATGGAGGCAATGGCTTGTGGAACACCTTGTGTTGGTTTCAACGTGGGAGGGATACCTGAAATGATCGAGCATCAGCAGAATGGATATGTGGCGAAGTATAGAAATTCAACAGATTTTGCCCGGGGTATTGACTGGGTATTGGCTCATAACTCGGTTGGCGAACTATCTGATGCCTGTGTGGAGAAAGTTGAAGCTAACTATTCGGAAAAGGTGGTTGCTACTCGCTATATTGAACTTTATAATCAACTATTATCTGTATGAAACCTGTATTTTCTATTATAACCATCACGTATAACGCTGCTGCCTTTCTGGAAACAACTATTCAAAGTATTGTCGGACAAACATATCCTCATATTGAATACCTGATTATCGACGGAGCGTCGAATGACGGAACGCAAGAGATTATCAAACGTTATGAGGCGGAAGTGAATTATTGGGTGAGTGAACCGGATAAGGGATTGTATGACGCCATGAATAAAGGGCTGAAGCAGGCTACGGGCGACTATGTCTGGTTTATCAATGCAGGCGATGCTTTGCATGCGAAAAATACGGTGGAGCTAATAGCGAATCAGTTGGCGAAAAAAGAGAAGCTGCCTACGGTCGTTTATGGCGAAACAAATATTGTGGATGTGGATAGAAATTCGTTGGGCATGAGGCGGCTGCGTGCTCCTGAAAAGCTGACTTGGAAGAGCTTTCGTATGGGTATGCTGGTGAGTCACCAGTCTTTTTTAGCTCTTCGAACGGTCGCACCGTTGTATGATACATCGTACCGTTTTTCTGCCGACTTTGATTGGTGTATTCGCTGTATGCAACAGCCCGGAGAAATTCATCATACGCACGAAGTCTTGGCAGACTATCTACATGAAGGACTGAGCACAAACAATCGGAAAGCTTCGTTGAAAGAGCGTTTTCGGATTATGAGTAAGTATTATGGCTACCTACCTACGTTACTCCGTCACTTTTGGTTTGCCCTTCGTTTCTATACCGCCCGTCAAAAGGCATAAGAGGAACAAGGGTATCAATACTCCTCTTCTGTACGCACGTCTTGCATGTCTTTATGTCGCTCGAACATACGACCTACGTAGGGACATTCGGGGACAATCATCAATCCTTTGTCACGAGCAAAAGCTACAATTTCCATAAATAGCCTTTTCCCAACTCCACCACCTTCATAGTCTTTGGAAACTACTGTATGATCCACATGGATAATCCCGGGTGACGCATAATAATAGGTCATAAAACCTACTTCGGCTTCATGCTCTGTCAAACTTAAGCGACCTCGGTCGTTTTTTTCTTTATGTATAACCTCCATAATAATCATGTATTAATGTTACGACAAAAATAAATAGTTTATTTTCATTTGCCAATACATTTTGTTTAAACCCTCTTTGGTAGAATAGATATATAGGTCTTATAAATTATTTTTAATGGAAACATTGTATCTTTGACTTATTCAAATAGATAAGCATGTTAACAGCACAAGATATACAGAGAATAAGAGAGGATTTTCCCATTTTAAAACGCAATGTTTACGATAAACCGTTGGTTTATTTTGATAATAGTGCTACAACGCAGAAGCCTCGGCAGGTTGTGGAGAAAATTGTGGAAGAGTATTATAATGTCAACTCAAATGTTCATCGTGGGGTGCATTTTTTAAGCCAACAGGCTACGGATGCACATGAGGCAGCTCGCGAGCGTGTGCGAGCTTTTATCAATGCCCAATCAACCAATGAAATTGTATTCACCCGCGGGACGACCGAAGCGATAAACCTGGTGGCTTCCAGTTTTTCAGATGAATGTTTGGAGGCTGGAGACGAAGTGATTATCTCGGCAATGGAGCATCATTCGAATATTGTGCCCTGGCAAATTCAGGCGTTTAAAAAAGGAATCAGTCTGCAAGTTATCCCTATCAATGAACGAGGAGAATTGGATATGGATGCCTATCGTGGACTGTTTTCAGATAAGACGCGATTAGTTTCTATTACGCATACTTCCAATGTTTTGGGAACGGTCAATCCGGCTAAAGAATTGATAGCCATAGCACATGAGCATGATGTGCCCGTTTTGATTGACGGAGCGCAGGCCGTACCTCACTTGCCGGTGGATGTGCAAGATTTGGATGCGGATTTTTATGCCTTTTCGGGGCATAAAATCTATGCACCTACCGGAATAGGGGTGCTGTATGGTAAAGAAGAATGGCTCAATAAGCTGCCTCCTTATCAAGGAGGGGGAGAAATGATAGCCAGTGTTTCGTTTGAGAAAACGGTCTTTAATGATCTGCCTTATAAGTTTGAAGCCGGAACGCCTGATTATATAGGGAGTACGGCATTAGCTGAGGCATTGAGCTATGTAGACCGTATCGGTATTCAACAAATTGCAGCCTATGAGGATGAATTGCTACAGTATGCTACGGTGAGAATGAAAGAGATACCCGGTATGCGTATTTTTGGCGAATCAGACCATAAAGGGGCTATTATCTCATTTTTAGTGGGTGATATCCATCCTTATGATATGGGACTACTCTTAGATCGACTAGGAATCGCGGTGCGTACAGGTCATCATTGTGCCGAACCTTTGATGCACGCATTGGGGATTGATGGGACGATAAGGGCTTCTTTCTCTTTTTATAATACGAAAGAAGAGATTGACTACTTTATCGAATCGTTGAAGAAGGTCATAGCCATGTTTTAATAGAACGATGCCATTAAAATCATCCCTAGTAAAAGGAAGGATAGAAGCCGGGTGTGATGAGGCCGGTCGTGGTTGCTTAGCCGGTGCTGTCTTTGCGGCTGCTGTAATTCTGCCTGAAGATTTCAGAAACGATGTCTTAAATGATAGTAAGCAGTTGACGGTTAAGAAACGCCGCGAACTTCGTATTGTGATTGAGCAGGAAGCATTGACTTGGGGAGTGGGGATAGTTATTCCGGAAGAAATAGACGAAATTAATATTCTAAATGCTTCTTTCCTGGCTATGCACCGTGCGATTGATCAGTTGGTCGTCAGGCCGGAACATCTGTTGATTGATGGAAATCGCTTTAACCCATATCCTAATATTCCGCATACAGTGATTGTGAAAGGCGATGCCAAGCTGCTAAGTATTGCAGCTGCCTCTGTGTTGGCTAAGACGCATCGGGATGAGTATATGGAAAATTTGCATAGGCAATATCCGGTATATGAATGGGATAAAAACAAAGGATATCCTACACGGGCTCACCGAGCGGCTATTCAGCAGTATGGTGCTACGCCTTACCACCGAAACTCTTTCAGGTTGTTGCCGGATGAGACACAACTATCGTTTGATTTTTAGAAGATTGCCCGCCGTTCTTATAGCCAAAGGCTCGTTTGCTAATACGCTCCCTGTTATTCTTTAGACTTGAATGCCAATGCATACATACGCATTTGTTTCAACATGGCGACCAATCCGTTAGATCGTGTGGGAGATAAATGCTCTTTTAATCCAATTTGGTCGATGAAATAAAGGTCGGTATGTAATATTTCGTCAGGTGTGTGATTGGATAAAACTTTAATCAATAACGAAACTAATCCTTTGACGATGACTGCATCACTTTCTCCTTGAAAAAGCACTTTCCCATCGGCATAGTCGGCTTGTAACCAGACTCTACTTTGGCAACCTTCAATCAAGTTGCTCGTGTTTTTATACTTTTCATCTAAAGGTTGCAGGCTATTACCCAAATCGATTAGTACGGAATATTTGTCCATCCAGTCATCGAACATGGAGAATTCGTCGATGATTTCGTCTTGTATTTCATTGATTGTTT
>CAZSWS010000036.1:16019-26435 GCA_964610765.1 uncultured Parabacteroides sp.
TCATCGAACATGGAGAATTCGTCGATGATTTCGTCTTGTATTTCATTGATTGTTTGTGCCATCTCTATTTATTCTGCATATATTACTTCCAAAACAGTTTGTCCAACCGCTTGCAGTGTTGTTTTATCAATATTTTCCATCGTGTCGTTTATCGTATGCCAATAATGAGCAAATCCATTATCGCTGTCCGGGTCGGTATTAACAATATTGGCAGAAGGAATGCGGCGAATGGTGTTTACGTATAAGTGATCGTCAACGATTAATCCGCTCTGGCGCATCTTGAAATAATTTTGATAGCCTAGCTTAGTAGCGGTATTCCATATTTTTTCCACAATAGGAGCTGCATACTTCATCGAGAAGTATTCCTTGTAGAATACGGCTCCTTTAGAGCCTACCATATCCAGCAAAATACCGTATTTTGCTTGGTAATTCTTTATATGCGGGTTTTTAGACCAATATTGAGAACCTAAACACCAGGTATCTTCTTTGTAGTCTTGGACAAAGGTAGGAATACCATAATCTTCTGCATCAAAGAATATGATGTCCACTCCATACGTTAACGGCGTTTGTTGCAATTGTCGGGCAATTTCCAGCAAAACACCTACTCCGCTGGCTCCATCGTCAACACCCAGAATGGGTGTGTGGTGATTTGCTTCGTCCGGATCTTCGTCTGCATAGGGGCGAGAGTCCCAATGAGCAAAGAGAAGAATCCTGTTTTTGTTATCGGAGTCATACGAGCCAATAATATTACGAGCTTGAAGTTTGGTGCCGTCATAAGCAGTTAAGATAGCTTCCTGTTCATACACTTTGGCGCCAAACTGTTTTAACTGAGCTGATAAATAGTCTCCACAGCGTTTATGTGCTTCCGTATTAGGTACTCTCGGTCCAAAACTCGCCTGTGTCTCTATATAGCTATAAGCACTATCGGCATTGAAGTCAGGAGATGCTTTTTCGTAAGAAGAAGTAGCGCTCTTTACCTCATTTACTCCATTCCTGGTTTTCTGTCCGCAGGAGAGCAGTGAGAATAAAAGCATACTTGAATAAAGAAACAATGTTTTAATGTTCATTTTAATGAGATTTTTAGCCTAAACGAACTACGTCCATTACACGAAGGAGGTTGCCTCCCCATAGCTTACGTAGGCTTTCTTCGTTCCACCCGGCTTGTAATAAACGAGTTGTGATATGTATTAATTCATTGGCTGATCGGCAGCCAATCAGTTCGCCATCGCCGTCAAAATCAGACCCAATACCTACATAATCAATTCCGACTAAGTCGACAACGTGTTGTATATGTCGAATTGCATCACTCAGGGAAGCTTTTTCTCCGTCGGTATTTATGAAGTATTTATACAGGCAGATTTGAACGACTCCACCCACTGAGGCAATGGCACGAATCTGGTCGTCCGTTAAGTTGCGTGGATGGTCGGCCAAAGAACGAACAGAGGAATGAGAGGCTATAAATGGATGTCGGCTATGTTTTAACACATCATTGAAGGTAGTTTTAGCAGCATGAGAAATGTCAATCATTACGCCTAGTCGATTCATCTCTTGTACAACTTCCTTGCCGAAGGGGCTCAAACCGCCCCATTCTTGAGCACCTTTAGCCGAGTCGCAAATGTCATTCGCCCCATTATGACAAAGAGTGATGTAAGAAACCCCCATCTCTTTAAATCGCTCAATATTTGTTAAGTCTTTTCCCAGCGCATAACCATTTTCTACGCCAAGTAGCAATGCTTTCTTGCCGGCTTGTTTCAATGTGAATAGCTCTTCAGAAGAAGTGGCTAGCCCTACACGATTCGGATGAAGCTGTACTTGTCTTTTAACTTCATTCAGTCTGTTAATCGCAAAGTCAGTAGCTAGCTTTAGTGACTTATCATCTCTGGGTCCTTGTGGGACATAAGCTACCATAAATACAGCATCCAGCAGACCTTCTTCCATGTAAGGCAGATTGACTTTTCCCCCTTCTTTTCGACCTAAGTCAAACGAACCGGTGAAAATCATGGGAGTATCTGTATGTGAGTCTATCGTTATAATTCGTTGATGTAACGCTTTTGTCTCTTTATATAGAGACGCTTCAGTAATGTGCCGGCGAAATATAGCCAACATGTCTTCCTGATTGTCGGCTGCCGGTATTTCCGGATGCCATTGGACTCCCATTAAGGGATATTCCGGATGTTCTATCGCTTCGTTAATTCCATCTGATGCTTTGGCTGTTTCAATAAACTCAGGAGCAACTTCCTTTACAGCCTGGTGGTGGATGGAGTTTACGTATATCTCTTTACTACCATTGAATATGGCAGATAAACGGGACGTTTCAGCCGTTAGTTGAACGGAGTGAGTGGGCTGATTCTTAGGGAAACGCTGCGAATGACGAAGCAGTGGAGTAGTTGATTGGGCATATATGTCCTGATATAAACTTCCTCCCATAGCAACATTCATGAGTTGATGTCCACGGCAAATTCCCAAAATAGGAAGTCCTCGGTTAAGAGCTAATCTAAATAAATAAAAATCATAGGTATCTCTTGTCGAGTCTCCTTCATCTAGTGTGGGAATGGGCTCTTCGTTAAAAAAAAGAGGATTGATATCGCCTCCACCAGACAATATCAATCCATCAATTTTTGCTACAATATGGGCTAATGCATCTACATCAGCCATTACAGGTATCAATAATGGAACGCCGCCGGCTTTTAATACCGACTGGAAATAAGGCTCTGCAATGCATGATAACCCTTCTTTCCGATTAGCTGAAATTCCAATTACCGGACGCTCCTGATGCTGTTTTACAGATAACTGGTCTGCTCTTTCAAATAATGTTTTATAATCTGAGTGCACCTTTCTGTTTAGTTAGTTATGCATCAATGTGTGCATAAGTCGCATTTTCTTCAATAAACTCACGGCGTGGAGCAACTTCTTCACCCATTAGCATGGAGAAGGTTGCATCGGCTTCTACTGCATTGTCCAGCGTAATCTGTTTCAATGTGCGATTCTCCGGATTCATCGTTGTGTCCCATAATTGATGGTCGTTCATTTCTCCCAACCCTTTATATCGCTGCGTATGAACTTGGCTTTCATTTCCATCCGCGTATTTTAATATAAACTGTTGGCGTTGTTGTTCTGTCCAGCAATACTCTTCTATTTTACCTTTTTTCATCAGATACAATGGTGGTGTCGCTAGATAAACATAGCCATTTTCTATCAGGGCACGCATTCTGCGGAAGAAGAAGGTGAGAATCAAGGTGGCGATATGGCTTCCGTCCACGTCAGCATCCGTCATGATAATCACTTTATGATACCTCAATTTGCTTAGATTAAGCTCTTTGGGGTCTTCTTCGGTTCCGATGGTAACACCCATCGCACGGTATATATTTTGAATTTCTTCACTCTCGAATATCTTGTGCTCCATGGCTTTTTCCACATTCAGAATCTTACCTCTCAGTGGAAGAATCGCTTGAAACATGCGGTCGCGACCTTGTTTGGCTGTACCCCCGGCCGAATCCCCTTCGACTAAGAACAGTTCGCAGATAGCAGCATCCTTAGACGAGCAGTCAGCTAGCTTTCCGGGCAATCCTCCTCCGGTTAGTGGTGATTTGCGTTGCACTAGTTCACGTGCCTTGCGAGCCGCTTGGCGAGCTGTTGCAGCAAGGATAACTTTATCTACAATTACTTTCGCTTCTTTGGGGTGTTCTTCTAGATAATTGCCTAGGGCTTCTCCTACGGCCATGTCTACAGCTCCCATTACCTCCGTGTTGCCCAATTTTGTTTTGGTTTGTCCCTCAAATTGAGGTTCGGCTACTTTGATAGAAATCACAGCAGTCAATCCTTCGCGGAAGTCATCTCCCTGAATCTCCACTTTAGCTTTCTCTAAGAGCTTGGAGTCTTCTGCATATTTTTTTAGCGTCCGGGTCAGTCCTCTTCTAAAACCTGATAAGTGAGTTCCGCCCTCTATGGTGTTAATGTCATTCACGTAAGAATAAACATTTTCATTGTACGACGTATTGTAAGTCATGGCTACCTCTACGGGTATTCCTTGCTTTTCAGTAACGATATGGATTACATCACCAATCAGCTTCTCTTTGGCGCGGTCTACGTATCGAACAAACTCTTTCAATCCTTCTTCTGATAAGAATAGTTCAGTTTTGTAGGTGCCATCTTCATTTTTGACGCGTTCGTCAGTTAGGCGTAATTCGATGCCGGCATTTAGGAAAGCCAATTCACGCAAACGTCTGGCTAGGATCTCATATTTATATTCTGTAACGGCAAAGATGCTGGCATCCGGTTTGAAAGTGATGCGTGTGCCGGTTTGTGTGCTTTCTCCGGTCACTTCGATTCCACGGAGTGGTTTTCCTTCCGAGTAGTCTTGCATGTAAACCTTTCCGTCACGAGATACTTCTGCTTTCAGATATGAAGATAATGCGTTCACGCAAGAAACACCTACGCCATGCAGTCCTCCGGATACTTTATAAGAATCCTTGTTGAATTTTCCCCCGGCATGCAATACGGTCAATACAACTTCTAAAGCCGATTTGCCTTCTTTCTCTAACACATCTACCGGAATACCTCGGCCGTCATCGGTCACGGAAATTCCGTTGTCTTCAGTTATGACTACATCAATATGCTCGCAATATCCGGCTAAAGCCTCGTCTATAGAGTTGTCAACAACTTCATAAACTAAATGATGAAGTCCTTTTTCACTAATATCACCAATATACATGGCCGGACGCTTGCGTACAGCTTCCAGACCCTCTAATACTTGAATACTATCCGCTGAATAATCACCATTGGTATTCTTCAATTCTTCGCTCATTTATATATATTCCTATTTTAAATTATTCGAATTCAATTGTCTGTAAAAACAAACAAATATACGAAAAAATATCCACTTTTACACTATACCGTAAAGGCAAAAAACGCTAATAATCAAGCTGAATATTAACAATAAACAAAAAGCGAGGAGGGTCGGAATTAGTTTATTTCCGACCCTCCTCGCGAAGTAGCCCGTAGGGGAATCGAACCCCTCTTTCAAGAATGAAAATCTTGCGTCCTAACCGATAGACGAACAGGCCTTGGTTATCAAAAAAGCCGAGCTTCAAGGAGTTCGGCTTTTCAGTATATTCGAAAAACCCTTATTAAGACAGGCTGTTTACGTGCTTAGCCAGCTTGGATTTTAGGTTGTTTGCTTTGTTTTTGTGGATAACATTGTTTTTTGCAAGTTTATCCAGCATAGAACATACCTTTGGATACATCTCTACAGCTGTTGCTTTTTCTTCCGTCTTACGCAGATTTCGAACGGCATTTCTAGTTGTTTTGCCATAGTAACGGTTGCGTAGACGTCTTGCGTTAGCTTGACGTATTCTTTTGAGTGCTGATTTATGATTTGCCATCTTTAATTAATTTTATTTATCGTAGCCCGTAGGGGAATCGAACCCCTCTTTCAAGAATGAAAATCTTGCGTCCTAACCGATAGACGAACAGGCCAATTGCGAATTAAGTAAGATTAGAAATCTCTTAATTGCGAGCGCAAAGATAGACGTTTATACTATTTTTCCAAAATATTTAGCAAAGAAATTAATCATAAAGCCATTTTTAACAATAATCAATCTCTTTGCATATCTCCTATAGTGGGAACTCATCAAAGGCAAACAATTCGGTTGAGAGATAGCGTTCGCCCGTATCAGGTAGTAAAACAACGATATTCTTTTCTTTATACTTATTATCTAAAGCCAGGGATAAGGCCGCTGAGACGGCAGCTCCGGAAGAAACTCCGACTAAGAGACCTTCTGTTTCAGACAGCTCGCGACTAGCCTTTACGGCATCCCGATAAGCCACCGGAATGATTTGATCTATTACAGATGCATCATAATTGCCGGGAACGAATCCGGCGCCTATTCCTTGTATCTTATGTGCCCCTGGCGCGCCACCGGACAATACCGGCGAATCAGCCGGCTCAACCGCAATAACTTGAATAGCAGGATTGAGTTCTTTCAAACGTTTGCCAACACCGGAAATAGTTCCTCCGGTTCCAACACCTGCTACAAATACGTCAATCTTCCCTTCCGTATCTCTCCATATCTCTTCAGCCGTCGTATGATAGTGAATGGCTGAGTTTGCCGGGTTATTAAATTGTTGCAACATGATGGCATTGGGAGTTTCTTCTTTAAGTGACATGGCCTTAGCAATTGCACCTTTCATTCCTTCGGCCCCTGGAGTCAAGACTAGTTGCGCGTTTAGTGCTCGCAGTAAGTTTTTTCGTTCGGCACTCATTGTCTCGGGCATGGTGAGTATGAGTTTGTATCCTTTGCTTGCTGCCACAAAAGCCAGCCCTATGCCGGTGTTGCCACTTGTCGATTCTATAATCGTACCTCCGGGCTTCAATAATCCTTTGCTTTCAGCATCTTCAATCATGGCTAGTGCTACCCGATCTTTGGCACTGGCCAGTGGGTTGAAATATTCCAACTTGGCTATAAGGTGGGCAGCAATTTTTTTCTGTTTGCCATAAGAAACCAACTCCAACAAAGGAGTATTGCCTATTAAATCAGTTAGTTTTTTTGCGATTTTAGTCATAATGATGCGCTTAGTTACTTGTTATAGATACAAAAGTAAGAGACTTTTCTCTTTCTAAGTATAAAATAAATGCTTTATTTTCAAAGCATTCAATGAATACTGTCGGATTGTGACTGCTTAAATACTTATAAATAGCCGTTATTTTCCGAAAAATTCTTTCTCTTGCTCTTCTTGTTCACGTACTTCTTTCGCTTTTCGGGCATAGACGATTAGGCGGAAAGACTGGTCATACGTGATGTAGTTCCATACCCAATTAAATAAGACTAATATTCTGTTTCGGATGCCCAATATGGAACGAAGGTGAACGGTCAGCCATACGACCCAGGCTAAGAATCCGTGCATTTTCATCCCGCCTATTTCAGCAACAGCCTTGTTGCGTCCTATGGTAGCCATAGAGCCCAGGTCTTTATAGGTAAAAGACTTCATTTCTTCACCTTTGCTTATGCGTATGAGGTTTTTAGCGAGTAAGTCTCCTTGCTGAATAGCCACCTGTGCCAGTTGAGGATGCCCATGGGGGAAAGCTTTATCAGTGGTTTGTAAACATTGGTCTCCTATGCAAAACACGTTTTCCATACCTTCTACACGATTAAAAGCATCTACTTTTATCCGTCTTCCACGTCCTATCAAAGAGGAGTCCAGATTGTCAATCGTTTCGGCACTGACACCGGAAACCCATATAAATGAGCGAGTCGGGATTTCCTCGCCTGACTCAAGAATTACTTTTTGGTCTTTATAATCCACTACCTTACTATTCATGTGGATATTTACTCCCATCTTAGCTAAGGAAGCTTTTGCATTGATTGATGATTCGGGCGACATGCCGGCCAACAGCCTGTCACCGGCCTCTATCAAGTGGATGTGCAGCTTGCTGTTATCCATTTCAGGATAGTCTTTCGGGATGATAAAACGCTTCATTTCAGACAATGCTCCGGCTATTTCCACACCGGTTGCTCCTCCACCTACGATAACGATGTTCAAGAGTTTTTGTCTTTCCTCTTCACTGCCGCAAACCGTAGAGCGTTCATAGTTTGCCAATAGAGCGTTACGAAGTCCCATGGCTTCCGAAACATTTTTCATCGGTATGGCTTCTTCTTCAAAGTTTTTGTTGCCAAAAAAGTTTGAGGTCGTACCCATAGCCATGATGAGATAATCGTAAGTTATTTCCCCGATAGATGTTTGTAGGATGTTTTTCTCCGGAATAATTCCGTAAGCTCTTCCTAAGCGGAAAAAGAAATTGGTGCGCTTTTGAAATATTTTACGAAAAGGGAAGGAAATAGAAGCGGGCTCCAGACCGGCCGAAGCTACTTGATAAATCAAAGGAAGAAATTGGTGATAATTGTTTTTATCCAATAAAACCACCTGATAACCGGACTTGCTGAGTCGGTTAGCTAACTTTAATCCTCCAAAACCTCCCCCAACGATAACCACTCGTTTGTTTGCTGTATGCGGAATATTAAAATTCATATTTTTGATATTTACTGCTGTATAATTTCCCACAAAGATACTATTTAAGAATAGTAAAAAGCGGTTGAAAAACAGGAGAGTTATATGTGCTCATAGACAATACTTATAATAGCTGTTCTACCTCGCATACAGACTGTATCTGAAGAAAGAGAAAGACCACACAACTTCTTGCGTGTGGTCTGTATATGAAGGCTTTTACCGGGCTTTTATATCTTGGACTTTCAGCAAGTATTCGGCTATTTGGACGGCATTCAAAGCGGCTCCCTTTTTAATTTGGTCGCTGACCGTCCAAAAAGAAAATCCATACTCATTGGTTAAGTCTTTCCGTACTCGTCCCACATATACCGGCTCTTTTTCAGTGACGAACAAAGGCATCGGATAAACTCCGGCTGTATCATCGTTCTGTAGTACAATTCCTTCGGCAGTAGCGAAAGCTTCCATAACTTCTTCCAGACTCAATGGCTTTTCGGTTTCTACCCAGGTAGCTTCACTATGGGCTCTCAATACCGGTACACGTACGCAAGTGGCACTTACGCTGATATCTGAATGCATAATCTTGCGGGTCTCGTTGTGCATTTTCATTTCCTCTTTCGTGTAGCCGTTATCAGTAAATACATCTACCTGAGGAATTAAGTTATAAGCCAATTGGTGTGCAAACATTTTGACCGTAGGCTTTTCTCCTTGAAGAATTTCTTCGTATTGCTTAATTAACTCATCCATGGCACTGGCACCGGCTCCACTGGCTGCCTGATAAGTGGCTACATGTACACGTTTAATGTGTGATAGCTTTTCGATGGGCTTCAATGCTACGACCATTTGAATCGTTGTGCAGTTGGGGTTGGCTATAATTCCCCGCGGACGATTTAAGGCATCTTCAGGATTGACTTCCGGAACGACCAAAGGTACATCGTCATCTAAACGGAAAGCACTGGAGTTGTCAATCATGACTGTGCCATATTTAGTGATTGTTTCTGCAAATTCTTTCGATACGCCCCCTCCGGCAGAGGTGAAGGCTATATCAATATGCTTAAAATCGTCGTTATGTTTTAATTCCTTGACCGTATATTGCTTGCCTCTGAATGAATAAACTTGTCCGGCACTACGTGACGAGCCAAAAAGGACTAGTTCACCTATCGGGAAATTTCTTTGATCTAAGACGCGTAAAAACTCTTGTCCTACAGCGCCACTAACACCTACTATTGCTACAGTCATTGGTTATTAAAATTTTAGTTATCAGATTAAAAACGATTTATTTATTACATTTGTGGAACAAAGTGTTACGACAACTTGCAATACGGTTGCAAAGTTACAAAATTATCAAAAAATACGGCAAGGATATGAAAACAACATTCACCTTAGGCCTCTTATGCTGCTTTTTATTACAGGCAGAGGCTCAGTTTGCGGAGCATTTTTCAGGTAAGCAGCTCACCTCCAATAACCCCTGGACTGGCGATGTCGCCTTTTTTAAGCTTACCTCCCAAGAAGAACTACTGTTTGTTTCACCAAAAAAAGACCATAAGCGCAGAGCTATAAGTGTGGCTGCACCGGGTGGCAAAGAGATGAGTTGGTTTTTCGATATAAAAGCCGGTTCCATCACTACGAGTCTAAATTATGTCCGTTTTTATTTGCTCGATTACCTCGAAAATGCACAACGAGTACGTTATTATATCCAGGTGGGTAGTGTGAACGGTTCGATTGATTTATGCCGGGAGGTTGACAAGCAAGAAGTCTTGATAACTAGCCGCGAATTGGTCAGGGATTTGAAACATGCCACCCATCGGGAAGAATATGTACGTGTGGTGGTTAAGCATGAAAGTGGAAAGTGGCGTATGTTTACAAATACCGGTAAGGAAAGCACCTTTACGCCGGAGGGTGAATCGAAGTCGTCGGTAACGTTCAATGCTTCTCAAACGCAGTTTATGATAGAAACTGTCAACGTGAAATCAAGAGAAAATGTTTATTATATAGACAACATTTATATATATCCCGAATCAGTCAATCTTCCCTCTACGTTGTCAGGAAAAACCAACACTTCACCTCTTCCGGAATTAACTGACATCGAACCTTTGTCGTATACGGAAATCAAGTTTATTTTTTCAGCTCCGGTCGATATCTCTCAAGCCGTCTTTTCTATCTCCGGCTTGGGTGATGCCGTGCGGCAAGTATACGGCAAGACCGACGAAATAGTGCTTACTCGTTTTGCAAAGGCGATGCAGGCGGGTAAGGCGTATACTATTTCGTGGAAAGGAGTGATGGATAAAGAGGGGCGCAAGGTGAAAGACGACAGCTGGGAGGTGCGCTTTGATGAAGAGGAAGATAAAGAGGGGGACAAAGATGATAAAGACAAAGACAAACCGACCTATGCCAATGGGAGTGTGCTTATCAATGAAG
>CAZSWS010000037.1:0-9799 GCA_964610765.1 uncultured Parabacteroides sp.
TGTAGAACGTTATTTCTTGTAAAACAGCTGTTCGACTGACTAGTTTTCCATACTTTTGCATCAAACAAAAAGCATTTTGAGGAAACAAGCATGCATGAATCCATATTAATTATAGAAGATGATACAACGTATGCACTCATGTTAAAAGGGTGGTTCAAAAGAGCCGGCTATGAGGTGGTTTTGCATACAACGGTCGAGAAAGCACGTAAAGAACTGGCTACCTCTACATTCAAACTCATTTTGTCAGATCTTCGCCTTCCTGACGGAGATGGTATCATGTTATTATCTTGGATAAAAGAGAAGAAAATTCAAACTCCGGTCATTATAATGACTAGCTATGGCGAGGTGCAAAGTGCGGTCTCAGCCATCAAACTAGGTGCTTTCGATTACTTGGAAAAGCCCATCAACCCAAGTATCCTAAAAGTAAAAATCGAGGAAGCATTTAACTACGTACCTCCGGTTGAGGAAGTGGTGAAGAAGCCTACCCGTGAACAAGCTATGCAAGGTATTATCTATGGGAAAAGCCAGGCTTCCAAACAAATGTATGAGCATATCGATTTGGTAGCTCCCACGCATCTTTCAGTGCTTATTATGGGAGAAAGCGGAACAGGAAAAGAATCGTCTGCCCGGATGGTTCATGAACATAGCAAAAGAAAAGGAGCTCCTTTTATTGCCATCGACTGTGGAAGCTTATCGAAAGAACTGGCACCCAGCGAACTGTTTGGACATGTAAAGGGTGCTTTTACTTCAGCGGTTGCTGATAAGAAGGGCGTTTTTGAGCAGGCAGAAGGAGGCACGGTGTTCTTGGACGAAGTGGGCAACTTGTCTTATGATGTACAGGTGCAATTGCTCAGGGCTATTCAAGAGCGCATCGTTCGTCCGGTGGGTGCTTCGTCAGACCGTAAAATAGATGTACGTATCATCGTTGCTACGAATGAAAATATTCAAACAGCCATTCAGGAAGGGCGATTCAGAGAAGATTTGTATCATCGTCTGAATGAATTTATGTTGACTATTCCTCCCTTGCGAGAGCGTGGTGATGATATTATTCTTTTTTCTGAAAACTTCTTGATGGATGCGAGTAAAGAGCTGGAACGTCATGTTGAAAAGTTCTCAGCCGAGGCATTAGATGTGTTAACCCGATATAGCTGGCCCGGAAACCTGCGGGAATTGCGCAATGTAATCCGACGTGCAGTGTTGTTTACAACCGGCAATGAGCTGACCGTGGAATCTTTGCCTGACTATCTCTTTCTTAAAGAAGAGCCCACCCTTTTGCTCACTGCTGTGTCTGAAGAAGAACAGATTAAACATGCTTTAGAAGTAGCCAAAGGCAATAAAAGTAAAGCAGCCAAGCTACTAAACATTGATCGGAAGACCTTGTATAATAAAATGCATCAATACGGCATGAAGCTGTAAGGAGTTTTTAGGATAGCCTACGTATTTCATCCTTTATTTGTTCAACCACCTTTTGGGCATAGACTGTCAATTCGTTCATCTCTTTTTCCCAATGCGGAAATCCATCTGTTTGAGAAATGGGGTGTGACTCCATCTTTATCATTAATGGTAGCTTCTCGGTTGCGTCTAACTGTTTAAACATTGGAATCATTTTATGGCAGGCTGCCCGTGCTGCGTTGAAATCATGTCGGCTGACAGCTGTGTGTATCGTTTGTATATGCTCTTCGGTTGAAGTAACAAAAGCAAGCAGTACTTCTTTGATTGAGTCTATATCATTTCCCAGCATCTCTCTAAGAGAATCGGCTCTCCCCTTTGTTACTTTCGATGCTCCATATAGTTGCGCCAAATCGGCGGACGAGATGGGTTTTATAAGTATGGAGCTAAACCCTTTGCGCAGATACTCTTCGCTTGGAATATCTTTTCTGGCAGTCATGAGAGATACTGTCGTATGCTTCTTGCTGTTTTTTACCGCATGTAATACATCTAGCCCATTGAATGTTCCCATTTCCATATCAGTAAGTATCTCATCATAGATTGCTGAACTAAAGAATTGTTTTTCAAATTCTTCTCGTGTATGTGCGGTGGAGGGGATGTGTCCCAGTTGAAGCAACGAATCGCGAAGTACCAATAAATAAGGTAAGTCGTCGTCTACAATCAAGATGCTTCGTTGAGAGAATGGTCTTTCTGAGGCGATCACATCCGCGGGGATAGTCACTTCAAAAGATGAACCGATTTCTAGTCTGGAGGATACTTTTATGTCGCCTTTAAGTATCTGTACCAGTCCTTGCACAACGTACAATCCGAGTCCGCTACCTTCAGAAATTGATGCTTGACTATTCACGCGACTGAAAGGTTCGAAAATACGCTTGATATCTTCTTGTGAGATGCCGGAACCGGTATCTTCTACTTGAAAGTACACACTTCCGTGGCGGTAGCTCACCGATAAAGAAACGACGCCACTGGATGTATATTTGATGGCATTCGATAGTAGGTTGATGATGATTTGTTTGATTTTGAGTGCATCAGATGCCAAAGTCAATTCTTTCTCAAAATCGAAAGAGTAGTTCAGTTCTAAGTTCTTTTGTTGTGCCAAGGGGATGAACAAGTCAATAATTTCTTGACACAACGCATATAAATTGAAGTTTTGCTGTATGACGGTCACCTTGCCTTGTTCGATACTTGAAAACTCAAGCAAATTCTCAAGCAGATTCAAGATATGCTTCCCGGAGTTTTGCATGGTGTGTATGTCGTCTGCCGTCATGTTGTTGGGCGACTTTTTCAAATCAATGATGCCAAGTATCGAGCCTAAAGGCGTTTTTATATCGTGCGAGACGGATAATAGAAACTGATGGCGGGTATCCATAATCTGCTTGATTCGTTCGTTGGCTTTTTCCAGACTTTGCCTTGCTTTGTATCCTTTGTTTACATCATTGATGATGAAATAAATAAACATAAGTGTTAACACCATAGCAATGATGCCACTTGCAATCGTATAGGTGTTGTTTTTACGTATGAGTTGCTCACTCTTTCTAATCTCTCCGAACCGTGTTTGCACCATTTGACTATGAAAATCAATCAACAACGTAGAGAGTTCGGTTGATATTTTTTGGTCGGAAGCAATTAAGTCACTTAGGTTTTTCTCAATAGATGAAATGGTTTGTCTATATTCTTTCTGTGCTTGCTTGGCAACTTCGCTCATTTCTTCCAGCAAGACCGACGTTGTGTCAGGCTGAGAAGCTACGAGGGTATCGGGCTGAATAACCTCTTCCGTTTCGAGGCTGTCTTTTTTTGAACGAGCAAAGAAAGAGGGAAGTTTGTCCCAAAAGCTTTTCTGCTTAGACGGAGGGATTAGTTCAGGGGGAGTGATGGGGGTTACTAAAATCGGTTTGTTGCTTCTTGCTGCATTTTTTATCTCTTCTGAGTTGTGCGAGTTGCTTAACAGCTTGTTTAAATTGGAGATAATTCGTCCTTTTTCCAGTAATAGTTGACCTATTTGACGCAGCCTATCTTCCTGATCCTGATTTTCTGTGACATGTAATAAGGTGTCAATCAGCAACTCCATATTATCCAGTTTTTCTCTAAACTGTTTGTAATGCTGATAGTTCTTGGTATACATGTATAGATTTACCTCGTTTTGTGACTCATTTACAGCCTGAATCAACTGATTGGTCAAAGAAAGATCTTTCAGATATCCTTCAATACTGCTTTTTTGCTCATCTATATCTGCTCTGATGCTATAAACATAGAGCACCATCCCGGCACAGATGATTGCAACAATTACATATATAATAATGGCATGGATGCGAATTTTACTTTCAAGTCTTTTTTGTTCTTTCATTATATGCTTGTCCTTTTACCTAAAACAACTAACTGCTTTGTTTGGTTTTCTACACAAAACTGTGGAATATTTCCACAGTTCCACAGGTTCCTTTTTCTGTTCTTTAGATAGTCTATTTGTATAACATGCATGCTATTAGCTGTTTATGGTATTTGGCATGGAAAGCCTACGAAGTGGTACAGCGATTGCACTTATATAAGCAAGAATGCAAATAGCAAGCATAATTAGTAAATTTAAAATTGTAAGAAAATGAAAAAAATTCAATTAATGCTGTTTTCAGCAGCTATGGTATTAGGAACTTCAGCTTATGCTGGTAATGTAACTTCAGTTGAGAACGATACTGTAAAAGTAGCAGTAACTCAAACAACCGGTGACGAAGATGTATATGTAGATGTCAAATTGGAAGATTTGAATGAAGCTGTACAAACAGCCATCAAAGGATTTATGGAAGACTATGACGTAAAGACTTTGGGGTATAACACCGAAAAGCAACTGACTAAAGTTACCTTGAGTGCAAAAGCTGATCAAGCAGAAAAGATTGTTATTCTAAATGATGAAGGAGAAGAGCAAAAGGAAGAAAAAGAAGTTGAATAATAGTGCTTCTCTATTTGCTACGGGACCACTCATCTACCTAAGTAGCAAGTAGTATTTCTCATCAATTTAGTAGTTGAAAACGCCTTACAAATACGGTTTTTGTAAGGCGTTTTTTGGGCTATATACCCCATGGGTTACAGGTGAGAAAGGGGTTGTAAATGAAGCTCTGGAAACGACTGGATGTAAATAAAATAAGTTATATTTGTTTGTAGCTATGGTGTCGTTTAAAACGAATTGTATGAAAGTAATTATTCGAATCTTTCTATGGAGCTTATTGCTCACCTTTTCGCCTTCGCTGTCTGTCGTCGAAATCTACTCAAACTCGTTGACAGACCAGTGTGTCTTTACTCATGGACTGGTTGATCTGGGAGGTGGCTATGCAAAGGATAGCTTTAATGTCTATTTTCGAGGTAAGAAAATCAAAGATGCGTCAGCTTCTTCTTTCGAGCATTTAGGCGGCGGGTATGGCAAAGACACATGGAAAGTTTTTTATCTGGGCGACCCGGTTAAAGGCGCTTCAGCTTCTTCTTTTAAATATGAAGGCAATGGTTATGGAAAAGATAGTTGGAACACCTACTACCGAGGAGAAAAAGTAGGTAGTGCCTCCGGCTCGTCACTTGAAAACCTAGGTGGCAATTATAGAAAGGATTCCTGGAATGTATATTATAAAGGGAAGAAGATAAATGGAGCCTCTGCTTCCTCGTTCGTGCATCTTGGGGGTGGATATGCCAAAGACACGTGGAAAGTTTTTTATTTGGGCGATCCGGTTAAAGGTGCTTCGGCATCTTCCTTTACATACGAAGGCAATGGTTATGGAAAAGATAGTTGGGCTACCTACTATCGGGGTGAAAAGATAAGTGGATCTTCCGGCTCGTCACTTGAAAACCTGGGCGGAGGTTATAGCAAAGATACCTGGGATGTTTATTTCAAAGGTCATAAAGTGAAAGGCGCTTCTGCCTCTTCTTTTGAGTACTTAGGGGGAGGCTATGGAAAAGATAGCTGGGATGTCTTTTATTTGGGTGATGCAGTGAAAGGTGCTTCGGCTTCTTCGTTCGAATATGAAGGGAACGGTTATGCCAAAGACACGTGGAACGCATACTACCGAGGTGAAAAGGTCAGTAATATTTCTACTTCGTCACTTGAGGCCTTAGGTGGTGGGTATAGTAAAGATACGTGGGATGTTTATTTTCGGGGTAAAAAAATCAAAGATGCCTCCGCTTCTTCTTTTCAGTATGTTGGTGGCGGCTATGCCAAAGACACGTGGAACGTATATTATCGGGGTGCTAAAATCAAAGATGCTTCGGCTTCCTCATTCGAATACTTAGGCAGAAACTATGCAAGAGATACGTGGAACACTTATTATAAAGGAAAAAAAACGGATAGAGTCCGTAAGTGATACTCATTCATTTTCAGGTAGAAGCTTTAAGAAAAGAAATGATGTTTTGACTGACTTTCTTTCTACCTTTGCGCTCGAATAACAGAAGGCAGAAATGAAAAGTTTGAAAGGTGTTGCATTAGCTATTATCTCATCAGCTACATTCGGTATGATAGCTTTATTTTCCATTCCTTTGATGAAAGAAGGGATGTCTATTCAATCCATTTTATTTTATCGATTTTTCTTTTCCGCATTGGCGATGGGAGGCATATGTTTGTATCGCAAGAGAAGCTTGAAAATCTCTATGCGCCAGCTACGTGACATAATTCTTTTAGGGCTACTCTATGCTTCTACTTCTTTGTTTCTTATCCAGTCATACCAATGGATACCGAGTGGGGTAGCCACAACGATTCATTTTTTATATCCGGTATTGGTAAGTATTCTGATGGTTGTATTTTTCAAAGAGAAAGGAACTGTTCATTTGTTTGGAACAGCCATTCTTTCCTTGTTAGGCGTAGTATGTTTGTCTTGGTCTGACGGAGGAAGTGTGCAGATGATAGGGATTGTGACTGCTTCCTTGACTGTAGTTACCTATGCACTGTATATTGTGGGGGTCAATCAAACCCGAACAGGAAAAGAAATGGAAGCCGAGTCGCTGACATTCTATGTGCTGCTTGTCGGAAGTGTTTTCTTTATGATGTATGCCTTGACAACGACAACTATCCAGCCTATTACTTCTTTCCCGGCTTTAGGACGTTTACTTGCATTAGCCCTTCTGTCAACGGTGATTTCCGGACTTGGACTTGTTTTAGCAATCAAATATATTGGTTCTACCATTACTTCCATTCTGGGCTCTATGGAACCTATGGTTGCTGTCCTTATCGGTATTTTCTATTTCTCTGAGGTCTTTACCGTATATACGATGACCGGTGTTGCTTTAATTATTCTGGCTGTTTATCTGGTTATTCGTCAGTCTGCTAAACCTCGAAAAAGCATAAAAGGAAACTTAGGTAATACGCTCGGTTAAAAGCGTATGCCGAATTATATATGGTCGAAAAATGAAAGGGAAGACATCCTCTCGACGTCTTCCCTTTACCGTACTAAATGATAAAATAAAAGTTATGCGGGAAGGTAAATCATCGTATTTCTGTTGCTTCAATCAAACCCTTACGATGTGTATTCATTTGTGATTTTTGTTTTATACTATCTGAATTAAATGCGATTTTATATTCTTCTGTCCCGGTAAAGGTGTTAAACACCAGCGTGAGATCAACCGTTTCACCTTCTGTATTCGGAAAACTATTTAAATCAAAAGCCACGATGGCGTCTGCCCCATATTTACTCGGGTCGTCATAGGCGTTTTGTCTGAATTCGAATATGTAAGGATCTTTAGTTTTCACTAAGTTGACAAAATGTTTTTCTTTGCCTCCATAGTTTGTTCCATACACAATGTTCAAGTAGCCACCCCCATACCAAATATCCTTTTTGGGATTATTTATTCTCACGGGGTCGTTGCCATAGAAACGGTCGTTTTCTTCACTCCCCTTATTTTCCGCAACTGGTTTTGTTAAGATCTTATAGAGATCAATCATTTGTATGCTATAGTCGTAACCGATGACGGAGTCTGATACGATATTGAAAAAAGCTTGTACCCATTGCTTCTCGTTTTCATTGTATTCAGGATATATAGCCGTTCCTTGTGTGGGTACATACGTGGTTCCATTATCCTCAAGAAGATAATATCTATCTGCTCCATTGGGAATTACTGTGGCAAAAGCCATCTCCGGAATTATGGGGTCATCATCGCTACTGCAGGTATAAAACAGAATTCCTACAGTAACAATTAAAAGAGTTACATATATCTGGCGCATAAACTTCATCTCAATCATCTAAAAAAAGATATTCTATACTAATTAGATGATAGAGTGAGGGTTTTCGCTGCAAGCAAGAGTGTTAAATAAAGTGAAATGTTAGAGTTGTTTCTTTTTAACCATGAGCGACTGATAAATAAGCTCGGCAGTACGCTTGGAAGCTCCCGGATTGCCCATTCTACGTATCACTTCGTCATATCCGGCGAGCATGGCGTTTCGATAAGCACGGTGGTTTAAGATATTCTGTAACTCTTCGGTAATTCCTTTCTCAGTGAATAAAGCGCCAAAAAGTTCTTTGACGACGGCTTGTGTGGCAATCAGATTAACCAGTGAGATGTATGGAATATGGAAAAGGTATTTGAAGATAAAGTTGACCGCTTTTCCTCCCGGAAAATCATAGCACACTACTTGCGGCACTTTGAATAGGGCAGTCTCAAGCGTAGCAGTGCCTGAAGTAACGAGTGCTGCATCGGCATGTTCCAGCAGGTCGTATGTTCGGTTGAATACAATCTTAACATATCGACTGCCTGTGTATCGTTTGTAATAATCCGGGTCAATGCCGGGTGCTCCGGCAATTACCGGTTGGTATTTGGGGAAGTGGGATGCCACATCCAGCATGGTGGGGAGGTTGTCCTTAATTTCTTGTTTGCGGCTTCCGGCAAGAATTCCTAGAATCGGCTTATTTGGCAAACCTTCTTCTTCTCTAAAATTAATCGGGTTTTCCTTCAGTTGTTTCTTATAGTCATCAATTGAGTCAACCAGCGGATTGCCCACATAATCAATCTTGTATGACATGCCTAAATAGAAATCTTTTTCGAACGGAAGGATGCAATACATCCGCTCAATATTCTTACGAATACTTTTGATGCGGAAACGTTTCCATGCCCATATTTTGGGAGAGATGTAGTAGTGTACCGGTATGCGCAAACGTCTCTTTACAAAAGAAGCAATCTTCAAGTTAAATCCCGGATAGTCAATCAAGATAACGATATCCGGCTTGTATGCGCGTATGTCTTTCTTACATACACGCATATTATTCAGAATCTTATCCAGGTTTTTAAGAACAGGCATGACGCCCATAAAAGCCATGTCGCGGTAGTGACGCACCAGCGTTCCCCCCACAGCCTGCATCAAGTCTCCTCCGAAAAAGCGAAAGTCGGCTTCCGGGTCAAGCACTTGAAGTTCTTTCATCAAGTTTGAGGCATGTAAGTCGCCTGAGGCTTCTCCTGCAATAAGATAATACTTCATGAGTTATAATTTCCAGTTGTTCAGTTCGTCCATAAATGCATAATCCGTTACGTCCAGTCTACAAGGAACGAGCGAAGCATACCCTTGGGCAAGCTGGTAGGTGTCGTTCATTGAATCGTTCGGAGCATAATCTTCAAAGTATCCCTGAAGCCAAAACGCCGGATTGCCTTGTGCATCGGTCGAGCGGTGAAACTCACTGGTCCAGCGACCCGGAGCTTGCTTGCTTATGTTGATTCCTTTTACCGCATTCCCTTTGGGAACATTCAGGTTTAGATATACGCCATCCGGAAGACCTTTCTTTAGCACCTTTCCTGCAACCGTCATTCCCAATCGTACACTCTCGTCGAAGTCAGCATCAGCCTGAAAATCCATCAGCGAAACGCCTAAAGAAGGAATCCCGAATACACAACCCTCAACGGCAGCACCCATCGTGCCGGAATAATGAACAGCTATCGCTTGGTTGCCCCCGTGGTTGATTCCGGAAACCAGCAAGTCAGGCTTTTCATTCAATACTTCGTTCATGGCCAGCTTTACGCAGTCAACCGGAGTACCTGTACATTGAAAAACAGTAAGCCCGGGCTCTTCAAATTGTAGTTTGTATCTCAGTGGCAAGGTAGAGGTGAGTGCACTGGACATGCCCGAACGTGGACCATCCGGGGCAAAAACAATCACATCACCCAATGAGCGGAGAGCTTCTGCAATTTCTTGTATACCTTTGGCTTCAACCCCATCATCATTTGACACTAAAATTAACGGTCGTTTCATCATAATTTTTTTCTCAAATTTACAACGAATATTTGAATTACCCTCCAACACCCAATTTCCACTGCGAATAACTTCTTTCGATGGCATCGTTATCTGTGAAACTTTGAATTTTGATACGGGAGAAAAGTTGGAGAAAAAAGGCTATAGTCTTTT
>CAZSWS010000037.1:9899-25753 GCA_964610765.1 uncultured Parabacteroides sp.
GTAAAGAGATGATTATGTTTAGGGGTATTTTGTATAGGTGTCTACCTTATACTGATGACGAATTTGTTACCTAACCTAAGGGTCTGTGCTTTTGCGGTGCTTCTTTTTTACTCGACTTGCATCGCTTGGGTATGTACAGAACTTCCTGAACTTGAGATGATTTTTTCTTACATTTGCTTTATTATCCATCATTGAATTATTTGAATCATGAATAAGCTGAGGTATATCTCTATTCTCGTTTTTTTATTTTCGGCAACTATTATTTGGGGGCAAGTTCCGCAGCCTGTCAAACAGCTAGGCAGGGCGTCGTATATGAAGGGTGCGTCGTATGCTGTGCTGGTGCAGGATGTTAAGTCGGGTGAGAAGCTGGTGTCTTACGATGCAGATAGATTGTTGTCGCCGGCCTCTGTTTTGAAAACACTGACTACGGCAACGGCACTGGAAATATTGGGTCCTGACTATCAGTATGAAACGACCGTTGCTTATACCGGGTCGATCGTGGGCGGGGTCTTGCAAGGTGATGTATATATTATAGGTAGTGGAGATCCGACGATAGGTTCATCTTCACTTCCTTTCGAGCAAGATAGTATTTTAAATCTTTGGGTAGACGCTTTAACTAAGCAGGGCATTCAAACGATTGAGGGGGCAGTGATAGCCGACGAAAGCATTTTTGACACAGAGGGCATATCATCTAAATGGTTGCGTGAAGATATGGGCAATTATTATGCTGCAGGCAGCTATGGATTGTCTGTTTTTGACAATACGTATGAGCTGCTGTTTCGCACAGGAGCGGTAGGGACACAGCCTGAATTAATCGCTCAACGCCCGGAGGTGAAGGGGATGCGATTTGAAAATCATCTCCAGACTACTTCGGTGCGTTCGGATAGTATTTATATTTTGGGTGCTCCTTTTTCAGGTGAACGTATGGTATATGGTGTAGCCCCTGCCAATCGGAAAAGTATCTCTGTGAAGGGAGACTTCCCGGATCCTCCTCTTTTTCTAGCAGATTATTTTACACATAAACTTGTTGCCGGAGGTATTCAGGTCAAACAGCAGCCTACTACTTACAGGCAGTCGGAAAAAGCGTTCGATTCCGGAAAAAACCGGAAGGTGCTTATTCAAACCTACTCACCTCCTTTGCATGAAATAATTCGCATTACGAACTATGTGAGCCATAATCTGTATGCTGATGCATTGCTGAAAACAATCGGGGTGGTTCGTCCGCCGAAAGGTGCACCGAGATATTCTTCGTTTGAGAGAGGGGTACAGTCATTGGTTGAGTTTTGGAAAGAAAAAGGAATCAAAACATCTCCATTGTCTATTTATGATGGTTCGGGGTTGGCACCCGGTAACAAGGTGACGGTTTCTTTTTTGGCAGATGTATATAGTTATATGGCTGCAAAATCAGCTTATGCTACTGACTTTTTTCTGTCATTGCCGCAAGTGGGAATAGACGGTACGGTACGTTATTTCCTGAATGGTAGTGAATTGCAAGGACATGCACGCATGAAGAGTGGTAGCATCAGTGGTGTGAGGTGTTATGGCGGATATATCGAACAGGCCGACAAAACCTACGCCGTGGTGGTTATGGTCAATCAGTTTTCAGGGAAGAGTCTGGAGGTGAGGAAAGGAATTGAACAGCTATTGGTTTCGTTGTTTTGACCGGACGAATTATAAGAAAAACATCAAGATTAATTGCGCCGTTATCACGCGTAAAAACATCCCCATCGGATAGACTGTTGCATAGCTGACAGACGGCACATCGCCCTCGACAGTTGTATTGGCATAATCGAGTGCCATGGGGTTAGCCATACTTCCACAAATCATACCAACATTGGTTTCATAATTTACCCCAAACCATTTGGACGAAATAAATCCTACGATTAGTACCGGAACAATGGTGAGCAGAAAACCGATGCCTACCCATTGCAAGCCTTGGGTGCTGAAGATGGTTTCAAAGAATTGAGCCCCTGACTGGATGCCGAGTCCGGCCAGGTAGATAACGATACCTAACTGGCGAAGCATCAGGTTGGCACTCATTGTAGTATAGGTAGCCATGTGAAAGCGAGGTCCAAAAGCCCCCATCAATATACCAACCACAATAGGACCTCCGGCGATTCCCAGCATGATGGGCATGGTGATTCCGGGTATGTAAATAGGAATGATTCCAATCAGTAAACCGAGCGTGATGCCTATGAAAATGGAGATAAGATTGGGGTGATCCAGACTTTTCAATTCGTTACCCAATAGTTTAGCTACCGTTGTCACTGAATGGGTCTCGCCAACAATGGTCAGACGGTCGCCAATTTGTAAGTGTAGGTCAGGTGAAGGCAACAGGCTGATACCTGCTCGATTGACCCGTGTGATATTGATGCCGTATAGGTTGCGCAAGCGGAGTGCTCCCAATCGAACGCCATTTAATTTCCCTTTGCTAACCAGCACTTTTCTAGAGATTAGTTGCTTGTCAACGTCGTCCCAGTCTATATCATCTTTGTTCCAATCTACCCGTTCCTGCTCGCCAAATAATACGCGAATAATGCCTAAATCTTCTTTCTCAGAGATGATAAGCAGGTGGTCATTGGGTTGGAGAGTGGTGTCGGAGGTAGGAATGCTTGCCTTATTGTCACGCCATAAACGAGAAATGACAAACTGGATATGTGTGAGTTGCATGACATCTTGAATCGTTTTACCATACAGAGCCGGGTTTGTCACCAGAAATTCGGCAATATTCGTTTTTTCTTTTTTATGGGTGGCGTATTTGTTTTTTCCGGTCGGAAGAAATACTTTTTTGAGGATAATAATTGCTAAGATAACCCCTACTACACCTAGTGGATACGTAGTGGCACAAGCTAACGCCATTTCGCTTACTTCGTGCCAGCTTTCCGGTTTCATTTGCAGCAGCGCTTGTTGGGCTGCTCCAAGTGCAGGGGTGTTGGTAACTGCTCCGCAAAGGAGTCCCATCATGTTGGGTAAGGATATGTCGGTAATGAAGTGTATCAACAAAGTGGTAGCTATGCCGGTAAATATTAGTGCGGCAGAAAGCATGTTCAGTTTGAAGCCCCCTTGTTTCAGTGAGGAAAAGAAACCGGGTCCTACCTGAAGCCCCAATGCATAGACAAATAAGATTAGCCCGAAACTTTGAGCCAGATTCAGCATGTTGTTGTCAATGACAATGCCAAAATGCCCCATGAGGATACCTACAAAGAAAACAAAGGTTATGCCTAGAGATATTCCGCCTATTTTAAGCTTGCCAAGCATTAAGCCGAATGCGGAAACTAGAGAAATAATGATGATGGCTTGTACAGCTGAGGGCTGTGTAAATGCATTTATTAACCAACTCCAATCCATTTTTTGAAAATTTTCACAAAGATAGTCAAAGCTTCTAATTCTGAGGGATGAATTGCAGTTTCTCTTCTGCTAACTCGAACCGACTGTCATTGTCGGCTAGAAAACGGATTACCTGAAGGCTTTCTTTTTGGGGAAAGGGGAGGGTAGACGCAACCTCTTTGACATGGCTGGGTGCTTGCTTGTCGGAAAGTAAGCGAATGAGTTGTTCTTTAATTTCCTCAAATCGTTCGTCTGAAAGCTGTTTGTGCTTGTTTTTCAGACAGATATCACATACGCCACAAGGTCGTGCATCTTTCTCGCCAAAATAGGTCAAGAGCATTTGCGAACGGCAGATATGCCGGTTGTTTACGTAGTCGATGATGCTTTTAACTCGCTCTTCGTATCGCTCTTTTCGTTCTTCATATACGTTTTTAGTAAGCACGATGTGCTGCAACTCTTCTCTTGAGCGGGTAAAGGTGATGAGCGGACTTTTGGGTTGCGGGATATAGCCAATAATTCGTGCTTTGGAGAGGTTGATTAATATATCATAGACTTGTTGTCTGGTCAGTTCAGTACGTGTGCCTATCAGGGCTTCGTCGATAAAGACATAGTCAGCAAATACGCCTGTATAAGAACGGAGAATGGCTTGTACAACTTTCTCAGTTCCACTTTCATGTTTGAAAAGTGAGTACATCTCTTCGCGAGTTACGAAAAACATGAAGCGTGAGCGACTGTCCGGCTCTTCTACATATTCTAGGTAGCCTGCCAACTCCAGCAATTTGATGGCATGGTGAGTCTGTTGTAAGGAGAATTTATATATGGAGCAAAACTCACGAATGGAAAAGAGGTGGGTAGTGAAGAAGCCATATCCCATGGCAATCTGGAAGAAGTTGCACAGGGTGTCATAGACTTTCAGGATGAAGTCTTTCGGTGGAAACTGTTCGGTGATGCGTCTTTTACGAATGGCATTGTCCTTTTCGTTGTGAAGCACAACGGCATACGACCTTTTGCCATCACGCCCGGCACGTCCTGCCTCTTGATAATATTCTTCAGGCGATGCAGGAGCCTCAATATGAACAACCAGTCGGACATCCGGCTTGTCTATCCCCATGCCGAACGCATTCGTAGCCACTATGACCCGGTTTTCATCTGTTTTCCACTTGTTTTGCCGGTTCTCCTTTTCATCCCGGTTTAAGCCTGCATGGTAATAGTTGGCTGAAATACCGGCTTGTTGCAGTTCTTTGGCAATCTCAACGGTGCGTTTTCTATTGCGCACATACACAATGGCGCTGCCAGGCACTTTGTGTAGGATGTCGATTAATGTGCCTGACTTGTCGTCTGTATCTCGCACAACATAAGACAGGTTGGGGCGTAAGAAGCTTTTCTTGAAAACATTTTTAGCCCGAAAGCGTAGCTTCTCTTGGATATCGTCGGTGACTTCAGGTGTGGCCGTGGCCGTAAGTGCCAGCAGGGGTACTTCGGGCAGTTCATCACGGATATCTGCGATATGCAGGTAAGAAGGTCGGAAGTCATAGCCCCACTGTGAGATACAGTGGCTTTCGTCTACTACTACCAGACACACATTGAGTGCCCGAAGCTTGCTCTTGAAGAGTTCTGTATTGATGCGCTCAGGCGAAATGTATAAGAATTTGTAATCGCCATAGATGCAATTATCTAGTCGTGTGATGATTTCGTGGCGTGTCATCCCGGTGTAGATAGTGGTAGCCTTAATGCCCAAACGAACCAGGTTGTCTACCTGATCTTTCATCAACGAAATGAGGGGCGTAACCACAATGCATATGCCCTCCATGGCCAAGACCGGAACTTGGAAGGTCATTGACTTCCCTCCGCCTGTTGGCATCAGCCCCAGTGTGTCTTTCCCTTCACTAACCGAGTGTATGATTTCTTCTTGCAATGGGCGAAAAGAATCATACCCCCAGTATTGTTTTAGTATCTTATGATAGCAATCCACTGCAGACTTCCTTTCAATCAGACGTTTTTAGGTCTTTAATAAGTAGTTGTATGGTTGTTGTTCCGTTGTATTTATTTTCTTCAATCGTATAGCATATATCGAATGGATTCATGCCTTTTACATACGTAGCATACTCATGTTTTCCAAATGCAATCCCGTGTGTGGGTTTCCGGGAAGTGCTGTCCAGCATCTCAAGTTTTAGATGTTCTTGTTCTCTACCTACCAACTTACTGGTACCATAGTCCTTAACCTCTCGGGTGCAGAATATAGGTTTTTCGTTTTCAGGTCCGAATGGGCTCATCTTTTTTAGCTGAGATAAAAACCGATGGTTGATATCTCTGAACTCAATAGCCATATCAACATCAATCTGAGGCTTCATTTGCTCCGGGTCAACATCATCGGCAGCGAGCTTCATAAAACGCTCGGTAAATGCTTTTAAGTTTTCTTCTTTGAGTGAAAGTCCGGCAGCATAGGTGTGACCTCCGAAATTCTCTAGCAGGTCGCGACAGTTTTCTATTGCTTTGTAAATGTCAAATCCGCCAATAGACCGAGCTGAACCGGTTATTAAATCGTTCGACTTGGTTAAGACGACAGAGGGGCGAAAATAACGCTCCGTCATACGTGAAGCAACAATACCAATGACGCCTTTGTGCCAGTCCGGGTTGTAGACAACCATGGCTTTGCGGTCTTCAATATTGGCGAATCCGTCAATAATCGCATTGGCTTCATCGGTTATTTTTTTATCAAGCTCTCGGCGGTCTTCGTTGTATTGGTCAATATTCTTACTCTTTTCTTTCGCTTCTTTGGCATCTTTGGAAAGTAAGAGATCGACTGCTTCTTTGCCGTTCATCATCCGTCCGGAAGCATTGATGCGCGGTCCAATTTTGAAAATGACATCGCTGATACCAATTTCTTTGTCAGTTAGTCCACAGACATTGATAATGCCTTTCATCCCAACGCTGGGGTGTGAGTTGAGTTGCTTAAGCCCAAAATACGTGAGGATACGATTTTCTCCGGTGATGGGTACGATGTCGGCGGCAATGCTAACAGCCGTAAGTTCCAGCAGCTTTTCGAGCTTATTCATAGAGAGCCCATTGCTCTTGGCAAAAGCCTGCATAAATTTAAAACCTACTCCACAGCCACTCAGGTGCTCATAGGGGTAGGTTGAATCAGGTCTTTTAGCGTCAAGTACGGCTACGGCCGCCGGAAGTGTTTCATCCGGCATGTGGTGGTCACAAATGATGAAATCAATGCCTTTCTCCGTAGCATATTCTACCTTGTCGATAGCTTTGATTCCGCAGTCTAGCGCGATAATCAGCGTTATGCCGTTATCATAGGCGTAGTCAATTCCTTTGAAAGAAATACCATACCCCTCGTCATACCTGTCCGGTATGTAATAGTCTAATGAAGAAGGAGAGGTGTAGTGAGACAAAAATTTATAGACGAGTGCAACGGCTGTTGTACCGTCAACATCATAGTCGCCATAAATTAAGATACGTTCTTTATTGCCTAATGCATGGTTCAGTCGCTTAACAGCTTTATCCATATCGGGCATTAAAAAAGGATCATGCAAATCCGAGAGGCTGGGTTTGAAAAACTTTTTAGTTTCATCTATAGCTCGTATGCCTCTTTGCACCAACAACAAAGCTATAATCGGATTCAATCCCAGTTCGTTAACTAGTCTGTCTCTGTCATGTAATTCTTCTGCTGTAGGGGTTCGTAAATTCCATTTACTAATCATTTTATATGTTTTTGTATTATTTGCTGCTCTCAATAAGCTCGGTTTACCTACCCGTAGGTACTGTAAGCGAGTGGCTTATTTAATCTGTAAAAATAGTGAATATTCAGGTAATTATAGCATAATAGTAGTGAAACCCATGTTAAAAAAACAGTATGACAATTTCATTAATTCTTCTTTTCCTATTGTTTTTTTGCTACTTCTTTCTTGTCAAATTATTTAAACTTCCTATATTCGCATTAATTAATATGAAATAACGACTATTTATTTCATTTTTTTGATAACTTAATACTTGTTAAATATGAAAAAGTATCTAGCGGAATTAGTTGGCACAATGGTGCTGGTGTTAATGGGATGTGGTAGTGCAGTTTTTGCCGGTGCCGGTCAACCTTTTGCTGCGGTAGGCACATTAGGTGTTGCATTTGCATTTGGTTTGTCGGTGGTTGCTATGGCTTATGCCATTGGTAATGTGTCCGGTTGCCATATTAATCCGGCGATAACGCTGGGGATGTTGGCATCCAAGCGTATATCCGGAAAAGACGCTGCCATGTATATGATTTTCCAAGTGATGGGTGCTATTATTGGTTCTGCCATCTTGTTTATCTTAGCGAAAGATTCAGGATCAACTACTACGCTCACCGGGGCTAATGGGTATACCGACTTGATGCCTGCTTTTGTTGCTGAAGTGGTGTTTACCTTCATTTTTGTTTTTGTAGTACTGGGAGCTACCTCTAAAAATGGAGCAGGTAACCTAGGTGGATTAGCCATTGGTTTGACTTTGGTGCTTGTTCACATCGTATGTATTCCTATCACGGGCACTTCTGTGAATCCGGCTCGTAGCGTTGGTCCGGCTATCTTTGAAGCAGTGAATGGTAATATGGTTGCTTTGCAGCAGTTATGGCTGTTTATTGTAGCTCCGTTTATTGGTGCTATCCTGTCAGCCGTTGTATGGAAAACAGTATCTTTAGATAAAGAATAAGGACTGGTTCGATAAATAGATAAAAACATAAATAAAGCCCTTGCAAACTTCGGTCTGCAAGGGCTTTGTATTATTGATGCGCTGATGGGTCAGTAAGCTTATCCTTCGGCTATGACATCTTGCTTCGTAGGTCCCCAAGGTTCGGGAGTAGATTCTTTATCAAACGGATTGAAGTAGTTAATCCCTTTGCTATCCAGGTATTTTAAAAAGACTTTGAGGCGTTCTAGAAACTGCTCGTAGTTCTTTTCCGATTCGCCGGACCAAGCAGCTTCACTGATGCCTGCCAGACGAGGAAATGTCATATAGTTGAGCCTTTTTACATCGGCTATCCTTTCGGTCCATAGGTTGGCTTGCATGCCCCTTACTTGTTTTTCATGTCCTTCTACCAGGTGTATGATGTCAGATGGAAACTCATAGCCGGCTTGGAGCGGAGCATAAGCTGTGCCCCAACGTCTGCCAATCTTTTGTGTTTCATCTTGCACAAAGTCCAGGTAACAGGGGATGCGGGGGGTGAGAATTACTTCAAAACCCTTTTGTAAAGCGAGGGGTAAGTCATTCGGTCGGTCGTGCCTCCACCACATCACAATGGCTTGTTCCGGTGTGACACCAGACGAGATAATTTCATCCCACCCAATCATTTTACGACCTTTTTTGTTGATGATATCGCAGACACGGCGCACAAAATAATGCTCCAAACCCACTTCGTCTTTCAAATGATGGTCTTTGATGAATTGCTGGATAGCGGAATCGGTTTTCCATGACTGGTTTCCAAAGTGTACTTCGTCTCCTCCTATATGAATGTAGGGAGCCGGAAAAAGAGAGAATACCTCATCGAATACCTCTTCTATGAATAGATAGGTGCTGTCTTTGATAGGATGAAAAGTAAATCCTTTCCATCGGCCTTCTCCCCCTCCGGATATTTCCGGATATGCTTTAGAGGCTGCCGTGGCATGTCCCGGCATATCTATCTCAGGGACAACCATGATATGTCGTTCGGCGGCATAGGCTACAATTTCTTTAATTTCTTCTTGCGTATAGAACTTGCGTGGTGCATTTAAGTCACTCCAGCTGCCTTCTGCCCCAATTTCTGTCAGCTTAGGATATTTCTTAATCTCTATCCTCCAGCCATTTTCATCGGTTAGGTGCATATGAAAAACATTCATTTTTAGGTGTGCCATTACATCCAGTAGGTCTTTTACGACATCCACTCCGAAAAAGTGACGCGATACATCCAGCATAAAACCTCGCCACGGATATTGAGGAGCATCTTGGATATTTGCGGCTTCCCAGTAGGTTCCTGTATAGGCTTGCTTTAAAGTCTGTATGGCAAAAAACATCCCTTGCGGTGTAGCCGCATGGCAATTGATTTGCTTTTTATCAACCGTTATTTGATAGGCTTCTGCTCCGAGTGTGCGGTTACACTGTAGGCTGATCGTATTGGGTGATGAACCCTCATTCGCAAATGATACGTTGCTAGCAGGAAGGTTTAATATAGAGGCTAATAAGTCGGCTTCTGCTTTAAAACGAACGTCGTTATAGTGAATAGCCGTTTCTTTGTTTGGCTGAAACTTCCCTTTGGTCTTTTGGATCAAATGAGGTTGAGGGATCACATTGGCTATTTGTGCATGAGCGGTATAGGAGCAAACGAAAAGAATCGCAATGGATATAAGTGTTTTGACTTGCATATCGTATTTATAAATGTATATCGTTTAGTTTAATTTCAGAGATAGAGGCTTTCCCGGCAGTTAAGAGTATTCTTATGTCGCTGACCACATCTTTTTTCAGCGGATAATCGATGAATTTACCGGATTCAGTAATACTCCCCTTGTACACCGTGATGAATTGTCCGCCTCCGCTGGATGCTTGAATTTCGAATGCAGCCGGCTCTTCTATTTTGCTCCAATAGATTACTATCTTTTCCGGTCGGGCATTTTCTTTCATGGCAAAAGTGAGGTAATCGCCTTTTGTGCCACTCCATACTGTTGCTTGATTATTGTCTGTGACGTGTTTGACCGGTGTGTTTTCATGTTGCTGCTGTTGCATCTGTCGTTTTTCTTTGGAGTTGGTGACTTTTAGCAAGCCGCTTAAACGAATATCCGTAGAAGATGCGCCCAACATAATCTTAAAATCTCCCGGTTCTACCACCCATTTGTCGTCCTGATTTAGCAACTCAAAGTCTCTTGGATAGAGCTTGAATGTGACAACTTTCGACTCGTTGGGCCGAAGATGAATGCGTTCAAAGCCCCGAAGATTCTTCTCATAGGTAGTTACTGAGCTAAGTATATCACGCGTATAAAGTTGTACAACCTCGTCGCCGGCACGGTCGCCCGTGTTGGTGATGGTACAGCTGACGGTTACTTCTTCTTTTGGCGTGATGACTTCAGCTGAAAGTGTCATGTTTGAATATTCGAACGTGGTATAGCTTAACCCATATCCAAAGGGATAGAGCGGACCGTTCACCCGGCTCATATTGCCCTTCAGACCGGGATTGCGCCCTCCATCAACCTGTGAGGCAGGTTTGGCCGGGAAGTTAAAGGGGATTTGACCCACTGTTTTGGGAAATGTAACGGTCAGTTTTCCTCCGGGGTTATAGTCGCCAAATAAGATATCGGCAATGGCTGTTCCGCCTTGAGAGCCCGGATACCAGGCTTCTAAAATAGCCGGGACATGTTTGTCTGCCCAGTTGATTGAATTGGGGCGCCCATTTATCATAACTAATATAACCGGTTTGCCGGTATTGGTTACTGCTTGTAGCAAGTCTAGTTGTTTGCCCGGTAAGTCAAGGCTTGAACGTGATTTGTTTTCGCCGCATGTCCGGCTATTTCCACCTAAAACGACCACTGCCACATCGCTTTTCTCGACATTCTCTACAGCGAGAGCAATCGCTTGTTTCTCTTCATTAGTCAGTGGTTCGGGCAAAATTTCAGATTCCGGCCAATTGGCATCCACCAGCTCACATCCTTGTGTGTATAAAACCTCTGTGGTATCTCCTACTTTGTTCTTAATACCGTCTAATACTGACACGACATCAACAGCCAGCGGACCATAATGTGTCAATGCATAGGCTGCATCATTGGCGTTAGGACCGCATACGCTGATGGATTTAATATCACCTAATGAAAGAGGTAAGGTGTTATTTTTGTTTTTCAACAGCACAATCGATTCTCTGGAAGCTTGCAATGCCACTGCTTGATTCTCGGCACTGTTTACTTCTATGTCAGCTTGTTTAAGTTCGATTTGATAAGGGCTGTCAAACAAACCAACTAAAAACTTCACACGTAAGATGTCACGAACGCGATCGTTGATAGTTTCCATGCTAATTGCCCCCTCTCTGACCAATTCGCGTAATGGGAGTACGTATGAGTCGGGTGAGCGAAAGGTGCATCGCACGTTTAGTCCGGCTTCTACTGCTTGGCGCACAGATTCTTTCATGTTTTCTGCCGTGTTGTGTTTGCTATGCAGGTATTCAACCGCATCGCTATCTGAAACAACATAGCCGTTAAAACCCATTTCTTTTCGCAGTCGCTCCATCAGCCAGTAGTAGCTGCTTTGAATTGGAAAACCATCGTAGTCGTTATACGAACTCATCACACCCAGTATGCCGGCTTCTTTGATGACCCTTTTCCAGGGGTAGACATGAATATTTTCTACTTCGCGGGGAGACATTTGTGGGTCTACTCGTGCCATGCCTTCACGACCTCCTTTATTGTTGCTGTATGCAATATAGTGTTTAGCGGTTGCAGCCACTTGATAATCCTGCTGCAAGCCTTTAGCCATGGCAACGCCTAGCTCGCCCACGAGGTAGGGACTTTCTCCATACACCTCCTCATACCGTCCCCAGCGTTGATCTCTCCCTACATCTAAGATGGGTGCGTATATATTTGTGTAGCCTAATAAGCGGGCTTCACGTCCGGTGATGTATCCCACTTGTTTGATCAGCTCGCGATTCCAGGTATGACCCAGTCCTAACTGAGTGGGGAAGTTAGTTGCGATATAACTTTCTACACCCCGAATGCCTTCGTTCGTAAAATCAACCGGAATACCTAAGCGTGTTTCTTCTATGAAAAATCGCTGCACTTCGTTCAAAGCCCAGGCATGTCTGGAAGCAGGCCATACAAACGGATTGTCTGAAGGAGGCAAGCCCCATTGTTGGAATCCGTTGAGGTGTTCATCTATGGCTCCTATGCCATCTTTCCAAAGTTTTTCTTTCCATTCAGGTGTGGGGAGGTCGTCTTGTAGAACCCTTTTGTAACCATATAAAGTCACCATCTGACAGGTTTTTTCATCCAGCGTCATCTGTTTTAGCAGATCTTCTATGCGGTCGTCCAGCTTGGCTGTCGGGTCTTCATAAATGTCTTTTATCCCGTTTTTATTGAAGTCAACCCAGCCTTTTTGGTAAATAGCATTCTTGGGTGGCTGATATTTTATCAATTCTTTAGGCGAAGGAATACGTGCATCTGTTTGACTTAATCCGTAAGTTGGCAGACAAAAGAGGCATATACAAAGTAAGAGATAGTGTTTCATTTTCTACGTTTCTATGAGCAAATCATGTATGAAAGTTTAGCAAGATACGTCAACAGGCAGAACGGTCGTCTTTACGTCTGAATAAGCTGAAGCGAATATCTTTAGTGCTGGATTTACGGAAGAGAAGTGCGCCGATGCATATACCGATAGCAAGCGAAAATAGCAAAGAAACCGTGAGCATGAAGTTATGAGTCATGTCAATCAATATATGCGGGTCGCTTTCAAAAGTTTGTATATCGGTGATTTTAATTCCTGCCAGCATGGTACGGTAGGCAAACATGCCCGGAATCATGGTGATACATGCCGGCATGGTGAATACGACCGGAGGATTTTTTATTTTGTGTGAGACATAGATGCCGACCAGACCAATCATCACCGATGCCATCAGTGTAGCAGGAATAATGCCAACGCCTAGTTGAAGGAGTACAAACCGCAAACTATGTCCGGCGCCTCCTAAAAGTCCGGCTACCCATAGTACGCGAAATGGCGAACCAAATAATATAGCCCAGCAGAACCCTACCACAAATGCGATAGAAAAGTCTTTTAGTACTAAAAGTAGTATATCTGTCATGGCTCTTTCTTTTAAAAATGATGAAGACCTAAAAGTCCTATACTAATGGTCATACCGGCTGCAATTGATAACAAAATGAATCCGGCAAATAGTGCCCGGTTGACTGATGAAGTCAAGTAGCCTTCAATCAGATCAATGACAACATTAATCAGTGGAACGCCGGGGACCAGATAGAGCACAGCGGTAGCCATGGCCGTTTCCGGGTAAAGCCCCAGGTTGAGCAATGCACCTCCACCCGTAATGAGGGTGGTGGTAAATGCGGCTGAAGTGATGGCCAGCATGGGGTTAAACCGTAAGCGAATCATACTGACCTGAATGAAGTAGCCGGTTAGAGCGGCAAAGAAGGTTACAACGGCATTCAGCCAGTCACCATCTGAAAACAGACAAAGACCGGAACATGATATACCTATAGCAATCGCCACCATCCATACCGGATAGGACGCTTTTGTTTTAATCTGTTGAAGTAGGTTTTGAGCCTCTTCAAGCGAGAGGTGCTCATGAGCTATTTTCCACGACAAGCGAGAGATATGCGTAAGATTGGCCAAACGAACAACGTGTGGAGGTGATGACCGATAGCTGGTATATACATTCTCCGGGTCGTCTTTGTATCGAACGCTGACCAAGAGCCCTCTAAAATAGGGTTGTAAATGTATGTCCATTCCCCAGCTGTTGACAATACGTTCCAGATTGGTGCGTACCCTTCCGCTGTGAGCACCGGAAGAAAGCAGGAAAGTTCCAATGTCTAAACAGAACTCTGCTATGCGTTGAGCCGACTTTTGGGGAATAATCTCTATTGTTCCTTCCATTATTCCATTTCGTTAGGCTACAAAGATATGAAATAAATGTGGCCTATAAATGGAAATGTACGCCTAAGGAAACGGGGTGCACTTTAGGTCCTTTGTCGCCGGAGAAAAGAGTTAAGGGGGAATACTTGGCATAAAGTCCAATGCGCTTATATCCGGCTTGCACTAAGAAATCCATGGTGACAGGTCGGATATTCATACCTCGGTCCATTTTATCTTTTCTCTTTTTGCCGTTGTCTCTAAATTCAACTTTGGAGGAAGAAATGGTTTTGAGCACACCTACCACACCTGCCGAAACAAATAGTCCACTATTGCCTCGTCGGTTGCGTTGTTGCCATTCCAGCAGAATGGGAACAGTCAGACTGGTTGTGTTAAGTCTGCTTTTGCTATACTGAACACCTTCGGGGGCGGGTACGAGTTGTGTAATGCCGTCTATCTCCTGAAAGTGATGGTTGGTATCTACTCGATACCTGTTCCAACGCATTCCTACACCTGTGACAATAGCCCATCCCTGACGAGAGATAATAAATCCTTTCTCCAAGAAGTTAAAGTTCACTTCAAACGAGTTTTCAGACCGGAGAGAAACCCCGTCAATGTCGTTGATGTGAAGACTTCCATCGGCAAAGTTGGCAAAACCCAGTCCCAACCCCGCCCAGTGAGAAGAGAAATGTTTGTTCCAGGCCGGAAGAGGTATATGGATGGCATTGATATGTCTTCTTTCATGCGATTTTCCACCCCGATAATGTCCTTCAAAAACAAGGTCACTGGAAGTATAGGCTTCGTTGCCTTCTTTTTCATATACCTTGACTTTGGTACGCTCTCCGTCGTCGAGAATGTCAATCCGCTTGTTGTCAATATAAAGGGTTGTATCTGTTACGACTGTTTGTGCATAAGTGGCAGCGGATAGTAACAAACAGAGCAGTGTCGAAATCAATGCATTTGTTTTCATAATGTGTAGGTTTTTTATTTTATTGAATGATTATTTTTCGAATAAGAGGGTAATCAGGTCTTCACTATCCAGTTCCCCTTCAATGTAAACCAATGTGATGACCCCTTTTTTATTTACTTTGAATAAAATGAATCGGTTTTCTTCCGGCTTTTTCCCCGGAAGTTCGTAATAGGCAGAGGTTAATTGTCCGCCACTGGTTGTTTCTTTAATTTTCCGGGCATCTTTTTGGTCTGCCTGCAGGCATTCGCGTACAAAACTAAGTGCCTTGCTGTCTTGTTTGATAGTGATGCTGCGGTAGAAAGAAATGTTATAAGCGTCAAGCATTTCTTTTGACATTTCCACCATCGTTACGTTTTTTTGTTTGCCGTATTTGCGGAAAACATCTTGTATCTTCAGACCTTTTTGCATTTCTATAGCTCCTAACTCTTGGGGTATAAGAGCTACCATGATGAGTGCTACGAGTATATATATATGTTTCATTCTTCAGATGTAAAAAGCTTTCTTAATTCTTCTAATTCTTGGTCAACAGGGTTTTGCATTGCTTCACCATTGGCTATATCTCCACCGCCCACTTCTTTCAATGCCTGTTTAGCATGCGTTTGTATTTTATGCATGTCGGTATAGCATGTCCCGTTGATGATTACATAGTTATCGCCACAATAGTGGGTCGATGTGTTTAAAAGACTTCCGATGCCAAAAACGATGAGGAAACAGGCTGCTGCAGCAGTCAAGGTGTATAGCCATACACGTTTCTTTCTTTTTGGAACGGGCTGTTCTTGCAGATTGCTTGCTATTTCCTGACTGAAATAGTCAAACATTGGTTTGTATTGAATCAATGAAGAGGGGATATCTGTTGAAGAGAAGTAAGCGCGTAGCCTAGCTTCCTCTTCGCAGGTCGTATTTCCCTCAAAATATTTATCAATAAGTTCTTCTATCTTCATAGGATATGTTTTTTTCGTTCATTAAAAACTCTGTTCTTACTTTTTTACGG
>CAZSWS010000038.1:0-25215 GCA_964610765.1 uncultured Parabacteroides sp.
TTTATCGCCGGGAAGGACTTGCCTTTCCCGGCGATAAATGTGTTATTTAAGCATACGGAGTATTACTTTTTCTCAATTTTAGGTGGATGGTATTTTATGGTAGATTTTTGAGGAGGAGAAAGAGTTTTATCTTCTGAATTTTTGACTTTCTTCGGTGCGATGTACTGCACAGTCTCTTTTAGAGTTGGAGCTTCGACTGTTGCTTTTTGCTCTTCATTCATGCGGTGATAAATATTGATGAAAACTTTTTCATAATTATTAATCTTCTCTTTGGAGAATTTTGCTGACTCAGTGGGATTGGTAAGTATCTCAAATACTTCTTTATATTTGTCCATTTCAATTTCCACCACCCCAATTCCCTTGTTTTTATCACTTATTTTAGGTAGAATGTATTGAGTGAGAGGAGGAAGATCGCTTCTATTCTTGATACTATCTGTCTTAAGAACTTCTTCTGTTTTATCTGCTGCTTCGTTGCTAGCTGATGGTGTGGTGACCTCTGTTGGTTCCTTCGTTTCTTCATCTGTTTTGTTTTTGTTTTTCCCAAATGAACAGGCAATAAAGATGGTAAGTGGTATAAGGAATAGACAACTGAGCAATATTATTTTTACGGAGGTTTTTTTTTGTCATCATGATTAATCTTTTTTTGGTGATTAAATAATTGAATCTGCTGGCGAATGAATAGTTGTATCCACTAGCCTGGTTTAAAAGAATAATTTGATACTCATGTACTTGTTCTGATTGGTGTACTACACCTTCGTCTGCCAGAAATTCGTGATTCAGTTTGATGGCTCTTCTATACAGATAAAGAACCGGATTGAACCAAAAGACGACGAGGAGTAATTCGATAAACAGGATATCGGCCGTATGTTTCTGTTTTACATGAATCAGTTCGTGCGTGAGTATTTTACTATCAATCCCCTGGTCCTCATAATCATTTTTGTTTAAGAATATAGTGTTCCAAAAACTATGTGAGGTGGTGAGATTTTCTATCAATGCAATTTTTGCTCGGTTGTAGTGAGTGGGTGTTTTATGCTTTCTGCCTATGCGATATATATTGTATATATTCCAAGTATAACGTATGAGTAACAGGCTGCTGAACAGTATAGAAACAGCAAGCAGAATGTGGAGATAATTGATGGGTTGCTCTTCCTTTTTGATGAGATTTTCCGTAGGCGTGGATGTATAGCTTACTTCTTCTGCTGGAATGATAAATGTGCTAATATTATTGATGGTTTGTTCAACCGTCTGCCCGATGTGCACGGTGGTGGGTGCAACCTTGGTGGGCATATCGAAAGATATACCCGGTATGATATGATTAGCGAGAATACGATGGCAAACAGCAGATAGAATCGCTTGATTCGATGCATGCGTTCTTTTTCAAGCAGTAGATGGTAAACGACATAAAAGAGACTACTGCAAATGATGAATTTAAGGATGTAGGCAATCATTTTTGTTTCTTTTTGTGTTCTACGATTTTAGACCTTGCTCTACAAATGCAGAACAATATTTTGAATAACCAAATATTTTAGTCGTTTTTTTAGTTGTAAAGATGGTAAAGTAGCTAAAAAGCGGCTAATACGATTCCGCATCGGTGTGCGGAATGACTTGAAATGGCTGACCGGCTGTGCGCTCAAACGTCCTTTTATGGGCATATTCGGGGATATAGATAGAATCTTATTCACTTGTCACTTGTCTGCTTTTCCTAGCTATTTTTCCTTTTATCCGTTATGAATTACTCATTTTTCCCTACCAAACTAATCGGCTCACAGCTGTGAGCCGATCGGTCCACAATTGTGAGCCAATCAGTCCACAGCTGTGAGCTAACCGGTCCACAGCTGTGAGCCGATTAGTTGTTCGGATTGAATGGATGAAAAGCCTAGGGGTAAGGTGTTAATTACATCCTGTGAGTTTCTATAAAAGTGTTGATATACAGTGGTGTACCTCCTTGTAGACGGAAAATGGTCATTAGCGTTTATCTATTAAACGCTAATGACCATCTAACTTTAAAAAAAATCGCCTAAGTACAGTTTAAAAACTATACCTAGGCGAAGCTTACGAGGTGTGACTCGTTATTTTACTAAAGTAAGCTCTTCTATGATACGAGGGCATTTACCCCATTTGTCTATCATATATAATACGTAGCGAATATCTACGTTGATGCAGCGTTGCAAATCGGGTTCAAAAGCGATATCACCACTCATGGCCTCCCAGTTGCCATCGAAAGCTAATCCAATCACGTTGCCGTTTTTATCAAATACGGGGCTGCCGGAATTCCCTCCTGTAATATCGTTGTTGCTGAGGAAACAAACTTGTAAGTCGCCATCTTTGTTGGCATATTCTCCGTAGTTCTTAGACCGAAGTAAATCGAGTATCTCGGGTTGCACGTTAAACTCATCGCTTTCCGGATTTTCTTTTTCAAAGATTCCTTGCTGTGTAGAGTAAAAATTGTACCAGGCAGCATCAAACGGCACATAGCTAAGAATAGATCCGTAGCTGAGGCGCATGGTAAAGTTGGCATCTGAATAGAACGAACGGTTAGGATGCATTTCCTGCAATCCTTTTAAGTATAAACGCTCGCCTTGGCGAATGTTGAAAGATGCTTTAGACATTAATTGCGGTATTTCAAGCATTGACATCATGACTGATTGAGCCAACTGAACGGCCGGGTCTTTATTAACCTTTTTGCGACTGTTCTTTTCTCTCAAAAGCTTGGAGATACTTTCCGGTGATTTCAGGGCTGTTTTTTTGAAAAGGTCAGCAGCATATTTTTCATAGTCACCTTTGTATTTCTTGTCAATTGTTTGATAAATATCCGGTAAGTATTGTTGTGGTACACGCTCTTTAGCGATACGTAGCATGGCTGCAGCCACTTTTTCGTCTAGTTCAGGTTCGTAGTCTTTGAAGAATGGCAGAATGCTTTCTTCGATAAATGCATCAATTTCCATACCTGATGATTGGTCAGGAACGAAGCTTTGCACAGTTCTGGCCAGACGAACAATCTCTGTTCCTGAGAGGAATGACTCAGTCAGGTAAGTAAGGACATTCCGGTAATTATTAGTTTCAGTATATCCATTTTCAAGCAAAGTCATTATTTCACCATATTCAGCTTTTCTCTTGGTATCTTGGTTTACCCAGTTTGTAAAGTCTTGTTCTTCGGTTTTCTTACGCTCGATGATTTTTAATCGTTCTAATCCGCGATTCATACCGATAGAGTTTTTCCAATAGTTAGAGCTTCCGGCATATTTCGATGCATACTTAATACGTACAGCATCGCTGTTTCTCATGGCTTCTTTCCAAATCTCTTGTTTGATGCCGCGTACCTCAATGCGAGGTGCATTGGTGTCTTCCATACGTTGTTTAACTCCCCATGAGCTGAGGTAGCGGTTAGTGCTTCCCGGGAATCCGATTGTCATGGCGTAGTCTTTTTCTTCAAAACCTTGCATAGATACTTTAGATACGTATTTAGGACTATACGGGCGATTGTCTTTATTATAGTTCGTTGGTTCGTTGTTGCTATCTGCGTATACACGGAACACGGAGAAGTCGCCTGTGTGGCGTGGCCACATCCAGTTGTCTGTATCGCCACCAAATTTACCTACTGAACTGGGTGGTGCAAAAACCATCCGTACGTCTTTATATACTTTGTAGGTTACTAAATAGTATTTGTTGTTGCTATAGAAAGGAATAACGCTGGCCGTTCTAAACTCAGACCTTCCAATTGAATCGCTCAAAACACGGCCAATAGAGTCGGCTGCATATAAGCGTTTAGCTTCAGTTGTAAAGTGTTCGATGTTGCTGTTTATCCGGTCGCTTACATCAATCATTTGGTCTAAATAGCGAACAGATAGTCCCGGAACGGGTAGTTCTTCTGCAAGTGTTTGAGAGACAAAACCGTCTTTCAGATAGTCGTGCTCAACACTACTCAGTTGTTGTATTGATCCAAATCCGCAATGGTGATTTGTGAAGATTAAGGCCTGTTCAGAAACGGTGATTCCTGTACAGCCTCCACCAAATATCACTACCGCATTGGCTAGACTTGGGTCAGTATCGCTGTATAGCTGATCGTAAGACAGGGTGAATCCTAGCTCTTGCATACGAGCCAAACTAATTTTATTTAGTTCTTTCAGTGCCCACATACCTTCGTCTGCCTGGGCACTGAAAATACCGGCAAATAGGAAGATGGTTACTAATGCTTTTTTGAATAGTTTCATACGTTGCTTTTTAATTTATAGTTCATGAATAATTATTTTTTTATGAGGTTCCCAATAAATGGTATTTGATTTATAGGAATATCTTTCCGAATGATATATAGTATAAATAAACCTAGCAGTAAGGTGCGGAACAAGAGGGCCATCCAGGTAGCGGGGAAAGGCATATACATGCCTATTCCGAACAGGACACCTGCGATAAGGAAATAGCGCAGAGCCGACTTTAAATCGTATGCAACCGGGAATTTTCGCTGTCCTACGAAATAGGATAAAAGCATCATCAAGAGATTGCTGCCAAAGGATGCCCAGGCGCAAGCCATATAGCCATAGGTCCGGGCAAATACGACTATAATAACAATGGTTAGTACGCAACCAATAGTCGAAAAATAGGCTCCCCAGTGTGTTTGGTCAGTGAGCTTGTACCATAAGGACAGGTTGAAGTAAATACCGAAAAAGAGTTCGCCCAGCATCACAATAGGTACAACACGCAGCCCTTCATAATATTCAGGAGTGACGAAATGCTTGATAATATCTATATAAAACATGACCCCCAGGAATATAAGCAGGGTCAAAATGATGAAATATTTCATCACGATGGCATAGGATTTTTTGTCGTCTTCTTGTTTGTTTTGAGCAAAGATGAATGGTTCGTAAGCATAACGGAAGGCTTGAATAAACATCATCATCACCACCGCAATTTTAAAACAGGCGCCATAGATACCTAATTGCTGATTGGCATAAGCTTTATCTTCGAAAAGAAACGGGAATAATATTTTGTCAGCGGTCTGATTAAAGATACCTGCAATGCCTAACAGTAAGATAGGGAAAGAATAAGAGAGCATCTTTTTTAAAAGCATTGTGTCTAAACGGTAGCGGAAGCCCGTTAGTTGAGGCAGAAGTAGGATGATGTTGACCGCCGAAGTTATTACGTTGGATACAAAAACATATCCTACGCCAAAATCGGGCAAGTAGAACCAGTCGATTAATGCGGGATTATGGGTATGTATCCATGGGCAGACAATCAGGAAGAATATATTCAGAAGAATATTCAGGATAATATTAATCAGTTTTAAAGTAGCAAAACGGATAGGGCGTTGTTGGTAACGCAGGTAGGCAAAAGGAATGGAAGAGAATGCATCCATGCCTAAGATAAGTACCATCATGCCAATATATTCCGGATGGTCTGCATAGCCAATCGCATGGCTTATGGGGTCTAGGAAAGAAAGAGCAAAAAGTATGAAAAGAAACGAAGTAGATGCAATACTAATAAGTGTGGTTGAATATACTTTAGTTGGGCTCGACTCGTTTTTTTTGTTGATAAAGCGGAAGAAACCGGTTTCCATGCCGTAGGTTAGGATTACGGCAAACAAGGCTGTCCATGCGTAAATATTGGTGACAATTCCATATTCACCCGAATTCTCAAGCACACGTACATACATTGGTACGAGTAGCCAGTTGAGAAATTTCCCAATGATACTGCTTAATCCATAATATACAGTGTCTGTAGCTAGCCTTTTTACTCCTTTAGCCATGCGTGTCAGTCAAATAAATATCCTTGTTCGCTTTGTCTGGTTTTACCTAAATGTGTGTAGGCTAGATGTGTGGCTTCTCTTCCACGCGGAGTTCGCTTGATAAATCCTTCTTTAATTAAGAACGGTTCATATACCTCCTCTAGTGTGCCCGGATCTTCGCCCAAGGCGGTGGCGATAGTGCTTAATCCCACGGGACCACCACTAAATTTATCAATGATGATGGTCAGTAACTTATTATCTATCTGGTCTAAACCATATTTATCTATATTGAGTGCTTCCAAAGCAAAGGAGGCAATGGCTTTATCGATTATTCCGGTTCCTTTGACTTGAGCAAAGTCTCTGACTCGGCGGAGTAGGGCATTGGCTATTCGAGGTGTTCCGCGACTGCGTCCGGCTATCTCGCGAGCGGCCTCTTTCACACAAGAAATGTTTAAGATGCTAGCACTACGGAGTACAATGCCGGTAAGTGTCTCCACATCATAATACTCTAGATGCATATTAATGCCGAAACGAGCACGCAAAGGGCTAGTTAGTAGTCCGCTGCGGGTGGTAGCGCCAATAAGTGTGAAGGGGTTGAGGTCTATCTGTATGGAACGGGCACTGGGTCCTTTATCTATCATGATGTCTATTCGATAGTCTTCCATTGCTGAGTAAAGATATTCTTCCACAATGGGGCTTAGTCGGTGAATTTCATCAATAAAGAGGACATCATTGGGCTCGAGCGAGGTTAGTACGCCGGCTAAATCGCCGGGTTTATCCAAGACGGGTCCGGATGTTACTTTGAAGCCTACATTCAGTTCGTTGGCTATAATATTTGAAAGGGTTGTTTTTCCAAGTCCGGGAGGTCCATGCAGCAATACGTGGTCGAGTGCTTCATGGCGCATACGAGCTGCCATGACGAAAATAGTCAGATTTTCTACTACTTTGGCTTGTCCGCTAAAGGAATTGAACGAAAGGGGGCGAAGTGCGTTTTCATACTCTCTTTCACTTTCCGGAATCTGGTTATTTCTTATGTCAAAATCGTCTTGCATCTAACTTTTATCTCTTGCATTTGCTCTTGAAAGAATATTCTTAAGAACAAATCACAAATATAGACAAAGGTAAGAGAAACTCATTGATTTTCCGATTGGAAAATAGAAAGCATTCGCTTAAGGTGATGTGTATTGATGTTTTATTAGAATATTGACACTTTTTCTTTTGTGTTTTTCTATCTCTGTCATATAGTTAGTTGGATAATACATAGTCCACAAGGAGGTATAGTAATCGTATCTGTGTTTTTTGGCAACCTCGTTTTAACAGGAATAGTATTCATTTTTTCATCGGCTGTATTTATATGGTTTATGCTATTGCTGGATAAATCCCATTTGTTTGCAATATAAAAACCTTGTGATAAATCTATCTTAACACTTTGAATTTCCTCATGTGATCTATTAATTAAAGCAATATTAATAGCCCCTTCAGAGGTATAAACAGCAGCAGCATCAATATAAGTTAGAATTTGATTTTCCATTTCTTCTCTCACATCATCATTCAAATCACCTTCTATAATAAAATCAATAGCAGATGTATTTATTCCCATTCCATCTATGTCTAAATCAATCTTTTCGCCAACCATTAACTCTCTATATAATTTAAAAACATGGTATATTATTGTCGGATATGCTTTTTGTTGATTAATGGTTCGGACTAATCCATGTCCGTTAACAGGGAAAATATAGTTAGCCATACTTATATATGGGCTGTTTCTTATAAACACATTAAGCATACCGGCTATTGCTGTAACATCAAATTGTTTTCTTTCATCATGACGCTGCATTTGCCAATTTTCATTACCATCAAACACACTGTGTCTGTTATTCCACTCATCGATACTAATTTGGATTGGATTATCCTCACGGTTGAATTGTTTATTAACTTTAGTCAATAATTCAATGTTCTTTCTCAAATTGGCTTCTACAATTGATGGTGCATAAGTAGTTCTTTCAGGCTTGGTTATTTCTCCATTTTTGACCCATGCTGTTAGATAAAAGTGAAGAGATAGCCAATCAATCAGATTACCATTTTGGCTGAGTACCGTTTTATTCCAATCATATTTATGTCCAATGCCTATTAATTCTAAATCTGAATACAAATCTTTAATAACAGTAGCCCATCTATTCAGTTTATGAGAATAAACTTCTGCTGTTTCTGCCGTATGCCTTCCCCACGAAGCATAGTTTTCATTTCCAAGCCCCCAGTATTTTACGTTATATGGTTCTTGACGTCCATTCTTTATTCTCTTTTTGCCGTATAGACTTTCATCCGATCCATTTACATAATCAATCCAATTTAAAGCATCACCAAGTCCCCCTCCAAAGTCAGGATTATTACCCATATTAAAATTAATGTAAGGTTCAATCTTCATTCGTTCGCACCATTGTAAGAACTCGTCAGTGCCGAATAGATTACTTTCGTATCCACCCCAGCTAAAACATGGTACTACAGGTCGTTGATCTATAGGACCGACACCTTTTTCCCAGTCGTACTCTGTGCTGTATGTGCCGGCAGGCCAGCGCATAATCGGAGTGTTAATGTCTTTCAGTAATATATTAACCCCTTCATTCTCTGAGCCATCTTTATTAATCAGACCCCCATAAATAATTTTATCATTACAGTCTTCCAACATTTGCCCGTAGATCATGGGGTTAACTTTTTCACGCTTGTTCAAGTCTTTTATACGGATAGTGGTTGTATTCCTACCTTTTTTATAAGGACTCTTTTGTTGAGCTTGTAGTTCTGTATTAGCGCTTATTAAAGTAAGTACCAGGAAAATTATTAAATTCATTTTAAATCTCATTTATTCTTTTTTTAGTTATATCACTTCGGTAAATAATAAATCAGCCAATTGATATTCAGTAACCCGTCCTCTACCTCGATAATAAGGCTATATTGAAATTAGGAAGTTGCATTTCCTATAATTAAAAGGTCTTTACTTTTTAATTAATAGGTTACTCGTATGGCGGCATAAAGTATATCTCGGGTCGTTTTTCATTGAAAAGATCTTTCAATACATGCTTGATAGAACTATCGAATGGATAGGTTGTTTTTTCTGCTCCTAGTTTGCCGGCTGGTATGTCTATGTGTTGTATATAGGTGTTATTGTTTAGAGTCGGAAGCCATTCTTTCTGCTCTGCCTCCATGTTCAGCAGTTCTTTGGTAGAACGGTCAAAGATGTTGTCTTCGATGAGGAAGTTTTGAGCTCGGTTATAGCTTGTCCATGACTTGATATGTGCCGGAGTATCTTTGTCCGGACGTTGTTTGCCCCAACCATAACCGGAACGACGTAAGAGATTCTGCTTGAATAGGATATTTTCCATATATCGCTCGGCATTGTTTGAAGCAGATCCTAGGAAATACTCAATGCCGTATACACAGTCTTCTACCAGATTATTAGAGTAGGTTACGTTTTTCATGTGGATGGGCGTTTCTTCGCCTGTTGAAAACTGATGCGTAATTCCAGCATCGTATGCCTGACAGATATAGCAGTTGTCAACTAAGAAATAATCGCAACCCCCATAAATTTCTATTGCGTTGCCGAACCGTGTAGGGTGGGAGCGACCAAAAATATCTTCAGCCTGAATAGAACCACCAATCCATCCAATTTCGCAGTTGGTAACGGTAAGTCCTTCAGTCGTACCGCTGCCTACTCCATGAGCTCCGCAATATTTCAAACAAAGATTATCAACGACCACCTGGTCTGTAGCATAGATAATGTGCGTTTTTACTAATAGTTCTATCGAGTGGAAGCGTTGAGCCGGATTCCCCTTTGCAGAATAAAGATAAACTCGCTTAGCCTCTTTATAATCGTGATAAAACTCTAAATCGTCCCGTAAATCACGGTAATCACTGAAAGGCATTCTCGTCTCAATATGTACAGTTGTCCCGTTTTTCTGCTTGTCTTTCATAACCTTGAAGGCACAGGATTCCCCTTCGTTGAATACTAGTGTGCCAATATCGCCGGTTAGTTCCCGGTCGAACATATATACGTTGGGTGCATCAGTTTCTAGCCATTTTCCCTCTAGTGCAGCATTGCAAGGCGAACCATAAATGCGTGGTTTGTCTCCTTTTCCATAGGCGGAATAGGTCACTCCTTTGCTGGTTTGTACGCGTCCCCTCCAGAGGTCTCCTCGGTTGAAGAAAACGGCATCACCTTCCTGGAGTTGGATAGTATTGACTTTCTCAAGACTTTTGAAAGGAAATGCAGGTGAACGTCCGTCATTATCGTCGCTCCCATTGTTTGATACATAATAGGAATTTCCCGAAACAGCTACTTTCGTTTTCGTGTTCCGGATGGTTCGTTTCATTCGTTCAGCTTGGCGGTCCAGCTTAGTTACCAACTTGGTTGAGCGACGGAAGTCTTTGTCTTGAACTGCAAACTGACTTGGCGCGGATGTGCTGTTTTCGTCTGATAGACCGGAATAGGCAAATGCCGACTGAACCGGTAGGTAGAGTAGAAAGGGTATAAGCAATAGAGGGATGAGGTGGGTTTTCATATGATGGCAGGTTAAGGTTATGTGAAAAAAAGCCTGAGCTTTTGTAAACTCAGGCTTTCGTATGTGAATAGGGTTTCTCTATAAATATAGAAAAGCCTTTATAGACAAATGTCTTTATTAGTCTTCTTTTACGATTTCGATTAGCTCTACTTCAAATTCAAGTACGCTGTTTGGTAGGATATCTTGACCGGCTCCTTGCTGACCATAAGCTAGTTCAGAAGGAATCCAGAAGATGTATTTGGAACCTACAGGCATGATTTGAAGACCTTCAGTCCAACCTGCAATTACTTGACCTACGCCAAATTGTGCGGGTTCGCCACGATCAACAGAGCTGTCAAATACGTTGCCGTCTAATGTTTTACCGGTGTAGTGTACTTTAACACGGTCTTCTGCCGATGGTTTTTCTCCTGTACCTTCAGTGATAACCTTGTATTGAAGTCCACTTTCTGTCGTGATAATACCGGATTTAGTTTTGTTTTCTTCTAAAAACTTATCTCCTTTTTCTTTTTGTTCAGTAGATAGACGAGCTTGAGTTTCTGTGAAATAGGTATTTAAGAACTCTTGAGCTTCTTCCATAGTCATCTTCATCGCTGAACTGTCATTTTTCAATCCGGAAATAAATCCTTTAATTAATGCATCTTTGTTAACGGGTCCTCCGGGGAATGTTTCAAGTTGTTGACCGAACATAACTCCATTGGCTATCCCTATAGCATAGCTGGCACTGTCAACCGGTTTACTTAGGTTAACTCCACTTTTAAAATCACAAGATGTTGCTAATAAGCTTATAGCTAAAACTATAGTAGCAACTAAAACGTTCGTTTTTTTCATTTCTTTCACTTAATTATTTTACAATTTCTAGAAGTTCAACATCGAAGATAAGTGTGCTGTATGGTTCGATAGCTTCGCCTGCTCCGGCAGCTCCATAAGCTAGCTCTGAAGGAATGAATAGTCTCCATTTAGAACCTGTCTCCATCAACTGCAAAGCTTCAACCCATCCCGGAATAACTTGTGTTACACCAAATACGGCTGGTTGACCACGTTCGACTGAACTGTCAAATACATTTCCATCAATGGTTGTACCATGATAATGACATTTCACATTGTCAGCAGCAGTAGGTTTAGAACCTTCGCCTTTAGTCAGTACCATGTATTGTAGTCCGCTTGGAAGTTCTACAACGCCGGGTTTATTTTTATTAATAGTTAAGAACTCTTTTCCCGCTTTTTCATTCAGTTTGAAGCGTTCTTTTTGTAAGTTTTGAAAATACTCATTTAATAATTGTTGAGCCTCATCATAGGTGAGTTTGGGCTCTTTTTCATCAAATACATCTGTAAGACCGGCAGTGAAATCTGCTGAACTGATGTTTTTAATACCAGAGGCGCGGAAATTATTTCCAATACTCAGGCCTAAAGCATAACTAATTTTATCCATTCTTTTTCGTATCAATAATTTAGGAGACAAAAGTAACGCTTTTAATCGTTTAAACGCCTATTTTCTGAAATAAATATATTCTTTGTATCTATTTAGCTATCATTTTTGTAAATTCGTTTTCATGGAAGACAAACCTTTGTTCTCTTGTCAACTAGGACTATTTACATTCGTTTGTTGTAAGGCGATATTTTATGTATCTTAAAATAGACTTTTTTAGTCGGTCGTTTTATTGATTTAGAAATAGTAATCATATTAAATATAAAATACCATGAAAAAAATTGTTGTTCTTACAGGTGCAGGTATGAGTGCAGAGAGTGGTATATCTACCTTTAGAGATACAGGAGGTTTGTGGGAAAATCACCGAGTGGAAGATGTAGCTACTCCTGAAGGTTTTCATAAAAACCCGGAGTTAGTGTTGGAGTTTTATAATCAACGTAGAAGAGAGTTGCTGAAAGTAATTCCTAATAAAGGTCATGTGGGGCTTGCTTCATTAGAGAATGATTTTAAAGTGAGTGTTGTAACGCAGAATGTAGACAATTTGCATGAACAAGCGGGAAGTACAAAAGTGATTCATTTGCATGGTGAGTTAATGAAGTCCTGCCCAGTTAACAACTTGTCTGTCAGTTATGATATTCCGCCTGAAAAGCCTGATATTTTGCTGGGAGATACCGATGCTAATGGGGTTCAATTAAGACCTTTTATTGTGTGGTTTGGTGAAGCTGTGCCAAAAATTGAAGAAGCAGTTGTCGAAGTTGAATCAGCAGATATTTTGGTCATTATTGGTACTTCACTAAATGTTTATCCGGCAGCCGGTTTACTTCATTATGCGAAGCAAGGGATGCCTATCTTCTTAATTGACCCGAATGAAGTGCGAACTCATCGGAATGACATTCATTTTATTCAGCAACCTGCCTCTAAAGGAGTAGAAGAGTTGAGTCGTCTCTTAGATAAGCATAAATGATGGATTGTATTCTTGAGCTTTGCTCATAAAAAAAGCGAGGGTGTGTTACGTTAAACACACCCTCGCTTTTTAGGTATTTATTTGTAATTATTTACGTCTCTCAGCTCCTACTAGGAGTTCAGCATCTTGGATGTCATCTGAAATCTCTTTGCGAGAGGCTTGAATCATTTCAAACTCATCTTTAGCTCCCACAATCAAACGTTCAAATCCTCGCTGACCTGTTCCTGCCGGAATGAGGTGTCCGCAAATAACATTCTCTTTAAGTCCTTCCAGACGATCCACTTTACCGTTGATAGCAGCTTCGTTCAAGACTTTTGTAGTCTCTTGGAAAGATGCAGCTGACATAAAGCTGGTCGTTTGTAGTGCAGCACGTGTAATACCTTGTAGTATCTGATTAGTCGTAGCCGGAATAGCATCACGCACTTCAACTACTTGTAGGTCTCTACGTTTTAAAGCACTGTTTTCATCACGAAGTTTGCGAGCTGTTACGATTTGTCCCGGTTTCATTACTTGTGAGTCACCGCCATCGAGCACTACTTTTTTGCCCCATATACGGTCATTCTCTTCCATAACATCAAGCTTATCTACTACTTGTTGTTCAAGGAAACGAGTATCTCCCGGATCGACAACTTCAACCTTACGCATCATCTGACGTACAATAACCTCAAAGTGTTTGTCGTTAATCTTCACACCTTGCAGACGATATACGTCTTGAACCTCGTTTACAATATACTCCTGAACAGTTGTAGGTCCTTGAATTGCTAATATATCAGCCGGTGTGATAGCACCGTCAGATAGCGGCATACCTGCACGAACATAGTCGTTTTCCTGAACCAATAGTTGTTTGGATAATGGAACAAGGTATTTTTTCACTTCACCCAATTTGGACGTAACGGTTACCTCTCTGTTACCACGCTTAATCTTTCCGAAACCAACTTCACCGTCAATTTCTGAAACAACAGCAGGGTTAGATGGGTTACGTGCTTCAAATAGCTCGGTTACACGTGGAAGACCTCCCGTAATGTCACCTGCTTTACCTACTACACGTGGTATCTTAACCAATACTTCACCCGCCTTAATTTTCTCACCATCACCAATAGTTAAGTGAGAACCTAAAGGTAAGGAGTAATTTTTCAGGTGGTTACCATCTTTATCAACGATGTGTGCAGAAGGGATCTTCGTTTTGTCTTTTGACTCAATGATAATCTTTTCTTTCAATCCGGTTGCTTCGTCACTTTCTACTTTATAAGTTACGTTTTCAATCAAGTTTTCAAACTCGATTTTACCGGTTGCTTCAGCTACAATTACCGCATTAAATGGGTCCCACTCAACGATAAGGTCTCCTTTTTTTACTGAATCGCCATTCTTGAAGTATAGTTTAGCTCCATACGGTATGTTATGTGTATGTAGTGCTATACGTGTATTGGGATCAATAATCTTCAATTCAGCTAATCGACCGATAACTACCTCGTAAGGTTTATTTTTCGTGTCAATATCTGCTTTTACTGTGCGAAGTTCATCTATTTCAAGGATTCCGTCGAATTTGGAAGTAACGTTGTTTTCAGCAGCAATGTTAGAAGCAATACCTCCAACGTGGAAAGTTCTCAAAGTAAGCTGTGTTCCCGGCTCGCCAATAGACTGAGCGGCAATAACACCTACTACTTCACCTTTTTGAACCATCTTGCCTGTAGCCAAGTTACGACCATAGCATTTTGCGCAAACACCTTTTTTAGATTCACAAGTCAATACAGACCTGATTTCTACTCGTTCGATTGGTGATTCTTGTATTTCAGCACCAGAGTCTTCAGTGATTTCCTCTCCGGCAGCAACGATTAGTTTACCGGTAGTAGGATGAATAATGTCATGTACTGAAACGCGTCCTAAGATTCGTTCGTATAAAGAAGCAATTACTTCTTCATTATTTTTCAGTTCTGTACTAGTCAGTCCTCTCAATGTACCGCAGTCTTCCTCGTTTACAATCACATCATGTGAAACGTCAACGAGACGTCTTGTCAAGTAACCGGCGTCAGCTGTTTTTAGAGCTGTATCCGCCAGACCCTTACGGGCACCGTGAGTTGAGATAAAGTACTCAAGTACAGAAAGTCCTTCTTTAAAGTTAGAAAGAATGGGGTTTTCAATAATTTGTCCACCATCTGAACCGCTCTTTTGAGGCTTAGCCATCAAACCACGCATGCCGGACAGCTGTCTAATTTGCTCTTTCGAACCACGAGCTCCGGAATCCATCATCATAAATACTGAGTTGAATCCGTCATTGTCTGCAGTCAACTGTTTAATCAGGATGGTAGATAGTTTGTTGTTAATATGTGTCCAAATATCAATAATCTGGTTGTAACGCTCTTTGAAGGTGATGAATCCCATGTTATAGTTGTTCACTATCTGTTCAACTTCATCGTAGCCTTCAATGACTAATTCATCTTTTTCTTTAGGAACAATGATATCTGAAAGGTTGAATGATAATCCACCTTTAAATGCCATATAGTAACCTAAGTTTTTGATGTCGTCAAGGAATTGAGCTGTACGAGCTACCCCGCATATTTTGATTACATTTCCAATAATGTCACGTAGTGATTTCTTACCTAATACTTCGTTGATATATCCTACTTCTTCAGGTACCAACTCATTAACGATAAGTCTTCCTACAGAGGTTTCAAGCATTTTATCAACGATTTCACCTTCTTCATTTAAGTCTTTCACCCATACTTTTATGTTCGCATGAATAGATACTCTGCCTTCGTTGTAAGCAATAGTCGCCTCTTCAGCTCCATAGAATGTTAATCCTTCACCTAGTTCACCTTTGCGTATTTTCGTAATATAATACAAACCAAGAACCATGTCTTGAGAAGGAACTGTAATAGGAGCACCATTTGCGGGGTTAAGAATGTTATGTGAACCCAGCATCAATAGTTGGGCTTCAAGAATGGCTTCATTTCCTAATGGAAGATGCACAGCCATTTGGTCACCATCAAAGTCCGCATTAAACGCTGTACAAGATAGTGGGTGCAATTGAATAGCTTTTCCTTCTATCAATTTCGGCTGAAACGCTTGAATACCTAAGCGGTGAAGTGTCGGCGCCCGGTTCAATAGTACCGGATGACCTTTCATCACATATTCGAGGATATCCCATACAACCGGTTCTTTTCTATCTACAATTTTCTTAGCAGATTTCACGGTTTTAACGATACCTCTTTCTATCAGCTTTCTGATGATAAATGGTTTATATAGCTCGGCTGCCATATCTTTAGGCAAACCGCATTCATGCATTTTTAATTCAGGACCAACAACAATTACTGAACGAGCTGAATAGTCCACACGTTTTCCTAACAAGTTTTGACGGAAACGTCCTTGTTTTCCTTTCAAACTATCAGAAAGTGATTTAAGTGGACGGTTGGCATCTGTTTTAACTGCACTTGATTTACGCGAGTTGTCAAACAGCGAGTCAACAGCTTCCTGAAGCATACGTTTTTCATTACGTAAGATAACTTCCGGTGCTTTAATATCAATTAATCGTTTCAAACGGTTGTTACGAATAATCACGCGACGATATAAGTCGTTCAAGTCTGAAGTTGCAAAACGTCCTCCGTCTAGAGGAACAAGTGGACGCAGTTCCGGTGGAATAACAGGAACTACTTTTACAATCATCCATTCCGGTTTGTTTCGGTTTTTGGATGCTCTAAACGACTCAACTACTTGTAGGCGTTTTAATGCTTCATTCTTTCTTTGCTGTGAAGTATCTGTAGTAGCTTTGTTCCTTAAATCATATGACAAAGTATCTAAATCAAGGCGTGCAAGCAAATCATATACTGCTTCAGCACCTATTTTTGCTATGAACTTATTGGGGTCTGTGTCTTCTAATAGTTGATTTTCTTTTGGAAGAGTATCAAGTATTTGAAGATATTCTTCTTCTGAAAGAAGATCTAAAACTTCAGATCCTTCAGCAATACCCGGTTGAATAACCACGTAGCGCTCATAGTAAATGATTGTATCTAGTTTCTTTGTTGGTAAACCCAGTAGGTATCCAATTTTATTGGGGAGTGAGCGAAAATACCAGATGTGAGCTACAGGAACAACTAAGTGAATATGTCCCATACGTTCACGACGTACTTTCTTTTCTGTAACCTCAACACCACAACGGTCACAAACAATTCCTTTATATCTGATTCGTTTGTATTTTCCACAATGGCACTCATAGTCTTTGACCGGTCCGAAAATACGTTCGCAGAAGAGACCATCTCTTTCTGGTTTGTATGTTCGATAGTTAATTGTTTCCGGTTTTAGTACTTCTCCGTGCGAATTTTCAAGAATTTCTTCCGGAGAGGCTAGACCGATGGATATTTTGGTAAAGTTACTCTTTATCTTGTTTTCTCTTCTAAAAGCCATATTTATTGTTTACAAAGAGTTATTAATTCGACAAAATGTCTTAAAGTAAAAATTAATCGAGTGACATACTTAGACACAAACCTCTTAGCTCATGTAACAGTACGTTAAGTGATTCCGGTATGCCGGCTTGAGGCATTGGTTCACCTTTTACAACTGCTTCATATGCTTTTGAGCGTCCAATAACGTCGTCTGATTTAATCGTTAGAATTTCTTGAAGAATGTGTGAGGCTCCAAATGCTTCTAGTGCCCAAACCTCCATTTCTCCGAAGCGCTGTCCACCAAACTGAGCCTTACCACCTAAAGGTTGTTGGGTAATCAGAGAGTATGGACCAATTGAACGAGCATGCATTTTGTCGTCAACCATATGACCTAGTTTAAGGAAGTAGGTAACTCCTACAGTTGCCGGTTGGTCAAAGCGTTCTCCGGTTCCTCCGTCATACAGATATGTTTTACCATGTCTGGGTAGTTCAGCTTTGTCCATCCAAGTGTCTAGGTCGTCTAAGGTAGCCCCATCAAAAATAGGTGAAGCGAATTTTACATTCAATGCACTACCGGCCCAACCTAAAACAGCTTCAAATATCTGACCAAGGTTCATACGTGAAGGTACACCTAGGGGATTCAAACAGATATCAACTGGCGTACCGTCTTCTAAGAACGGCATGTCTTCCTGACGAACAATCTTTGCAACAATACCTTTGTTACCATGACGTCCAGCCATTTTGTCTCCTACTTGGATTTTGCGTTTTTTAGCAACATATACTTTAGCTACTTGTACAATACCGGTAGGAAGTTCATCACCAATTGTTACGTCAAATTTCTTACGTCTAAGCTCAGCATCCAGTTCTTTGTATTTCTTCATATAGTTCTGGATGACCAGCTTGATAAGCTCGTTCTTTTCTGCATCAACTGTCCATTTTGCTGTTTGAACAGTGTTGTAGTCTAACTCTTTAAGAGCTTTTTGGTTGAATTTAGTCCCTTTGGCGATTAATTCAACATCTAAAAAGTCTTTTACACCTTGTGATACTTTGCCATTTGTAAGAACAAGCAGCTTTTCAACAAGCAAATCTTTCAATTCAACCATTTTTTCCTCATACTCTTCGTCGAGCTTAGGAAGCATGGCCTTATCTGTCAATCTGCTTTTGCGTTTTTTATGTATTTTAGAGAAGAGAGCAGTGTTAATAACTACACCCTTTAATGAAGGAGTCGCTTTTAAAGAAGCGTCTTTCACATCTCCGGCTTTATCACCGAATATGGCACGTAGAAGTTTTTCTTCAGGTGATGGATCAGATTCTCCTTTTGGAGTGATTTTACCAATCAGAATATCACCGGGTTCAATCAGTGCTCCTACGCGAACAATACCTCTTTCATCTAGATTTTTGGTGGCATCTTCACTTACGTTAGGTATATCAGAAGTTAGTTCTTCCATACCACGCTTTGTTTCGCGTACCTCCAATATATATTCATCTACATGAACAGAAGTAAATGTGTCTTCTCTTACCATTCTTTCACTCAACACAATAGCGTCTTCATAGTTATACCCTTTCCAAGGCATATATGCGACTTTGACATTACGTCCTAGTGCTAACTCTCCTTTTTGTGTTGAATACCCTTCGGTAAGAACATCACCTGCTTTTACACGTTGACCTTTTATGCATATAGGTGATAAGTCAACAGTTGTGCTTTGGTTCGTCTTACGCCATTTAGGAATGTTATAAGTAATAACAGGATCGTCAAAGCTGACGAAACTCTCATTTTCTGTTTTATCGTATTTTATTTTAATACAAGTTGCATCTACAAATACAACTTCTCCATCTCTTTCAGCCACGATTTGCGTACGTGAATCTTTGGCTACTTGTCCTTCAATGCCAGTACCTACGATAGGTGAGTCAGCATGAATTAGTGGAACTGCCTGACGCATCATGTTAGAGCCCATCAATGCACGGTTGGCATCGTCATGCTCTAAGAAAGGAATTAAAGAGGCTGCTATTGAAGCAATCTGCGTGGGCGAAACGTCCATCAGGTCTACTTCTTCCGGCGACACGATGGGGAAATCCGATTCTAATCTTGATTTTACACGGTCGTTGATGAAGTGTCCTTTATCATCTAATGGAGCATTACCTTGGGCTACAGTTTTATCCTCTTCTTCTTCAGCTGTATAATATGTAAGTCCATCAGCTGTGAAGTCAACAACGCCTTTACTTACTTTTCTGTAAGGGGTTGAGATAAATCCTAAATCATTAATTTTTGCGTATACGCATAATGATGAAATCAAACCAATGTTTGGTCCTTCAGGAGTTTCAATCGGACATAGACGACCATAATGTGTATAATGAACGTCACGGACTTCAAATCCAGCACGCTCTCTGGATAGACCACCCGGTCCTAAAGCAGATAAACGGCGCTTATGTGTTATTTCAGCTAGCGGATTTGTTTGGTCCATAAATTGAGACAGTGCGTTAGTCCCAAAGAATGAATTTACAACAGCCGAAATTGTTTTTGCATTAATAAGATCAATCGGTGTGAATATTTCGTTGTCACGAACATTCATACGTTCGCGAACAGTTCTAGCCATTCGTGCAAGTCCTACACCAAACTGATTATATAATTGTTCTCCTACAGTTCTTACTCTACGATTACTTAAGTGGTCAATATCATCTACAATAGTGTGTGAGTTGATAAGCTCAATTAAGTATTTTATAATTTCAATGATATCATCTTTCGTCAGTACCTTAACATCGTCCGAAATGTTGATATTTAATTTTTTGTTGATTCTATAGCGACCTACGTCCCCTAAATCATACCTCTTGTCAGAGAAGAAAAGATTATTAATAACTTCTCTTGCGCTGGCATCATCGGCCGGCTCAGCATTTCTTAACTGGCGATAGATGTATAGCACTGCTTCTTTTTCCGAGTTGCTCGGGTCTTTTTGCAGTGTGTTGTATATGATAGCAAAGTCAGACAGGTTTTGATCTTCCTTATGAAGCAAGATGTGTTGAGTGCCTGATTCTAGTATTGCTTCTATATTTTCAGCATCCAGTTCGGATTCTCTATCCACTATTACGTCATTACGCTCAATGGATACAACTTCGCCTGTGTCTTCATCAACAAAGTCTTCCATCCATGTTTTTAGAACACGTGCAGCTAGTTTTCTTCCGATAAGTTTTTTAAGGTTGGTTTTAGTAACCTTAACCTCTTCAGCGAGGTTGAATATTTCTAAGATATCTTTATCACTTTCATAGCCGATAGCCCTTAAAAGTGTTGTAACAGGCAATTTTTTCTTACGGTCAATATAGGCATACATTACGTTGTTAATGTCTGTTGCAAATTCTATCCATGAACCTTTGAAAGGTATAATACGGGCAGAATACAACTTAGTACCATTCGCATGCATGCTTTGTCCGAAGAATACACCTGGTGAACGGTGCAGTTGAGAAACCACAACACGCTCAGCTCCATTTATGACGAATGTTCCTCTTTCGGTCATATACGGAATAGGTCCTAAATAAACATCTTGAATGACTGTGTCAAAATCCTCATGGTCGGGATCTGTACAGTAGAGTTTTAGCTTGGCTTTAAGAGGAACGCTGTATGTTAAGCCGCGAGCTATACACTCTTCAATTGTATAGCGGGGAGGATCAACATAATAATCTAGAAACTCCAGAACAAAGTTATTACGCGTGTCAGCTATCGGAAAATTCTCAGCGAATACTTTGTACAACCCTTCTTTTTTTCTTTTTTCAGATGGAGTATCTAATTGTAAAAAGTCTTGGAAAGACTTTAATTGCACTTCGAGAAAATCCGGATACGGAAGAACGTTCTTAATCGAAGCGAAATTTATTCTATTATTTTCTGTTAATAAAGACATCTAGTTTAGGAATTGGTTGAAGTTATATATAATAAATAGACACAAAAAGGCTAAGAATCTTCCTTCAAGAAGATTCTTAACCATATCACCTGATAGACAGGATTTAATACTATTTAAGCTCAACTTCTGCTCCAGCTTCTTCCAAACTTTTCTTTAACGCATCAGCTTCAGCTTTGTCTACACCTTCTTTAATGTTGCTAGGTACACCGTCAACTAAGTCTTTAGCTTCTTTCAAGCCAAGGCCTGTAAGTTCTTTTACCAATTTAACGATTGCAAGTTTGTTTGCACCATGACCTTTCAACACTACATCAAAAGAAGTTTTTTCTTCTGCAGCTGATTCACCAGCACCACCAGCGGGAGCGGCAACAGCTACTGCAGCAGCAGCGGGTTCAATACCATATTCTTCTTTAAGAATTGTTGCTAACTCACTTACTTCTTTTACAGTTAAATTTACTAATTGTTCTGCAAATGCTTTCAAATCTGCCATTTCTATATGTATTAAATGTTATTTATTCGATTATTACTAACTTATCTTTCTGCCAGAGTAGTTAACACTCCATGAATTGTTTGACCTGATGATTGTAAAGCTGAAACAACGTTTTTCGCCGGAGATTGCAACAAGGCAATAACATCTGCAATAAGTTCGTTTTTGCTTTTTATGTTTACTAATGCATCTAGGTTTTCAGCACCGATATAGAAGCTTTCTTGCACGTATGCAGCTTTCAATTCCGGCTTATTGCTGGCACCTTTAGTTTTCTTACTAGTAAGATCTTTAATCAATTTGGCTGGGGCATTCGCAACGTCCGAAAACATTACGGCAGTATTCCCTTTCAATACTTCATCTAATGATGAGAAGTCCACTTCCGATACTTGGCTGAAAGCTTGTTTCAACAAAGTATTTTTAACCACGATTAAACGAATATCTCTTTTGAAACATTCTCTTCTGAGAGCGCTGGTTTTTTCAGCGTTTAATGCTTCTATATCGGTTAGATATAAGTTGGGGTATTGTCTAATTTGCTCGGTTAAATTCTCTATAATTCTGCCTTTATCTTCCTTTCTCATTGTTCATTCATTTTTGGGTTTCTTCAACAGATTTCGGGTCTATTTTAATACCCGGACTCATTGTACTTGAAAGATAAATGCTCTTTATATAGGTACCTTTAGCAGCGGTAGGTCGCAATTTGAGTATGGTAGAAATAAACTCTTTAGCATTGCCATAAATCTTGTCAGCATCAAAAGATACTTTACCTATAGATGTATGTACAATACCGGTTTTGTCAACCTTAAAGTCTATCTTACCTTGCTTTACTTCTTTAATAGCATTACCTATTTCATTAGTAACGGTACCGCTTTTAGGGTTAGGCATTAAACCTCTAGGACCTAATACGCGCCCGAGAGCACCTATTTTACCCATAATGGAAGGCATTGTGATTATCACATCAATGTCTGTCCATCCTCCTTTAATCTTATCGATATATTCGTCCAAGCCAACATAATCAGCACCAGCTTCAGTAGCTTCGGCTTCTTTGTCGGGAGTACATAACGCAAGAACTCTGATTTGCTTTCCTGTTCCATGAGGTAAAGAAACGACTCCTCTGACCATTTGGTTTGCTTTTCTAGGATCAACTCCTAAGCGAACATCAATGTCAACAGAGGCATCAAACTTCGAATTAGTAATTTCTTTTACTAATGCAGAAGCTTCTCTTAAAGTATAAATTTTCCCAACCTCAATTTTGCTTAAAGCTAACTTTTGATTTTTTGTAAGTTTACCCATTTCAATTGAAGTTTATTATTTATTTTCCGGGAAATTCCCTTTAACTCTTATACCCATGCTTCTGGCTGTTCCAGCTACCATTCGCATAGCTGATTCAACCGTAAAACAGTTTAAATCCACAATTTTATCTTCCGCTATACGGCGTACCGTTTCCCAAGTGATTTCAGCCACTCGTTTACGGTTTGGTTCCGCTGATCCACCCTTGATCTTTGCAGCTTCAACAAGTTGAATCGCTACAGGAGGGGTTTTAACAACGAAATCAAAAGACTTATCTGCGTAGTAAGTGATTATTACAGGTAATACCTTACCAGCTTTTTCCTGAGTTCTGGCATTAAATTGCTTGCAAAACTCCATGATGTTGATACCCTTTGACCCTAAAGCCGGGCCTACAGGGGGAGAAGGATTTGCTGCTCCTCCTTTTATTTGCAATTTGATTTGTCCAGCAACTTCTTTAGCCATTTTTGTTTAATTTATATATGAAAATAATTAGTGAAAGAACAGTTCATGCGTAACCAAACACTATTCTTTCTCAACTTGCATATAACCTAGTTCCAGAGGGGTTTTACGGCCGAAAATTTTCACCATAACTTTCAACTTCTTTTTCTCCGTATTTACCTCTTCGATTACACCAGTGAACCCGTTAAAAGGTCCGTATGTTACTTTAACATTTTCTCCAACATAATATTGAAGATCCATTTCCTCTTGTTGCTCTTGCAATTCATCAACTGTACCTAAGATACGATTGACCTCAGCAGGGCGCAAAGGGGTCGGATTGTCTTGACCTCCTAAAAAGCCAATTACGTTGGGTATGTTTCTAAGTTGGTGTGCTACCTCACCTACTAAATTGGCTTCAATCAATACGTAACCAGGCAAATAGGCTCTTTCTTTCATAACCTTTTTACCATTACGCACCGTAAATACCTTTTCTGTAGGGATGAGAACTTGTGATACGTATTCACCTAAGTCCGTGTTCTTTAACTCAGCTTCAAGATATTCTCTAACTTTATTTTCTTTCCCGCTTATCGCACGAAGAACATAAAATTTTTTTTGATCTTCAGACATAACTTAATGCTGCTTAAAATATACGTGTATAGACAAATTCCATCACTTGCTCGAAGGATTGATCAATCACAAATATCAACGCTGCGATTATTAGGGAAGCAAACAAAACAACGACAGCACTGTTTGATAATTCAGATCGAGTAGGCCAAGAAACTTTATATACAAGTTCGTTATAAGATTCTTTGAAGTATGTAATAACTTTTTTCATTCAAAATATATTTTGCACGGGAGGAGAGACTCGAACTCCCGACACCTGGTTTTGGAGACCAGTGCTCTGCCAACTGAGCTACACCCGTAAATATATCCGCCCAATATTAAATTAGGCGGATATAGTATTTAAATAAAATTAATCTTCAAGTTCAGTAATCTGACCAGCACCTACTGTACGACCACCTTCACGGATTGCAAAGCGTAGACCTACGTTACATGCTACTGGGTAGATTAACTCTACGTCAATCGTTACGTTATCGCCAGGCATTACCATTTCTACTCCTTCAGGTAAAGTAATTTCACCTGTTACGTCAAGCGTACGGATATAGAACTGAGGACGATATTTGTTGTGGAACGGAGTATGACGACCACCTTCTTCTTTCTTCAAAATGTATACTTCAGCTTTGAAGTGAGAGTGAGGTTTGATTTGACCTGGTTTACCAAGTACCATACCACGTTTGATTTCTTCTTTGTCAATACCGCGAAGCAACAGACCTACGTTGTCACCAGCTTGTCCATCGTCTAATATCTTACGGAACATTTCAACACCAGTAACAACCGATTTGCGAGCTTCCATACCTAAACCAATGATTTCTACTTCATCGCCAGTATGGATAGTACCTGTTTCAATACGACCGGTAGCAACTGTACCACGACCTGTAATTGAGAACACGTCTTCAACCGGCATCAAGAATGGTTTGTCAACGTCACGGGGAGGTAGTGGAATCCAATTATCCACAGCTTCCATTAGTTCCATAACTTTGTCTTCCCACATTTCTTCACCATTCAATGCTCCAAGAGCTGAACCGCGAATTACGGGAGTGTTGTCTCCATCGAAGTTATAGAATGAAAGAAGTTCTCTCATTTCCATTTCAACAAGTTCCAACATCTCTTCGTCGTCAACCATATCACATTTGTTCATGAAAACAACCAGTCTTGGTACGTTTACCTGACGTGCTAATAGGATATGCTCGCGAGTTTGAGGCATTGGACCATCAGTAGCTGCAACAACGATGATAGCACCGTCCATTTGAGCAGCACCAGTTACCATGTTTTTAACATAGTCAGCGTGACCGGGGCAGTCTACGTGAGCGTAGTGGCGGTTTGCTGTTTCATATTCTACGTGTGAAGTATTAATTGTAATACCTCTTTCTTTTTCTTCCGGCGCATTGTCGATAGAATCGAATGAGCGTGTTTCTGAAAAACCGCGTTTCCCTAATACAGCTGTAATGGCAGCAGTAAGG
>CAZSWS010000039.1:0-25055 GCA_964610765.1 uncultured Parabacteroides sp.
TTTCTCTTAGAAACATACATCTTTGTGAATAATTTATAAATATTATAAAACAAAGTACAGCCATGAGTTTATTAAATACACTATTATTTTCAACGGCAATAGGAACTGTCGAATTGGCTCTTATCCTATTTGTGTTCATTATTCCTATATTGATAGCTTTAATAGATATACTAAAGTCCGAATTTGAAGGGAATAATAAAATTGTTTGGTTACTCGTTGTCATATTCCTCAATTTTTTAGGCGCTTTACTTTATTATTTCATTGGAAGAAAACAGAAATTGAAATAAACTCAGACAAAAGAATCCAGGTCTGAGGTGTTTCACCTCTACTTATACAAGACAGAATCCCCCTTATTTATGTTGAAACATATAAGGGGGATTTTTCTTTCAAATAACTTTATGAAGAAATATATTCCATAAGAAAAATTGATAGTACCATTTTAGTAAAGCAATAATTTAATCGTACTTTCGCCTCGGTTTTTAAGAAAAAGCATTTTTAATTACATTAAAACATAAAAACAATGAAAAGAAATTTAATCGCTTTACTTATCGTGACATTAACACTAGTTGCTACCGGTTCTGTATCGGCTCAAGAGGTTATATCTAAAGAAAAAAACGCAGTGAAAGTTGAAGCTATCAAAGCCAAAATGAGTAAAGAGCTAGTAAATGTGGATAAAAAGCTGGAAAAAGATATTGAGAAAGCAAACAAGCAGGTTAAAAAAGAATCAGAAGATGCTGCATTGAAAGCAAAAAGAAAAGCAGAAGAAGAAGCACAAAAAGCTGCTGAAAAGGCACAGGCAAAAGGAGATAAAGTAATTGCTAAAGCCAAAGAAAAAGCAGAATTAGCCAAAGCTAAAGCACAAAAAAAGGCTGATGAAGAAATTGCTAAATTAACACCAGTGATATAATATCGCTATCGGCATATCACCGTTTAAAGAATGGTTTTTTTCTATTGGAAACAGCCATTCTTTTTTTATGCCTATTTGTAGATACGTTCTGGCTTTTGACTTCCCGACACCTATATAAATTGTTTTTGAATTTATTGTTGATTTACAGTTCTGACTGGTGAGGTTCTTTTTTCCCTTTCGTAGTTCGGCTTAACACGATATAACCTAGTATCCCACCGATAATAGAAGCGGTGAAAATACCTATTTTAGCCTGAACCATGTGCTCCGGATTGCTAAATGCCAATGAGGTGATAAATAGTGACATCGTAAATCCAATAGACCCAAGCAGCCCTAAGCCAAACAGATTTTTAATATGCATACCCTCCGGGAAAGGGGCAATCTTCATCTTTACCAGCAGCAGGGTAAAACCGACAATCCCCACAACTTTGCCAACCAATAATCCCAGCGACACACCCAGCGCAATGTTTGTATTGAAAAGCAAGTCAGGATCTATATCTAACGAAACCCCTGCATTCGCTAAAGCAAAGATGGGTATAACCACAAAAGACACAAAAGGATGCATCCCATGCTCTAAACGTTGTAATGGTGGAATTGCATAGTTTGTATTGACTTTAACCTTTTCCAAGATATGCAGTTGTTCGTTGGTTAGCGTAGGTATTTCATCGTTCGGGTCGATGGCTTTAAACTTAGTGAGATATCCTCTCATCTTAACCAAATAGGAATCTTCTCTAATTTTCACATCCGCAGGAATCATAAAGGCCGCAATGACCGAAGCAATAGTGGCATGCACGCCGGATATCAAAAAAGAAACCCATACACCCAAAATACCGACTATCGCATAAAACAGGATATTACGCACCCCCATCTTATTACCAATAAACATGATTAAAGCAAAACCAAAGCCGGCTAAGAGGCTTATTACAGAAATATCAGACGTATAAAACAAAGCAATCACCAGCACAGCTGCCAAGTCATCTACAATAGCCAAAGCGGTTAAAAAGACTTTCAGCGATAGCGGGATTTTATTACCCAACAAGTAAAGCACTCCCAATGCAAAAGCAATATCAGTAGCCATCGGGATTCCCCATCCGTGTTGTGCTGCGCCGGATGAGTTAAACAGCAGATAAATGAGTGCCGGACAAATAATACCGCCGATGGCAGCCCCAATAGGCAAGAGTGCTTTACGCGGATTCGACAGTTCCCCACCAAGAAACTCCCTTTTAAGCTCCAAACCAACCACAAAAAAGAAAATAGCCATCAGTCCATCATTAATCCAATGATAGATATCAAACTCAAAAAAAGCATGACCATTGAACACAAAGCCTAGTTTTTGTTCAAAAAATTGAAAGTAATAATCTGCCCAAGGCGAATTAGCCAAAAACATGGCAAGGACAACACTGATGCCCAGCGTTATTCCTCCAGCTTTTTCGTGTTGTATAAATCGTAGGATAGGTTGCGTAATTCGTTCAATAGGTGCCGTTTTTTCAGTCATATAACTATTTTAATGATTTATCTATGTGCAAAGAAACGCATGAATGGCAAAATTTCAGATAAACTCTTTTGTTTTTTAATTAATTTTAAGAGCTGTTTTGCCGAAGAAGATTGAAATGAAAAGAGGCTATCTAACATCAACCAACTGATTGCATTAGTCGAGGAATATTCAACAAACGAACCCTCTTCCCATCCATTAAGATAAGACCTTCTTTAATCATCTTATTAATTTCCTTGGTCAGTGCCGGGCGTGTAACACAGATATATCCGGCTAGTTGCACCTGATTATGCTCTATTTCAATATCAGTACTATCTTCCGTCCTTTGCTCAAAAAGGTAAGCAACAAAGCGACTTCTGACCGTTTTATGCGACAAAGCCCGTAGACGTAACACCGTGCATTTATTGCAATTGCCTGAAACGGCTAAGAAGTTTTTTAGCAAATCCGGGTTTTCACTAATTAGTTTAAACACGGACTCTTTGGTTGCCGTAAAAAGCAATCCATCTTCCATAGCCGTAAAAGTAGCCGGCAACGTAGTGTCTTTTTTAAACAGATGAGGAGTCGCAAAAGCGCGAGGGGCTTTTATATATTCTATAAATACCGGATTACCCAATGCATCAATAATATTTACATCCAGCTTGCCCTTTAACAAGATGTATAAGTGCTTACAGTCAGAATTTTGCTTGGCAATTATATCGCCTTTGAAAGCTATATACAACATAGATAAGTTTATTTAGCAGGGAATTTTTAATATTTAAAGCCAAGTCTTTAAACAAAGGTATCTAAAATAACAGCTTTTCATCCTGTTCTGTAAGTATTGTTTGTTCCATTTACTAATCTGTCTGCTTCAGACAAAAGTAAAAATTATCTCAAGAACTATCAAACAGTTTTAATTATTTCGATTAGCACTAAAGGGTTGCATTATCATTCCATTCTCCCCCATTTCATCTCTTCTCCCGAAGAATCAAATTTTTTCCGCTTAGCGGTTATTTCCTGAATAGCAATCCGATAGATATTTGTTCTTGCCAAGCCCGATTGAGCAGCCGAATCAAAATAGCTCATTTTCTCAGGCGTATATTTCTCACAGATTAGTCGCAAGGCAAATAGTTGCTCTTCAACCACCCGCACTTCTTGAATCACTCCTCTAACCATGGCAGATTCATACATTGTTGTGAACACCTTACTGGTCAATACGGCACTCTTTGCCGAGTCTACCAACAATGTTTCTAATTCTTTATCTGTATATAAGTCAGGAACCTTCACTTCACCAACAAATGAAACACATACCAGCTTTTGCTGCTTAAAAGCCTCCACTTTTTTGCCCGCCTTTGCCGAATGAAAATAAAGCATTTGCTCGTTTCTTACAATTGAAAGAGGTAGAGCATAAGGACTACCCTCTGTGTCAAGCACTGCCAACGTTCCGTACATAGCCTTGTCAATAAGTTCATAGGCAAAAGCCACATTCATTTCTCGATCTTTTCGTCTCATTTACTGTATTGTTATGAATAAACATGTATGCTGTTTTGTGCTGCCGGTAAATAGTTTACCCCCACCCACGTAATCATGAGCATAATAAAAGAAACTGGCAGCATCCACAAGGTAAATCTAGGATACTTATTTTGCAACCGCAGATGTATATATAAGAGGTAAGCCGCACACGTAATGAATGCCCAGGTTTCTTTAGGATCCCACGACCAGTAATTACCCCAAGCCTCTTTTGCCCATAAAGCCCCCATGAGCAACCCCAGCATCAAAAATCCAAACCCTACATAGACCATATTATCCATAAAAACATAGAGCTGATCATCCGGTTTATGCTTGTTCAACTTGATAGCTTTCTTCTCGGGGTCTTATAGCCTGTGGCTCACCTTTAATAGTGAAGATTGCCGCATGATACAGTCCATCTTTGGCTTTGAATGCATAGCCTTCCAACAGGTTGTTTTGGGGAACGTGACAATCATTACAGGTAGCCCATTGTGCATGAGAACTGTGCTGCCACGAGCTATAATAAGGAGTCATTATATGACAATTGATACATGCTTCCGGACTGTCTGACAGGTATGAGTGCACCCTTGACATATAGGCAGCATAAGCCCCAAGTCCCACAAGGATACCTCCAATCAGAAATAGAGGGAACACAAATTGATGAGGTATTAGACGAAGAAACCTTTTCATAATTTATTCGTTAACAAATTAGTCTGTGTATTAAGCAAATATAAAAACAATAATGAGAGAAAGATGTAATAATGATTACATTTTTTTACTTGTATTAAAGTTTTTCAATGAGCATGGCTGAAAACGTAACAAAACCTTCATTAGATAGTAGCCAAAACGACACAGACTAACCCTACATTTATGTATCATTTAAATACTACAGCTATGAACATATCCGTTGTTTTTGCTAGTATCATGTTGTTGGGTTATTCTTTATTTGTCGCCTACTCACTCTATGTACGTTTAAGGGATAAATAAAAGAATACTCAGGAAATATGGTTATAAAATAGGTTGTTTTTCTTTCATTCCGCCTTTGGGAGTGAAAAAAAGTATATATTTAGGGCTTACTGAAAAAACCCTATTATATTTAATGTGAAAAGATATGCAGAAAAAATTGACAATTGCGCTGGTAGCGCATGATAACCGCAAGAAAGAAATGGTTGACTGGGCAGTTCACAATGCCGACTATTTATCTAAACATGACTTAGTGTGTACCGGAACAACCGGAAAACTTATTACGGACGCTTTTGCAGAAAGAGGCATTGAGGCATCTATTCAGCGTATGAACTCCGGGCCTTTAGGAGGAGATGCAGAGATTGCTGCTATGGTTGTTCGCAAGGAGGTTGATCTGGCTATATTTCTGATTGACGACTTGAATCCACAACCACACGAAGCAGATATACAGATGTTACTCCGCCAATGTCGGGTGCATAATGTGCCACTAGCATGCAATCGGTACAGTGCCGACTTGATGCTAACCAGTTCTTTGTGGGATGACGAATCGTATATTCCTACAGAACCTCTCTATGCCTTTTACAATCGTGCAACCGGAACTATAGAATAAATCGCATGAATCTATCTATAGCACTATTACCGGGTGATGGCATCGGACCGGAAATAATCCGCGAAGCCATGAAGTCTGTCACAGCTGTTTGTAAAAAAAAAGGACATGTGTTGAAAACAACGGAAGCACTGATTGGAGCTGCGGCTATCGACCGGACAGGCAACCCCTATCCGGAAGAAACACACCAGTTGTGTATGCAGAGTGAAGCCGTGTTGTTCGGAGCGATTGGGTCGCCGGCTTATGATAATAACCCTTCAGCCAAAATACGCCCGGAACAAGGCTTGCTCGCCATGCGTAAACAGTTGGGGCTGTTCGCAAATATCCGCCCGGTCATGACCTTTCCGTCATTGATTGAGCACTCTCCTTTACGACCTGAATTATTGAAAGATGTTGATTTTCTATGCATCCGTGAACTGACTGGAGGGCTGTATTTTGGTCGACCCCAAGGAAGAAGCGAAGATGGAGAAACGGCTTACGACACCTGTGTATACTCGCGACACGAAATAGAGCGTATTGTTCGGTTAGCCTTTTCATTTGCCATGAAGCGAAAGAAAAAAATGACATTGGTCGATAAAGCGAACATTCTGGCTACTTCCCGCCTATGGCGCGAAGTAGTACGTGAATTAGCTCCCGAGTTTCCGGAGGTTGAGACTGAATATCTGTTTGTTGACAATGCCGCTATGCGCATCATTCAATGGCCCAGTAACTTTGATGTGTTGGTAACTGAAAATATGTTTGGAGACATATTGACCGATGAAGCATCCGTCATAACCGGATCATTGGGAATGCTGCCCTCAGCCTCTATTGGTCTGCACACTTCGGTGTTTGAACCCATTCATGGTTCTTATCCGCAAGCAGCCGGAAAAAATATTGCCAACCCAATGGGTACCATTTTGAGTGCCGCCATGATGTTTGAATATGCCTTTGACTTACCGGACGAGTCGCAACTTATTTGGGAGGCAGTCAATGCTGCGTTAGACCAGCAAATCGTAACAATCGATTTGGACCGTGGCAAAGGAAAAGCCTTATCAACCGAAGAGGTAGGCAACTGGATTGCAGACTACATAAAGACTCACTAACCAGATATAAAGACACTTAGATATAATTCTAAAGGGCTATTTGTTTTTTTCGCACCAGACAACTAATCGGCTCACAGCTGTGGACCAACCAGCTCACAGCTGTGAACCGGTTAGCTCACAAGTGTGGACCGATCGGCTCACAGCTGTGAGCCGATTAGTTTGATAGGGCGAATAATTTTATTGCCCACGGAGATTTGCTAAAATGGTTGTGATTAAAAACTCAATAGCCTATACAGACCGAGCTGCTTACTGCTCGTTTGCCTCTTTCAACAGCTCTGCAATTGCTTCGCTATCATATCCCAGTTCAAGTGCCTTTTTAAAATCAATGGCGGCTGAAGCATTTTCAAACTGTCCCAGCTTGATGCGTCCACGAAGCACATAGGTTTCTGCCGACGGCGTGCCTTCTGTAAAAATCTTGTTCAGGTCGTTCATAGCACGCGTAAATCGTCCTTTCATAAAATACATCTCGGCGCGCTCTTCATACAAAAGCAAGTTGTTCTTATCTTCATTGATTAAGTAGTCAAATATTTGCTCGCTCATATCATAATTACCCCTCATCTTTTCTAAGATGGCATGACCCAGGCGGGCTTTCTTTGATTTTTCATTGTTCTGGAGCATCTTATCAAAATCAGCTTCAGCATCCAGGTAGTTGAGGTTTCGAATATGTATGAGTCCTCTGGAGTAGAGTGCATCCGGATCGTCCGGAAATTTACTAAGAACGGTATTATAATCAATCAATGCCAACTCCATTTTCCCCATCTCCTCATATAAAGATGAGCGATTCAACAGAATCAACCGGTTATCCGGTTGCCGACTGAGGGCAGCCGTATAAGACACCAAAGCTTCTTCAAGTTGACCTAGCTGGCGTTGGATCGTTCCTAAATTAGTCAGCAGGGCAAAATTTCCGGGATTAGCCGGCTCTATTCTCATAGCTTCTGTCAAGCTTCTTGCAGCCGCCTCCAGGCTGTCTTGTTCCAGATAGTCGTAGCTTTCCTCAATCAGCTGTTCGTAACCTTTCACTTGTCCTTGTGCCGACAATGTCCCTATACAAAGTATAAATCCAAATAGGATACGGTATAATTGTTTCATACGTTATTATTTTATTTTTCTCTAAGGTCGTATGGAACTCACATGATTTTTAATATCATAGTTTTGTGTGCTTTAACAAAATCATGTATCGTTTCATCTATCTAACATTTGAGCTTCTTACAAATAAATTGAAGCATAACCTAAAAACCTGCTCTTCGTTGTGTATAAGCGATTTATTACACGGGCAAAACTACATAATATATTTATGAAAGAACCCTAAAAAAATATATCTTTGTTGCAATCTTTTTTATAGCAAATAGACATAGCGCTAATTTTATCCATACCGGGATGCAAGAGAGTACGATATACGACGAAATTATTCAATTTTTGATTGACCCAATCACAAGGCTTGGGGTGTCTTTAATCAAAGCAACCCTCCTATTTCTCATAGGACGCTTTGTTATTAAGCTGGCGGCCAAATTGAGTCAACGCATGATGAAGCGGCAAAAGATAGAAGAGTCTGTCCGCTCATTTATCTCCAGCACGATTTACATCTTATTGATGACCCTGCTCATCATCTCTATCATTGGGGTGCTGGGTATACAGACCACCTCGTTCGCCGCCTTACTGGCTTCAGCCGGCGTTGCCATAGGTATGGCACTGAGTGGTAATTTGCAGAACTTTGCCGGTGGCATTATCCTGCTTCTTTTCAAGCCTTTCCGAGTAGGCGACACCATTGAGTCGCAAAACTTTGTTGGTACGGTAAAAGAGATTCAAGTGTTTCATACCATCCTAAGTGTTGCTGAAAACAAAATTGTATATCTGCCCAATGGCTCGGTAAGCAGTGGGGCAATTGTGAACCTGAACAAATTAGATGTACGCAGATTAGACCTTAAAATCCCCGTATTACCCGAAGCGGATTTCGATTTAGCCAAAAAGCTTATTGAAGAAATAATTGCTACTGAAAGTCGCATCCGCGACCTCCCCGAACCCAAAGTAGCTTTACAGAGTATTTCAGAACGAGGCATTCAAATACTTATTCGGGTATATATCTTAAGAAACGACTATACGGAAGTAACCTTCCAATTAAATAAAGAAATATATCAACGTTTTGCAGCAAATGGAATTCAATTTCCATCCTCTGAAGTTAAATTAGTTAGTAAATAAGAATAAAAAAGTATGCTGTCTTCGAAAAAATGGTTTGGACTGTTCATGGTGATTTTGGTTTTAGGGTGTATCTCATGCGGAAAAAAAGAACGACCGGAGTTGAGACGTATATGGTTTAATGGCAGCTACAACCGTGATTTCAACGACTTGCCGAACAAGCATATGCCGGAAGCAAAAGCACTGGGGGTAAAACCCGTAGCATCGAGAGAAGAGGCTAAGCATGCAACCCGAAAAATGGTCGAAATAGCGTCGAACAAATATTATGACGTAGATGAGCTGACCCATTCTATCCCATTTTTAGTCACAGAAGCCGCTCAACTGTTAGAACAGATAGGCCGCAATTTTCAAGACTCCCTAAAAAGCCATCATGCTCCTGCTTACAAACTGCTGGTAACTAGCGTAACACGCACTAAGGAAGATATAAAAAAGCTTCAAAAGCGAAACGTCAACTCGTCCGACAATTCGGCACATATGTATGGGACAACTGTAGATATATCTTGGAACAGATATCCTAAAATAGATGTAAAAGACACATTGGATATTCCGCAGGAAGATTTAAAAATGGTCTTGGCAATGGTTTTACGTGACTTAAAAAAAGAAAACCGTTGTTACGTGAAGCATGAAAGAAAACAAGGCTGTTTTCATATTACGGTCCGTCAGTAGCTCCATTTGCAACTGTTTGGACTCGAATTAGTATTTCGGGCAAGCGTTCTCTCCTATTTGCTTTAGGGGAATTACGCGCTTTTTTGTAGGTTTGTATAAATAACTATTGAATGAACATCGAAGCATGAAACATATCAACTATTCCCTGTTATGGATTTTTCTTTTCTACTGGTTAGGAACTTCTTCTGTCATGGGGCAACGAAGAAATGCAGCTTACGAGCGGTATATTAAAGAATATGCCAACCTAGCTATTGAACATCAAAAAAAATATAAAATTCCGGCTAGTATCACCCTGTCGCAAGCTTTGTTAGAATCAGGTGCCGGACTGAGCACATTGGCCAAGCAGAGTAATAACCATTTTGGAATTAAGTGTCACAGCGACTGGAAAGGAGGACGCTCGTATCACGATGACGACCTGAAAGGAGAATGTTTCAGAAAATACAAACGAGTGAGTGATTCATATGATGACCATTCACGTTTTTTGAGTGAAAGAAGTCGGTATGCATCACTCTTCAAGCTGAACATACGCGACTACAAGGGATGGTCCAGGGGTTTGCAGAAATGCGGCTATGCTACGGACCGTGCCTACGCCAATAAATTGATTAAAATCATTGAAGACTACGAACTGTATCGCTACGACTACAAAAAAGGAAGCGCAGTGGTTAGTGAAAGATCCCGAGAACAAAAAAACACTTCCACAGAGACAAAGCTGAATCGTCAGGTATATAAAACACATGGATTAATCTATGTAGTAGCCACGAACTTTGACTCGTATGAGCAGATTGCTCAAGACACCGGATTCAAATTGAAAAAACTAACGAAATATAATGAGGTGCCGGAAGACTATCCACTCCAAAAGGGCGACATAGTGTACCTGCAAAAGAAGAAATCAAAAGCCGACAAACCTTACTACGAGCACGTTGTTCAAATAGGTGAGTCTATGCATGACATATCTCAACGCTATGGCATGAAATTGAAGAACTTGTATAAATTAAATCATAAGTCGGAAGAGTATGTTCCTATTGAAGGAGATGTGCTTAGGCTTAGATAAAAAGCACTACCTTTGTACTCTTTAAAAAACGCACTAAAATGAGTGACCAGAGATATATACAAAGAGGCGTTTCGGCCTCAAAAGAAGATGTCCATAATGCAATAAAAGACATCGATAAGGGTTTGTACCCCAAAGCTTTTTGCAAAATCATACCAGACATATTAGCAGGCGACCCGGCTTATTGCAACGTGATGCATGCCGACGGAGCCGGCACCAAGTCGTCGCTAGCCTATCTATACTGGAAAGAAACCGGCGATTTGTCTGTTTGGAAAGGCATTGCGCAAGATGCGTTAATCATGAATATTGACGACCTGCTTTGTGTAGGAGCTACGGATAATATTTTAGTTTCATCAACCATCGGAAGAAACAAACTACTCATACCCGGCGAAGTGATAGCCGCTATCATCAACGGAACAGAAGAATTGCTTGCCGAGCTGAGAGACATGGGAGTTGGTTGCTATGCAACAGGAGGAGAAACAGCCGACGTAGGCGACTTGGTACGTACCATCATTGTGGATAGCACCGTAACTTGCCGAATGAAGCGAGCAGATGTGATAGACAATGCACATATTAGCGGTGGAGATGTAATTGTTGGGATGGAGTCATTTGGACAAGCCACTTACGAAAAGAAATACAACGGTGGAATGGGTAGCAATGGGCTTACCTCAGCCCGTCACGATGTGTTTGCCAACTATTTGGCAAAGAAATATCCTGAAAGTTTTGACGCAGCTGTTCCTGCCGACTTAGTCTATTCCGGAACAAAGAAGCTCACCGACCCGGTTGAAGGAACTTCACTAAATGCCGGAGAGCTGGTTTTGTCGCCAACACGTACGTATGCTCCGGTCGTAAAGAAAATGCTAGACAACCTGCGCCCTCATATCCATGGCATGATTCATTGCTCAGGAGGAGCACAGACTAAGATTATGCATTTTGTAGAAAACAAGCGGGTGATTAAAGACAACTTATTCCCCATCCCACCCTTGTTCCGATTGATACAGGAAGAAAGCGGAACAGCCTGGGACGAAATGTATAAGGTATTCAATATGGGACATCGGATGGAAGTGTATCTTCCGGAAGAATATGCCACTGAAGTAATCAATATATCTAAAGCGTTTGGCATAGATGCACGCATCGTAGGACGTGTGGAAGATGCAGCGAAAAACGAATTGATAATTGAAAGTGAAAAGGGTCGGTTCGTTTATTAATATATGACAGACAACAAACTATTAACTCGTCTGGATGGACTGGTGAGCCGTTTCGAAGAAATAGGCACACTCATAACAGACCCTGCCGTCATTTCAGATATGAAGCGGTTTGTCAAACTGAGCAAAGAGTACCGCGACCTTGAAAAAATTACTGCTACACGCAATGAATACATCAGCTGCCTACGAGGCATTGAAGAGGCACGTGAACTGATAGCAATGGAAGACGATGCGGAAATGCGTGAGCTGGCAAAAGAAGAACTGGACAACCATACAGCCAGACTCCCCCAGCTGGAAGAAGAGATTAAACTCTTATTGATACCTGCCGACCCACAAGACGATAAAGATGCTATTGTGGAGATTCGGGGAGGTACAGGCGGAGACGAAGCGGCCATCTTTGCCGGCGATTTGTACCGGATGTATGTTCGCTATTGCGAATCCAAAGGTTGGCGTGTGTCACTGACCAGCTTTACGGAAGGAACATCGGGAGGATATAAAGAGATAATCTTTTCTGTATCGGGCGATGGCGTATATGGCATCCTAAAATATGAATCGGGCGTACACCGTGTACAGCGCGTACCCCAAACTGAAACACAAGGACGTGTGCATACATCGGCAGCAACCGTAGCAGTTTTGCCCGAAGCTGATGAGTTTGATGTAGACGTAAAAGAATCGGACATACGCGTAGACACCTTCTGTGCTTCAGGTCATGGCGGACAATCGGTGAACACTACTTACTCAGCTGTTCGACTGGTACATATCCCCACCGGAATCACTGTGCAATGCCAAGATGAGAAGTCGCAATTGAAAAACAGAGCCAAAGCTTTGGTTGAGCTTCGCACACGTATATACAACATAGAATACCAAAAATATATAGATGAAATATCCTCCCAACGAAAGACGATGGTTTCTTCAGGAGACCGCTCTGCAAAAATCAGAACGTACAATTATCCACAAGGACGCATCACAGACCACCGGATAAACTATACGACATATAACTTGCAGGCTTTCATGGATGGAGATATCAAAGACATTATAGACCAATTGATTGTAGCTGAAAATGCAGAACGATTGAAAGAGTCGGAATTATAAATAAAGCTGATATGAGAAAAGAGGATTTAGTAGCAAATATTCGTAAAAAGAGATCATTCTTATGTGTGGGATTAGATACAGACATCGCAAAAATACCCCCACATCTTTTAAAAGAAGAAGACCCCTTGTTTGCATTTAATAAGCAAATAATTGATGCAACTGCCGACTTCTGTGTGGCATATAAACCGAACCTTGCCTTTTATGAAACACAAGGTGTTGCGGGACTACTTGCCTTAGAAAAAACAATCGCTTACCTCCGAACCTCCTATCCTGACCAATTCATCATTGCTGATGCCAAACGTGGAGACATCGGTAACACTTCTAAAATGTATGCACAAGCGGTGTTTGAACATTTACAAGCGCATGCCATTACCGTAGCTCCATACATGGGAGAGGACAGCGTGAAGCCGTTTCTGGACTATCCGGGCTGCTGGGTAATTCTATTGGCACTCACTTCAAACAAGGGATCAGCCGACTTTCAGCTGCTGAAAGATGCACAAGGAGAAATGTTGTATGAACACGTCATTCGTCAGTCGCAAGCCTGGGCATCAAATGAGCAGTTGATGTATGTGGTAGGTGCAACACAAGGAGAGATGTTTTTAGAAATACGAAAACATGCCCCTAACCACTTTCTACTAGTACCCGGTGTAGGCGCACAGGGAGGTAGTCTGAAAGAAGTAGCCATGTATGGGATGAACGAAGAGTGTGGTCTACTCGTCAATTCATCACGGGCAATTATTTATGCTGACCAGTCATTATCATTTGCCAATGCAGCACGTAAAGAAGCTGCTGTGATGCAAAAAGAAATGGAGAGCTATTTGCTTGAAAGAGCAATTATTTAAGCTCAACCATAGGAAGTTATTGTTTTTTTACGCACTTTTGCATGCGATAATACCCGACAACGAGTAAAAATATAATTGATAATTCTAACAAAACACTATAATGGAGTTTTCCGCTGAACAAATTGCCGCTCTTTTACATGGGAAAATAGAAGGTGAAAGCCAGATTAAGGTAAAAGGATTTTCTAAAATAGAAGAAGGCAAACCCGGAACGATTACGTTTCTCGCCAACCTAAAATATGAACATTATATCTACAGTACTGAAGCGAGTATTGTTTTGGTGAACAGCGACTTCACTCCTAGCTCCCCTATAAACACCACCTTAATTCGTGTAGAAAATGCATACGCTGCTTTAGCTGATTTGCTTAAACAGGTAGAGAGCGCCATGCCGCGTAAAACAGGTGTTTCTTCAACAGCATCTATCGCTGATTCTGCCAAATATGGAGAGAATTGCTACATAGGAGACTTTGCCTTTCTAGGCGAAAATGTAACCGTTGGTAAAAACTGTATGATTTACCCGTATGTATACATCGGCGACAATGTAACCATTGGTGACGATTGCATACTGTATCCTCATGCTACGATATATTACAACTGCCACGTAGGCAATAAGTGCATTATGCATGCTGGAAGCGTGTTAGGAGCCGATGGATTTGGCTTTGCACCTAATGGTGCAGGATACGACAAAATTCCGCAACTAGGAAATGCTGTCATCAAAGACAATGTAGAAATAGGTGCCAACACTACTATTGACCGTGCGGTAATGAACTCAACAGTTATTCATTCCGGAGCAAAACTGGACAACTTGATTCAGATAGGTCATAATGTAGAAGTGGGTGAAAATACAGTCATGGCTGCACAAGTAGGTATAGCCGGATCAGTCAAAATAGGTAAACACTGTATGTTCGGAGGTCAAGCAGGACTAGCCGGACACATTACTATCGGAGATAATGTACAACTAGGAGCTCAGTCAGGTGTGATTAAGAGTATTGATAAACCAATTGCATTACTAGGGTCACCGGCTATTCCGGCAAAAGACTTCTTCAAATCAAGTGCGGTATTTAGCAAACTACCGGAGGTCTCTAAAAAGCTGGCAAGGCTGGAAAGAGAGTTGGAGAAATTAAAAAACGAATTAAATAAAGAATTATAATATATGCATAAGCAAAAAACACTTTCGAGTGCTTTCTCAATGGAGGGTAAAGGATTGCATACCGGATTAGATATAAATATTCGCTTTAATCCTGCACCTGAAAACCATGGATATAAAATACAACGCATTGACCTCGAAGGTAAACCGATTATTGACGCTTTGGCTGAAAACGTAACGAATACGCAGCGAGGAACAGTCTTATCGAAGGGAGAGGTGTCTGTTAGCACCGTAGAGCATGCTATGGCAGCATTATACGCATGGGGTGTTGACAACTGCTTGATAGAAGTAGATGCACCCGAATTTCCCATTATGGACGGTAGCGCTAAATTCTTTTCTGAAGAAATCAGCAAAGTAGGGGTGATTGAGCAAAATGCTCCACGTGACTACTACATTGTAAAGAAAAAAATAGAAATCACCGATGAGGAAACGGGCTCTTCACTTATTATCCTTCCGGATGATAATTTCAGCGTTAACGTACTCATCTCGTTTGATTCGCCGGTGTTGGATAACCAATTCGCCACCATGTCTAATATTCGGGAGTTTCCTGAAGAAATAGCCGGAGCTCGTACATTTGTTTTCGTACGTGAAATAGAAGGTCTGCTAGAGAAAAACCTGATTAGAGGGGGTGATCTTGACAATGCTATTGTCATCTACGACAAGGAAATACCGCAAGAATCGCTAAATAAACTATCGGATATGATGGAAGCTCCTCGCTTAAACAACCTGACACTAGGATATGTAAATAAGCTAGACTTCCCAAACGAACCGGCACGTCATAAACTAATTGATGTAATTGGAGATATTGCGCTGATTGGCAAACCTATCAAAGGTCGCATCATCGCTACACGACCGGGACATAAGATCAACAATCAGTTGGCAAGATGTATCCGCAAAGATATCAAAATGAATAGTGTCCAGGCACCGGTTTATATTTCAGACGAAACACCGATTATGGACATCAACCGCATCAAAGAGTTGCTACCGCACAGGTACCCTTTCCTAATGGTTGATAAAATCATAGAAATAGGGGGAGATTATATCGTAGGAGTCAAAAATGTATCTGTCAATGAACCACACTTCCAAGGTCATTTCCCGCAAGAGCCGGTTATGCCGGGTGTGCTGCTAGTAGAAGCGATGGCACAAACCGGAGGTCTGCTGGTGCTTAACTCTGTTGACGAACCGGAGCGTTACTCTACATATTTCATGAAGATAGACGGAGTGAAATTCCGTCAGAAAGTAGTTCCGGGTGATACACTTGTTTTCAGACTCGAACTAATTTCACCCATACGCCGTGGCATATCCACCATGAAAGGATATGTCTTTGTAGGAGAAAAAGTTGCTTGTGAAGCAGAATTTATGGCTCAAATAATAAAAAACAAATAATATGAGTAAGCTTTCACCCTTAGCTGTAATTAGCCCTGATGCAAAAATCGGTCAGAACGTCATAGTTGAACCGTTTGTTGTAATAGAAGGTGATGTTGAAATTGGCGATAATAGCCATATATATTCGAATGCCGTTATTTTAAATGGCGCAAGAATTGGAAGTGGATGTACAATCTGGTCGGGCGCAGTGATTGGAGGAGAGCCACAAGATTTAAAATTCAAAGGAGAGAAATCGTTAGCCATCATAGGTAATAACACCATTATACGTGAGTATGTTACCGTAAACAGAGGTACAGCTGCCCGTGGACAAACAGTGGTAGGCAACAATTGTTTATTGATGGCTTATTCGCATATTGCACACGACTGTATCCTAAAAGATCACATCATTGTGGGTAATGCAACCCAATTGGCCGGCGAAGTTGAGATTGACGACTATGCAATCATCAGTGGAGGCTCATTGGTACATCAGTTCACACGTATATCCAAACATGTGATGATTCAAGGAGGCTCAAGGCTAGGTAAAGATATTCCGCCCTATACACTGATAGGTCGCGAACCGGTTACATATTGTGGTATAAATATCGTTGGTCTTCGTCGTCGCGGTTTTTCAGACAAGCAAGTCTACTTAATTCAAGACATCTATCGGACCTTATATACCCGTGGTTTGAATACGTCTGACGCGATTCATTCTATAGAGAACGACTATGGGTCTACTGAAGAACGCGACCTAATCTTGAACTTTATCAAAAGCTCTAAACGAGGTATTGTACGTGGATCCATCGATGAATAAAGCACTCACTAGTTATACAAAATAAACAAAAGCCGGACTTGCTACTAAGTTCGGCTTTTCTATTACTATCAATGGATATAGTTGAATCGTTGCGGTTTAGAAAAAGCTTTTGCCAAAGAGGACAAGGTACATAACAACTACGTAGCGGCAGAACTTACCCACTAACATACTAGCTGATACCTTCAGCAGATTAGTGCGCATCAGCCCTAAGGCAACTGCCATGATATCGCCCACAAAAGCGACGAAGCTAAAGACCGCAATATATGCCCCTTTGCCATTTAGCCAGTTTTGCATGCGTTCTATCTTCCCTCGTTCTATCTTTAGATATTTTTCAATCCATTCAATCTTTCCCAATCTCCCCAAAAAATAGTTTGTCATTCCCCCCATCCAGTTACCTGCCGTTGCAATAAAAACACAAGGCCAGGGAAGTAGTCCCGCCAGTAATAATCCGGCAAAAACGATGTCTGAACTGAATGGCAGGATAGTCGCAGCCAAAAAGCAGGCTATGAACAGACCAATATATCCGTATTGTGCTAGAAACTCAAGCATGGCGTTTTTCTCAATGATTAAGGGGCAAAGATATACAGAAAGAGAAAAAGAGTGAAATTTACCTACTACAGTTTCACTCTTTTCTATATTTCGAAAACACAAACCTCATATACTCCCTCAACGCATGGTACGCACACTCCGTTTAGGTGTTTTTCCCTTCGCACCTTTTTGGCTGGGAACGACTTGATCTTTTGAAGGTTTTCTCCACAAAGCCTCTTCAAACGCTTTTAGTTCATTTTCTATCCGTTCTTGCTCCATCTTCAGCGAATCGGGATTAGAAATATAAGCCTGAAGCGGAAGGTTCTTTGTATTTCCTACTTTGATAATTTCTCCATGATACAATCGCTTAGTAAAAAAATCATCTATCGAGTAAGTATGGGCATTATTCACAGCCGAAGTCATCAGGTAGGTATGCGCGATGTAAGGGCGAATAGACTCATAAGGCAGCCAAAACATAGGTGTTTGCAACTCCACCTCATCTGTATAGTCCGGATAGCTTATCATTATAGGGCAAATAGCCAATACCTTAACACCATAAGACGAGCGAATTTCATCGAAGTAATAGACCTCTTTGACATAATATTTCTTCACCAAGTCTGAAGGGATATCACTTTCGTTCACCACATACGTTGCAGGATCAGTACGCGATGTACCCGGTAGCGAATCATATAAGATATGAAAGTTGTCTAACAGATACTTATAATCCATCCGATGCTCTTCAGCAAACGACTCATACCCGTCTAAATATTCATAAGCTGCAATCTTGCCTTGACCAATAAGCTCAAATATCGTCGAAAAGAGATTCTTCTCTCCATTAGTAGGTCTTATCGGATAATAGAGCGAAGCATTTTCGTCCTTATTTAAATCCAGTTCTCTATATATCACCCGCATCCAACGCACTCTACCCATGTCCTTCTCTAACTGCTTGTTCCATTTTTGCTCACGCACGGACAAATCATCCACCGCCGACTCTTTTTCTGCCTTTCGAAGGTCTTCACCCCGAATCAGTCGAGGAGTCCGCCGCTCTGCTTGTTGAGCTTCAACAGCCGAGAAAGTCAGCAGGGTAAATAAGGTAAATAGGATGAAATAAAATCGCCTCATATCGGTATAAATTAATTGACAATAACTTCTATAGCCTGAGGTATTACACGCTCGATACCATCCGGACCTTTAGCCAGCACACGCGTGATATAGAATCGTTTTCCTCTGGGAAGGTTACGGATACGGTCTTTCTGTCGCTGCGTAAACGTAGCCCCTTGTGATGCTTCAGGCATGGCATTACCCATCGAATCGAAAAAGGTTAATTCAAAACTTAGCACGATATAATTTACTTTTAGCAAATCATCATCAATAGCCGCCTGTATTCCATCTGCCTGAATAAGTGCCCGCTTACTAAACCGCCCCCCTCTGAACTTACGCACCAATCCATTTTCGTCTGTATATTCGATATAGGGAAGCGGATCAGGCAATGCGCGCACCTTAAAGGCTTGTTTAGCCATCTCAACACTTCTTCCGTCAGCCATACGTGCATGAACTGTCACGATAGCATCTGATCCGGGAGTTGCCGGCTGAGCATTCCATAAGTCGCCCGTTTTACTCAATGTCCCATTCGTCATTGAAGCCGTCACATTTCCACTGGGAACACCCGGCACAGCTATCTGTATAGGATTGTCATATCCGGCATATAACACGTTCATCAAGGTAGGAGCTACAGTTGCCGTAGGCTCTGTGACGTAATATTCACTTTCAAAGGGATATTGCTGAGGTCCATCTGCTCCGCTTAGCTCGATATATCCCTGAATAGGGAAACTCCCACTTGCGCCGGCTGTCACGCGGTACACGCCATTGTCTGCATCATTCAACGGATTGCCATTAATGACAATATGTGGTCTTTTAGTCGAATCGATAGCCGAGAGCACAATATTTGCCTCATAAGTCCCTCCACGCATCACAATCTGACTATTCGGAACTACTTGAGCCACCACTTGATTGACACGATAGTCGCCCATATCAATACTGCTCAACAGATGAGACAATACTTCTCCTTCTGAATATCGCACATCGCTTTGGAGTTTGGTGAGCAACGTGATAGAGGCAGCAACAGGCATATTTTCAAAAAGTGTATTTTCCCACGGCCTGTTCACTCCGTCTTTACGTGGCAACTTGGTATGAAGCATCTCTTCAATCACCTTTACCTTAGCCGGATTATTCACCATATCACTGACCAACACACGATAGTCTTCAATCGCTTTTTTAAGCTTTTTCCCTTGTCCGGTCACAGGGGCTAACATGACCTTCGAAGCCGCATCCAGATTGTCTTTATGTTTTATCTTCAGCGGATCTCCCTTTTTTCCGTCTGCCTCCCGAACAATCTGCACCTTTAAGTCCTGGATATAGTCCACCAGTTGATCTGATTGGTCTGCTATCTGACGACTCTTATCATACCACGTAAGGGCTTTTTCCGGATTACGGTCGTAATAAGCTGCCAGCTCACCCGAAATCAGCCTATTTCGATGGGTAGAACTTTCTATAGACGTTTGCAAACTATCTTCCACCAGTTCAAATCCATCCAACACCTCTGACGAGACATTGAGTGTCATCATAGCGATGAATACCAGATACATCAGGTTAATCATCTTTTGACGAGGCGAATTGGGTTTATTTGCAAAAGCCATAGCTTGTTTGACGAATATTTATTGATTAATCACTCTGTTGTTTTGTTTCCTTCACCTGCCGGCGGGTTATTCGGCGCCTGATAGGGATTTGGGGATTGTTGAGGTTGGTAGTAGGGATTAGGCACATTGGGCATATTAATGGTCATCGCTTGCAGCAAACGCCCATATACATGGTTCAGTTGACCCAAAAGGTGTGCCATCCGTTCATTCTCCGCACGAAACAGCGAACTATCTGTTACAGCTCCGTCATACATCCCTCGGATATGACTCAACCCACTGTTGATATGTTCCATATTCTCCATCTGCGAACTAGCCCCTTTCAGCTGTAATTCATAGAGGGCATTTAATCCTTTGATATTTTCATTCAGTTGCTCTAAATAGGTCTGTGTTGCTTCAGTCAAGTCAGCCATTTTGGTTATTTGCGAAGCAGCGTCATTCAATCGGTGAATGCTTTCACTCATTGACTCGGCATCTCCTTCATTAACTATCGTCTGAGGAGATTCACCAACAAACCCCGCTCCGGCTACTGCTGCATGCATTTCTTTGCCTGCACGTACAGAATTACCACCTTCCACGGCTGCATACAGACCACTATCAGTCCCTTTAGACTGTTCAAAATCCGGTCTGTCTAATGGGTTTTTTGATTTTAAAACCGGAAAAACCTCTTCCCAGTTATATTCCATGGTAGGACGCTCAAAGCCAAAAATAAAAAACACAAAAGCCTCGAAGGTCATCGCCACACTGATAATGGTGGTAGCATAGGGGAAATGAATAATTTTAAGCATCACACCCAAAATAATAACCGATGCACCCCAACTATAACAGAAGTTGAGTATTCTTCTTCCCTTTTGACTGGCTAGAAACATCTCAACCCTATTTTTATATCTTTTATATGTACCCATCTCTTTCCCTGTTAGTAATTATCTGACTGCATCATTTTCTCCGTTTGTTATCTAAAAAATCCACATGCGTACGTACGCAGCGAAAACCGATATATGAACGTGTTTCATTTTGATATTCATACGAACGCATGTCTGAACGTATAAATTGAGAGATATCTTTCCACGACCCACCTCTAACCACTTTCTTTTTCATGTCGTAGCGATCTTCCGTAGCTGCGTGATAGTTCAAGACAGGATTCATATCGCCCATCCTACTGGGACCGGACTCAAGAAAGGTAGTGGAAGTCCACTCAGACACATTGCCGGCCATATCATAGAGTCCAAACTCATTGGGGGGATAGATAGCAACTCGCGAAGTAATCAAATGCCCATCTTCCGTATAGTTTCCTTCGCCCGGCTTAAAATTAGCCATAAAGCATCCTTTCTCAGTCTGCAATCCGTCCGTTGCCCAAGGGTATACATTTTCTGAATTCCCGGCTCGGGCGGCATACTCCCACTCTCCTTCAGTAGGTAGTCGAAATGGCTCAATCACCATTCCTGCCGGCAGTTTAATAAATCGTTTATACTGTTCTGTCCGCCAAGCGCAAAATGCCGTAGCAGCCTCCCACGACACGCCCACCACCGGATAATCGTCATATCCGGCATGCGTAAAATACATGCGTAAATAAGGCTCATTCATCGAATTATCAAAGTCATTCACCCATACCGTTTCATCCGGATAGATATAGGCAATGCGCGTATGCAAAAAGTCCCAAGGTCCTGAACGGGGTCGTGTGATTGTTTCGTTCACCACGTTCCCGTTGTCATCTACATAAGCCGTATCTTTAGCTATCATCACCACTTTTTGCAGGTCTACTTCCTTGTCCGTATTCCGCTCTCTCGCCGTAGGGTCCATACTGTTTTCACGTAAAGCAGCTGCCGCATGGTCATACCATTCATAGCGATAGACCATTTGTTTGGGGTCTAGCTTTTTCTCTCCTGTCACCGGATTAGTTATGTACAGGCTTTCTATCGCTCGTTCTTCTTCTTCCGAAGCCCGCTTCCAAGGGATGGGCTGCGACCAGTCCAGATGAGGAGTGACCGGTTCACCGTATTTATCTTCTGTTATTTTGAAAAACTCATTCCCTCCATACCGAGGATCTGCCAATCGTTCACGAATGATGGAATCGCGCACCCAATAAACAAATTGCCGGTATTTAGCATTGGTTACTTCTGTATCGTCCATCCAAAAACTACTGACCGAAACTCCTTTTGTATCTGCCTCCAAGCCCCACAGGCTATCTTCTTCTGCCGGTCCCATGTGGATAGAGCCTCTTTTCACCAAGACCATTCCATAAGGGTCAGGCTCTTTAAACAGCACATTCCGCGTGCCGACCAGCTCGCCACTCGCTCCGCTCATTCCTATTTGTCTGCACGAAAGGCAAAACAGGGTTATTATCAGTAGGAATAATGCTTTTTTCATATATTTCTATTCTTTCCTTTTTATAAGATACGTACACTTTTATGCGGGGCACTGCCTCTGCTTGCTTTTTTCAAACGGAAGTTTATCCGAGCAACCACTTCATGACTTCCAGCCGACTTTCCGGTCCTTGATGTCGTATAGTCATACGCATACCCAACCTGAAAATTATCAAACATCGCCCCAATCATACAGATGACACCCGACTGCGCACCTGTTCGCCAGGTAACTCCCGCATTAAACTTCTTGTCATATACAACCCGGCCCGTTATGTCTGCGTAAAAGGCTGTTTTAGCTGATTGCGTATAATCCGTATAAAAGCCTTTCGTACTCGACTGCATAAAGACAGCGGGTTGTAATTCAAACAACGAGTTTTTCAGCTGAATATTGTATCCGGCAGCGAAATTAAATGAGCGTTGCAAAGTTCCCTCCTGTATTTCATCGAGTTCAATCGAAGGCTGTCCGGCATGCAACATTCCAATGCCCATATAAAATTGTTTATGCCTGAAATACATCCCCATATTTATATCGAATGTTGAGCCACTGATATCAGTGGTGGGCATACCTGTATCTCCCGACCCATCGGTAGATGATGGGTTATTTTCTTCAGGACGGGCGGTAGAGCCTTTCACCTTTTGGCTGTATATGCCCGGCTGAATACCTATAGCTACTTCTCCACCCCACAACTTGTATTTAAAGTTATATTGCAGTGCTTTGAGTGTATTTTTATATATGCCTCCCTCGTTTGAATAGAACAGCACACCCACTCCGTGACGAGTCACACCCAGATGGATAGGCATATCTGCCTGAACGAAATAATAACCGGGCGTGTCATCCATACCCGCCCATTGGCGTTTATAGATAGAGGTGGCGTTAATGTCTCCACTACTACCGGCCCATGCCGGATTATAGTAGCCCAACGCCATGTGATGCTGAGAAAACTGAGCTTCCGTCTGTCCGCTCATCGTCCCTCCCAGACTGCATATAATAAAAACAATAAAAGCGATTCGCTTCATGTATATATAATAGGTAAATCGTTCTACTTATTATAAACTATAAAATCATGAATAAATTGTATAGAGAGTCTTAGTAAAAGCAATTATTCATTTATATCAGTAGCCCACCACGATAAAAACAGACTAGCTCTCTTGAATGATTGATTTGAATTAAATGAGAGAATAACGCATAATTAGTTCCCATAAATTATATTTTAATAATTTTTTGTGCTATTTTGTAGAACCGAAACATTTCGGCATAATTCTTTTTAAAATACTAAGTGATGAATAATTCTTTATTAAACGAAGTAAAAGAGCGAGTGAAATTTTGGTGGGTATCCCTCCTGGTAGGTATTTTGACTTTATTGGTTGGAGTTTGGTCTGCGGCGGCTCCTCTCTCTACGCTAGGCGTATTAACAATCATCTTCATTGCAAGTTTAATTGCAAATGGTGCTTTTGATATTATTTTTTCGATAATAAATCGTAAAAACTTAAATGGTTGGGGATGGACACTAGCGTTAGGTATTCTCAGTTTTATATTTGGCTTTATCTTAATCACCAAGCCTATTGAAAGCATACTGGTTCTGGCTTATTTAGCCGGATTTTGGATGATGTTTGTTTCTATCACAAGCATCAGTGGATCGATTGAAATGCAACGTGTTGGCATAAAAGGCTGGGGATGGATGCTTGCTTTTGGAATAGTAGGGGTGATATTCTCATTCTTACTAATTGCAAATCCGGCATTTGCAGCAGCATATATAGCGATATTGTTTTCTATTTCCTTAATCCTATATGGCGCTATCCGTATATTCTTTGCTTTTAAGCTCAGAAAAATAAACAAGACATTGAACAAGTAAAAATAATCAACCGCCTCCAATCAAAGAGGCGGTTTTTTTTAGTTCTTTTTTTACAATATTCGCATAATACTTAAGCTCATCTTTAACTAAGAAAACATTTATTTAAATAAATCTGAATGACTACCGAGCCTAATTAACTTTATGATTTCTTCTGTTTCATCAATCCAAATAAGTAAAAAATCATTTTCAATATGGCATTCCATATAGCCTTTGTAGTTTCCTCTCAATAAATGGGGCTTATATTCTGGTGGAACTATTCCTGTTTCCTGCAACAGCTCAAGCACAATTTCTAAACTTGCAATTTTATCGGGATTATTACAGTATCTTTTCAAGTCTTTCTTAAATTGACTTGTCAGTTTGAATATTCTCATAAATCTGCTACAAATTCTTTAAACCCTTTTAGCTTCAACGTTTCTAAATCTTTTCCGCTTTCCGCTTCCTTCATTGCTTTTAAAGTAGTTTTGTTCGGTTCATTATACACGCTATCCATGAGAATGCATTCTACATAATTGTTTAAACTTCTGTTTGCTTTCCTTGCTTCTGCTTTCAGCCTATTCAGTAGCCTTTCATCAAGTCTAAAAGCTGTTTGTTTTTTGATTGCGCTTGCCTCCATTGTTATACTAATGTTATATATGTGTTATACAAATGTAGTGCTTTTTTTTACACAACAAATATTTCAACATATTAATTTCGAGCAACTACCCAGAAACCATAGATCT